>JARRBR010000143.1 GCA_029982755.1 Rhodocyclaceae bacterium
TGTCATCGTGGTCGGCGGCGGTCACGCCGGGACCGAGGCTGCGCTCGCCGCGGCGCGCATGGGCGCGGCCACGCTGCTGCTCACCCACAACATCGAGACCCTCGGGGCGATGAGCTGCAACCCGTCCATCGGCGGCATCGGCAAGGGCCACCTGGTCAAGGAAGTCGATGCGCTCGGCGGCGCGATGGCGGCGGCCACCGACGAGGGCGGCATCCAGTTCCGCATCCTCAATGCCTCCAAGGGCCCGGCGGTGCGTGCCACCCGCGCCCAGGCCGACCGCGTGCTGTACAAGGCGGCGATCCGCCGCCGGCTGGAGAACCAGCCCAACCTGTGGCTGTTCCAGCAGGCGGTGGACGACCTAATCGTGGTCGGCGACCGCGTCACCGGCGTCGTCACCCAGATCGGCCTGCGCTTCGAGGCACCGGCCGTGGTGCTGACCGCGGGCACCTTCCTCAACGGCCTGGTGCACGTGGGGATGCAGAATTACTCCGCCGGGCGCGCGGGCGATCCGCCGGCGATCTCGCTCAGTGCGCGCCTCAAGGAACTCAAGCTGCCGCAGGGCCGCTTGAAGACCGGTACCCCGCCCCGACTGGATGCGCGCACCATCGACTTCTCGGTGATGACGGTGCAGCCGGGCGACGACCCGGTGCCGGTGTTCAGCTTCCTCGGCCATGCCGCGCAGCACCCGCGCCAGCTGCCGTGCTGGATGACGCACACCAACGAACGCACCCACGACGTGATCCGCGCCAATCTCGACCGCTCGCCGATGTATTCCGGCGTGATCGAGGGCGTGGGGCCGCGCTACTGCCCGTCGATCGAGGACAAGATCCATCGCTTCGCCGACAAGGACAGCCACAACATCTTCCTCGAGCCGGAAGGGCTTGAGACGCACGAGATCTACCCCAACGGCATCTCGACCTCGTTGCCCTTCGACGTGCAGCTGCAGATCGTGCGCAGCATCCGCGGCCTGGAGAACGCGCACATCCTGCGCCCGGGCTATGCGATCGAGTACGACTACTTCGATCCGCGCAACCTCAGGTCGAGCCTGGAGACCAAGTCGATCGGCGGGCTGTTCTTCGCCGGCCAGATCAACGGCACCACCGGCTACGAGGAGGCCGCGGCGCAGGGCCTGCTCGCCGGCGCCAATGCCGCGCTGCAGGTCCAGGGCCGCGAGCCCTGGTGCCCGCGCCGCGACGAGGCCTACCTGGGCGTGCTGGTGGACGACCTGATCACCCGCGGTGTGTCCGAGCCCTACCGCATGTTCACCTCGCGTGCCGAGTACCGCCTCAGCTTGCGCGAGGACAACGCCGACCTGCGCCTGACCGAGAAGGGCCGCGAGCTCGGCCTGGTCGACGACGCGCGCTGGGCCGCCTTCTGCGCCAAGCGCGAGGCGATCGAGCGCGGCACGGCGCAGCTGAAGGCGGCGTGGGCGCGGCCGGAGGCGATTCCGTCCGAGGACCAGCAGCGCGTGCTCGGCAAGGCGCTCGAGCGCGAGCAGCGCTACTTCGAGCTGCTGCGCCGGCCGGAGACCAGCTACGCATCACTGATGAGCCTGCCCGGCGCGCCCGACGAGCGCGAGACCGATGCCCAGGTGATCGAGCAGATCGAAATCGCCGCCAAGTACCAGGGCTACATCGACCGCCAGCAGGAGGAGGTGGCGAAGCAGGCCCAGGCCGAGGCCACCCGCCTGCCGGCCGACCTCGACTACGCGCAGGTGCGCGGCCTGTCCAAGGAAGTGCAGCAGAAGCTCAACCAGCACAAGCCGGAGACCATCGGCCAGGCCGGACGCATCCAGGGCGTGACCCCGGCGGCGATCTCGCTGCTGCTGGTGTGGCTCAAGCGCCGCGAGCTGGCGGCGCGTGCCGGGCGGTCCAGCGAGCCGGCCGGCGGTGGCGTCGATGCGGCGCAGAGGCCGGCAGCATGAGCGGCTGCCTGCAGCCCTGGGCGGGGCAGCTCGCCGACGGCATCGCCGCGCTCGGCCTCGCGCTGCCGCAGGAAACCGTCGACCGCCTGCTCGCCTTCGGCGAACTGCTGCTGAAGTGGAACAAGGTCTATAACCTCACCGCGATACGCAGCCCGCAGGAGCTGATCACCCACCACCTGCTCGACTCGCTGGCGGTGCTGCCGCAGCTGGAGAACGTGAACCGGCTCGCCGACATCGGCTCCGGCGGCGGCCTGCCCGGCGTGGTGCTGGCGATCGTGCGCCCCGGACTGCTCGTGAGCTCGATCGAGACCGTGGGCAAGAAGGCAAGCTTCCAGCAGCAGGCGAAGATCGAACTCGGGCTGGGCAACTTCTCGGTGCTCAACAAGCGCGTCGAGCAGGTGACGGCTGACAGCCTGCCCGGCGGCGCGGCCGAGGGCGTGATCTCGCGCGCCTTCTCCAGCCTGGCGGATTTCGTGAACCTCTCCGGCCACCTCGTCGCCGGCGGCGGCGGCGCGCTGTACGCGATGAAGGGCGTGAATCCGGTGGATGAAGTCGCTGCGCTGCCGGCCGGCTGGGTCGTGAGCGAGACCCATGCGCTGCGCGTGCCCGGGCTGGACGCCGAGCGTCACCTGCTGGTCATCCGCCGCGCATGACGCGCTGCGACGTCGGCGGCGCTGCGGCACCATGCCTGCTGCGCTGCCGCATTGAAGTACACTCCGGGTTTCGCGCCGCGCGCGCAGCCCCTGCAAACGGAACAGCCTGAATCCAAATGGCCAAGATTTTCTGCGTCGCCAACCAGAAGGGCGGGGTGGGCAAGACCACCACCTGCGTCAACCTCGCCGCCGCACTGCACCACGCCGGGCAGCGCGTGCTGCTGATCGACCTCGATCCGCAGGGCAATGCCACCATGGGCAGCGGCATCGACAAGCGCGGGCTGCAGCACTCGGTGTATCACCTGCTCGTCGGCCTGGTCGATCTCGCCGGCGTACGCGTCGCCTCGCCCACCGGCGGCTACGACGTGCTGCCCGCCAACCGCGACCTCGCCGGGGCCGAGGTCGAGCTGGTCAACCTCGAGCAGCGCGAGAAGCGCCTGCGCAACGCGCTCAAGGCCTTCGACGCCGACTACGACTTCGTCCTCATCGACTGCCCGCCCTCGCTGTCGATGCTGACCCTGAACGGCCTGTGCTGTGCCAACGGCGTCATCATCCCGATGCAGTGCGAGTACTACGCGCTGGAGGGCCTGTCGGACCTCGTCAACACGATCAAGAAGGTGCATGCCAACCTCAACCGCGAGCTCAAGATCATCGGCCTGCTGCGGGTGATGTTCGATCCGCGCGTCACCCTGCAGCAGCAGGTCTCGGCGCAGCTCGAGGGCCATTTCGGCGACAAGGTGTTCCGCGCCATCGTGCCGCGCAACGTGCGCCTGGCCGAGGCGCCCAGCCACGGCATCCCCGGCGTGGTGTTCGACAAGGCCGCCAAGGGCGCCCAGGCCTACATGGCGTTCGCGCGCGAGATGATCGAGCGCGCGAAGACCTTCTGACATTCGGGATCGACATGAACAAACCCAGACTCAAGGGCCTCGGCCGCGGCCTCGATGCGCTGCTGGCGGCCAACCAGGAAGAAGAGGCCGAGAAGGGCGCGCTGCAGTCGCTGGCCACGATCGCGCTGCAGCCCGGCAAGTACCAGCCGCGCACGCGCATGGATCCGGGTTCGCTCGAGGAGCTGGCGGCGTCGATCAAGGCCCAGGGCGTGATGCAGCCGATCCTGGTGCGTCCGGTGAGCGAGGACGCCTGGGAGATCATCGCCGGCGAACGGCGCTGGCGTGCGGCGCAGATCGCCGGGCTGGCCGAGGTGCCCTGTCTGGTGCGCGAGATCCCCGACGATGCCGCGCTGGCGATGTCGCTGATCGAGAACATCCAGCGCGAGGACCTCAACCCGCTCGAGGAGGCGGCCGGCATCCAGCGCCTGATCGACGAGTTCGAGATGACGCACCAGCAGGCGGCCGACGCGGTCGGGCGCTCGCGTCCGGCGGCCTCGAACCTGCTGCGCCTGCTCAACCTCGCGAGGCCGGTGCAGGAGCTGCTGATGGCGGGCGACATCGACATGGGCCATGCGCGCGCGCTGCTGCCGCTCGATGGCGCCGCCCAGATCCAGCTCGCCAACCAGGTCGCCGCGCGCCAGCTGTCGGTGCGCGACACCGAGCGCCTGGTGCAGCAGATCCTTAACCCGCGCCTGAAGAAGCCCGTCCCCCAGCCCGACCGCGACCTGCTGCGGCTGGAAGAGGAGATCGCCGACGCGATCGGCGCCACGGTGAAGATCAAGGCCAACAAGAAGGGCGCCGGCGAGCTCACGATCCGCTTCGGCAGCCTCGACCAGCTCGACGGCGTGCTCGGCCGCCTGCGTTAGGTCCGGTCGGCGCGCGCGCCCTCGTCGGCGAGCCGCGCGCTCGCCAACCCGCGCGCCTCGTCGATGGCGGCCAGCGGCAGCAGCGCCAGCACGAACAGCAGGATGCAGAACAGCACCGCGCCCTGCAGGCCGAACAGCCACTGCAGCAGGCCGACGCCGAAGATGCCGAAGATCGCCGCCAGCTTGCTGAACAGGCCCCAGAAGCCGAACAGCTCGGCGGCCCGGCTCTCGGGCGCGAACATCCCCACCAGCGCGCGTCCGACCGACTGGCTCGAGCCCAGGCTCAGCCCGGACAGCAGGCCGGCGAACAGGAACACCTGCTCGGCGCGCAGCGCCAGACCCAGCCACTCGTTGAGCGCGGCCGTCATCGGCGCGACGAAATGGATGGCGAGGATGGCCGCGATCCACAGCACCAGGGTCAGCGCGTAGGTGATCCGTCCGCCGAGCCTGCCCTGCAGCGTGCCGAACAGCAGGGCGCCGAGCAGGGCGGTGATCTGCACGACGATGAACATCAGGTTGCGCGTGGCCTCGCTCCAGCCGATGACCTGCGCGCCGTAGATGAAGGAGAAGGCGACGATCACGTAGACCCCCGCCATCGCGAACAGGATCGACAGGAACAGCCAGGCGAGGTCCGGGAAGTCGCCCACCGTGCGCACCGTGTGCAGCAGGCGCCGGTAGGCGGTTCCCGCCACCGCCATGCGCAGGCGCCGGCGTTCGCCGATGGCCGGCTCGCGCAGCCACAGGAAGGTCGGGATCGCCGCCAGCAGGAAGAAGGCGGCGGCGAAGGGGCCTACCCAGCGCATGCGTTCGAAGTTCTCCGCACTCGCCTCGCCGAGGAAGGCGAGCACGAATCCCGCCGATACCAGCCCGCCGGCATAGCCGAGCGCCCAGCCCAGGCCGGAGATGTGTCCCAGTTCGTGACGTTCGCCGAGGAAGGGCAGGAAGCTGGCGATGAAGGATTCGCCCGCCGCGTATGCGGTGTTCGAGATCACGATCAGCGCGAAGCCGAGCCAGACGTAGCCCGGCTGCACGTAGTACAGCAGCGCGGTGCTGCCCACGGTGAGCAGGTAGCTCGCGAACAGCATGCGCTTCTTCGCCCGCGCGTGGTCCATGACGGCGCCGAGCAGGGGTGCGCTGACGACGACGAGCGCATAGCTCAGGCACAGGGCGAGGCTCCACAGCAGGTTGCCGAGGCGGTAGTCCGGTGCGTCGCCGACGATCAGGCGCGTGTACAGGTCGCCGAAGACCACCGTGATGATCAGCAGGGTGTAGGCCTGGTTGGCGAAGTCGAACATGCACCAGCCGAAGATTTCGCGCCGGTGCGCCTTGCGGGTCTCTGTCATGCGGGCGATGGGGTCGTGGTCGGGGGCGGGGTGTGGACGGGCACGAGGGCGGCTCTGCAAGCGCAGTGCATGTATTGTCTTTTATAAGATATCGGACCGCCGCGAAGAGTCGTGCTGCAATGCAACCAAGGTTTGACTTTGCTGCGGTTAACCCCTACTATCCGCGGGATTTTAGGCGGTCGCCAGCGTCTCGCAACGCATGTGCGATAAAACCCATGCTTAAAGCTGTCATACTGCAGGTGATCGCGACACTCATCGCGGTGCTGCTTTCCGGCGCACTGTTCGGTGTTCCCGGTGCGATCTCCGCCGCAGGGGCAGGCCTTGCATGCGTGCTGCCCAGCTGGATGTTCGCGATTCGCCTGTCGGCGATCGTTCGGCGGGCTGGGACGGCGAGTGTGACCGCTTTCGTCGCAGGCGAGTTCATCAAGATCGCCTCGATTGTGGGATTGTTGGTGCTGGTGTGGGCCGTATATCCTGACCTCCACTGGGGGGGCATGCTGATCGGTCTCATCCTGGCTCTCAAAGCGAATTTATTTGCATTTTTGGTGAAGACCTGACCATGGCTGGAAACGCTCCCACCGCATCCGAGTACGTAATTCACCACCTCGGACACTTCAACAACACCGGGCATCCGCAGGAAAACATCGTCGACTGGAGCGTCATCAACCTCGACTCGATGTTCTTCTCGATTGCGCTGGGCCTGCTGACCGTCTTCGTGCTGTGGCTGGCCGCGCGCAAGGCCACCTCGGGCGTTCCCGGCCGTTTCCAGGGCATCGTCGAGCTGCTCGTCGAGATGGTCGCCGACCAGGCCAAGGGCATCGTCCATAGCGCCGAGTCGCGCAAGTTCGTCGCCCCGCTCGCGCTCACCGTGTTCGTGTGGATCTTCTTCATGAACGCGATGGACCTGCTGCCGGTCGATCTGATCCCGATGCTCTGGACCGGCGTCTATTCCGCAGCCGGCGGCGATCCCGCGCATGCCTACATGCGCATCGTGGCGACCGCCGACCTGTCCGCCGCGCTCGGCCTGTCGATCGGCGTGCTGCTGCTGTGCCTGTACTACAACGTCAAGATCAAGGGCGTCTCGGGCTGGGTGCATGAGCTCTTCACCGCGCCCTTCGGCAGCCACCCGCTGCTGTACCCGGTCAACTTCCTGATGCAGATCATCGAGTTCCTCGCCAAGACCGTCTCCCACGGCATGCGACTGTTCGGCAACATGTACGCCGGCGAGCTGGTCTTCATCCTGATCGCGCTGCTCGGCGGCACCGCCACCGTGTTCGGCTTCGTCGGTCATGTGTTCGCCGGCACCATCTGGGCGATCTTCCACATCCTGATCATCACCCTGCAGGCCTTCATCTTCATGATGCTGACCCTGGTGTATGTCGGTCAGGCGCACGAAAGCCACTAAGTTTCAGCTTCACCTTCAGCGTAGTACCTGGTTTTAAACTCACCTTCCCCACTAAGGAGTCGTCATGGAAAACGTTCTGGGTTTTGTTGCTCTGGCTGCTGGTCTGATCATCGGTCTCGGTGCTATCGGCGCTTGTATCGGTATCGGCATCATGGGTTCCAAGTACCTCGAAGCCTCGGCGCGTCAGCCCGAGCTGATGAACGCCCTGCAGACCAAGATGTTCCTGCTGGCCGGCCTGATCGACGCCGCGTTCCTGATCGGTGTCGGTATCGCCATGATGTTCGCCTTCGCCAACCCGTTCCAGCTCTGATCGGTTCGAGTTCATCCTTTTTTG
>JARRBR010000025.1 GCA_029982755.1 Rhodocyclaceae bacterium
GGCGGCGAAGGCCTCGTTCAGGCCAAGGATCGGGTCACGGGGCGCCATCTCGACGGCGGCGAAGATCGAAGCGGACATGAGGACTCCAGTCGTTCCAGTAGGGCAGCGATATGTGCGCGTGTCGGGAACGGCCATGCGCCGTGCCTTGTCACGCGATTTGGGAAATAATCCACGTTTTCGTCCGGTGCCGCCGCGTGGCGATGCACCGGGATGGAGCAGGAATTTTAGCATGACGAGTCAAGGCAATAGCGGCGGAAACGATGCACCGCAGCAAGGCGCTACGGTGCTCAGCTTCGAGGGCAGCCCCTTCCGCCTGCACCAGCCCTTTCCGCCCGCCGGCGACCAGCCCGAGGCGATCCGCCTGCTGTGCGAAGGGGTGGAGGACGGCCTGATGTACCAGACCCTGCTCGGCGTGACCGGCTCCGGCAAGACCTACACCATGGCCAACGTGATCGCCCGAATGGGGCGGCCGGCGCTGGTGCTGGCGCCGAACAAGACGCTGGCGGCGCAGTTGTACGCCGAGTTCAAGGAGTTCCTGCCGGAGAACGCGGTCGAGTACTTCGTCAGCTACTACGACTACTACCAGCCCGAGGCCTACGTGCCCTCGCGCGACCTCTTCATCGAGAAGGATTCGTCGATCAACGAGCACATCGAGCAGATGCGCCTGTCCGCCACCAAGAGCCTGATGGAGCGGCGCGACGTCGTGATCGTGGCGACGGTGTCGTGCATCTACGGCATCGGCGATCCGGTGGACTACCACGCCATGATCCTGCACCTGCGCGAAGGCGAGCGCATGGCACACCGCGACCTCATCCAGCGCCTGGTGGCGATGCAATACACCCGTGCCGACATCGACTTCCGCCGCGGCACCTTCCGCGTGCGCGGCGACGTCATCGACGTCTTTCCAGCGGAGAACGCCGAGCTGGCGGTGCGCATCGAGATGTTCGACGACGAGATCGAGCACCTGACGCTGTTCGACCCGCTCACCGGCCACCTCAAGCACAAGCTGGCGCGTTTCACGGTGTATCCGTCCAGCCATTACGTGACCCCGCGCGCGACGGTGCTGCAGGCGATCGAGGCGATCAAGGAGGAGCTGAAGGAGCGCGTCGCCTTCTTCCAGCGCGAGGGCAAGCTGGTGGAGGCGCAGCGCATCGAGCAGCGCACCCGCTTCGACCTCGAGATGCTGAACGAGATGGGCTTCTGCAAGGGCATCGAGAACTACTCGCGCCATCTGTCTGGCCGCGGCCCGGGCGAGCCGCCGCCGACGCTGATCGACTACCTGCCGCAGGACGCGCTGCTCTTCATCGACGAGTCGCACGTGGCCATCGGCCAGGTGGGCGGCATGTACAAGGGCGACCGCTCACGCAAGGAGAACCTCGTCGGCTACGGCTTCCGCCTGCCCTCGGCGCTGGACAATCGGCCGCTCAAGTTCGACGAGTTCGAGCGCCTGATGCCGCAGACGATCTTCGTTTCCGCCACGCCGGCCAAGTACGAGGAGGAGCACCAGGGCCAGGTGGTGGAGCAGGTGGTGCGCCCGACCGGCCTGATCGATCCGATGGTCGAGGTGCGCCCGGCGATGACGCAGGTGGACGACCTGCTCTCCGAGATCAAGAAGCGGCTCGAGGTGAACGAGCGCGTGCTGGTCACCGTGCTGACCAAGCGCATGGCCGAGGACCTCACCGACTACCTCGCCGACAACGGCATCCGCGTGCGCTACCTGCACTCGGACATCGATACCGTCGAGCGGGTCGAGATCATCCGCGACCTGCGCCTGGGCGAGTTCGACGTGCTGGTGGGCATCAACCTGCTGCGCGAGGGGCTCGACATCCCCGAGGTGTCGCTGGTGGCGATCCTCGATGCGGACAAGGAGGGCTTCCTGCGCTCCGAGCGCTCGCTGATCCAGACCATCGGCCGCGCCGCACGCCACCTTCACGGCACCGCCATCCTCTACGCCGACCGCATCACCGATTCGATGAAGGCGGCGATCGGCGAGACCGAGCGCCGACGCCACAAGCAGATCGCCTTCAACGAGGCCAACGGCATCGTGCCGAAGTCGGTGACGAAGCGGATCAAGGACATCATCGACGGGGTCTATGATGCGGATGGGGCCAAGCGCGACGTTGCGCGCGTGGCCGAGAAGGGCGCCGACTATGCGGTGATGGACGAGAAGGCGCTGGCGCGGGCGATCAAGCGTCTGGAGAAGGAGATGCAGGAACACGCCCGCAATCTGGAGTTCGAAAAGGCCGCTGCAGCGCGCGACGAGTTGTTCAAGCTTCGTCAGCGCGCGTTTGGCGCAGACCAGCACGGCAGTGTCTGATGATCGGGGGAGAGGGAAGATGACGAGAGTCCTGTTCGTGTGCACCGGCAACATCTGCAGATCGCCCACCGCCGAAGGCGTGGCGCGTCATCTGATCGCGGCTGGAGCGCTGGGTGATCGGGTCGAGGTGGATTCCGCGGGGACGCACGGTTACCACGTCGGCGAGGCACCCGATCCGCGCACGCAGAAGGCGGCCAGGCTGCGCGGCTACGATCTGTCCGGGCTGCGCGCGCGCAAGCTGGAGGTGCGTGATTTTCAGGAGTTCGACCTGCTGCTGGCGATGGATCGCGGGCATCTGGAGACCATGCGGCGGCTGTGCCCGCCGGTCTACCAGCCGCGCCTGCGCCTGTTCATGGCGTTCGACGGCTCGGGGCAATTCGAGGACGAGGTGCCGGATCCCTATTACGGCGGGCCGCGCGGCTTCGATCTGGTGCTCGACATGTGCGAGCACGGGGTGCGCGGGCTGCTGGAGACGGTATCGGTGCGGGCGTAGCACCCCGTTTTCCGGAGGAGCCGCGGCAGGCTGCGGAAACGACAAAGGCCATCCCTCGGGATGGCCTTTGTCATCGGTGACGCCGCCTCTTACTTGCTGCGGGTCTCGACCTGCTGCAGCGGTTCCTCGACGATCACCGGGGCCGGGCGAGGCTTGCGGCCCAGGCGCGCCGGCGGCTCGACGGCACCGGTGCCGAACTGGGCGAGCTTCGTCGGATCTGTCTCGATCTTGATCAGGTCGCTGCCCGAGTCCTGGGTCGAGACGATGATCGGCGCGCTCGGCGCCTGCTCCGGCCGGGTCTCGGTCGCGGCCTCCTGAGCCGGCGCGATAGCGGGCGTAGCCTCGACAGCCGGTTCCAGTGCGGCCGCGGGGGCTTCGCCGGCTGCCGTCGACGCGGTCGTACTGGCTGCTTCAGCCTCGCGCTCGACCGGGATGGAGGCGGTTTCGACCACTTCCGCCTCGGCGGCGCTCACTACGGTCTCGACCGCTTCGACAGCCTCTGCGAGCGCAGCGGGTGCGGGCTCGGCGGGCGTCTCGACCGCTGCCTGAACGGATTCAGACTCGCCAACGCTGGTCTCGGCCGCGACCGGCAAAGGCGCGAGCGCCTGCTCGATGGCCTCTGCCGGAGTCGCTTCCACCGCCTCGGGTGCCGAGGCGACGACGGGCAGTTCGGCTGCGGCGATCGCAGCGGTTTCGGGGACAAGCGCTTGCGCGGCCGCTTCGGGCGCGGCCGCGAGGGCAGCGTCGTCGCGCGCTTCTTCGCCGGTCTCGACCGCTTCCATGTCGGTGGTCGCAGCGACCTGGCCCTCACCCGAGCGGCGGCCACGGCCGCGGCCGCGGCGACGGCGCTTCTCGGTCGGCGCACCTTCCTCGCCGGCGGTTTCGGTCACGGCAACTGCTTCTGCAGCCCCGGCTTCGCCGACAGCGGTCGCGGCGGCCACGACGGCGGCGCCCGCTGCACCGGCCTTCAGCACGTCCTCTTCAGCTGCGGCGCGTTCGTCGACCGCCTTCTCGATGCGCTCGCCGGCTTCCTCGACGCGATTGCCGCGCTGGTTGCGGCCGCGACCACGGCCGCCCTCGGGGCGCTCGCCGCGTTCTGCGCGTTCGGCGCGTTCGGCGCGCTCCGGACGCTCGCCAGCGGCGCGCTGCGGCTTTTCACCGCCTTCTGCACGCTCGCCACGCTCGGGGCGTGCGCCGCGACCGGCCTGCTGCTGGGTGTCGGCTTCACGATCGCCGCGACGCCCGCGGTTGCCGTTGCCGCGTCGGCCCTCACCGCTGCGCTCGCCGCGAGCGCGCTGTTCGCGCTTGGGCGTTTCCTCGACTACTGCCATCGCTGCCGGTGCGGCTTCGGGCTTGCTGCCACCGAACCAGCTCATGATGCGGGCGAACAGGCCCTTCGCAGCCGGGGCGGCCGGTGCCGGTGCCGGCGCAGGCGCAGCCTCGGGTGCGGCCACCGGGGCGGGCTGGGCGGGGGCGATGCCCTTGACCGCCGCCTCCGGGCGCGCCGGGCGCTCGTTGGCCTTGGACGGCAGACGGGCGTTGTCCTCGGCGGGCTTCTGCACCATCTGGTAGCTCGCCAGCGCGATGTCCTCGGCGTTGAGCTGGTCGTGGCGCAGGCGGATGATCTCGTGCGCCGGCGTCTCGAGGTGGCGGTTCGGCACGATGATGAGCTGCACCTTGTGGCGCATCTCGATGCGGGCGATATCGACGCGCTTCTCGTTGAGCAGGAAGGTGGCGACGTCGACCGGCACCTGCAGATGCACCGCGCCGGTGTTGTCCTTCATCGCCTCTTCCTCGAGGATGCGGACGATGTGCAGCGCGGACGATTCGGTGCTGCGGATGTGGCCGGTACCGTTGCAGCGCGGGCAGGTGATGTAGCTGGTCTCGGCGAGTGCCGGGCGCAGGCGCTGGCGCGACAGCTCGAGCAGGCCGAAGCGGCTGATCTTGCCGGTCTGCACGCGGGCGCGGTCATGGCGCAGGGCGTCGCGCAGGCGGTTCTCGACCTCGCGCTGGTTCTTGGCCGACTCCATGTCGATGAAGTCGATGACGATCAGGCCGCCGAGGTCGCGCAGGCGCAGCTGGCGGGCGATCTCGTCGGCGGCCTCGCAGTTGGTGCGGAAGGCGGTTTCCTCGATGTCCGAGCCCTTGGTGGCGCGGCCCGAGTTGACGTCGATGGAGACCAGCGCCTCGGTGTGGTCGATGACCACGGCGCCGCCCGAGGGCAGGTTCACCTGGCGTGAGTAGGCCGATTCGATCTGGTGCTCGATCTGGAAGCGCGAGAACAGCGGCACGTCGTCGCTGTAGCGCTTCACCCGCGACACGTTGCCGGGCATGACGTGGGCCATGAACTGGCGCGCCTGCTCGTAGATGTCGTCGGTGTCGATCAGGATCTCGCCGATGTCGGGCTGGAAGTAATCGCGGATGGCGCGGATTACCAGGCTGCCTTCCTGATAGATCAGGAACGCGCCGGACTGGCCCTGGGCCGCGCCTTCGATCGCGGTCCACAGTTGCAGCAGGTAGTTCAGGTCCCACTGCAGCTCTTCGGCGCTGCGGCCGATCGCGGCGGTGCGCGCGATCAGGCTCATGCCCTGCGGCACGTCGAGCTGGTCCATCGCGTCGCGCAGCTCTGCGCGCTCGTCACCCTCGACGCGGCGCGACACGCCGCCGCCGCGCGGGTTGTTCGGCATCAGCACCAGATAGCGGCCGGCGAGCGAGATGTAGGTGGTGAGCGCCGCACCCTTGTTGCCGCGCTCGTCCTTCTCGACCTGGACGATCAGTTCCTGGCCTTCCTTCAGGGCTTCCTTGATGGAGGCCTTGCTGGCGTCCACGCCGGGCTGGAAGTAGGAACGGGAGATTTCCTTGAACGGCAGGAAGCCATGGCGGTCCGCGCCGTAGTCGACGAAAGCCGCTTCGAGGCTGGGCTCGATGCGGGTGATGACCGCCTTGTAGATGTTGCTCTTGCGTTCTTCCTTGGCGGCCGATTCGATATCGAGGTCGATCAGTTTCTGACCGTCCACGATCGCGACGCGCAGTTCTTCGGCCTGCGTCGCATTGAAAAGCATGCGCTTCATTTGGATCGTTCTCCCGCGAGAAGTCACACGGGCAGGACGAACGGCGCGCACCATCGCGCTTTCCGGGATCAGGAGCGATTGGGTAGGACTGCTGCTTTCATCCGGTGGGTTTGTCGGGCTGTGATGGGTCGGCTGGTCGAAATTCTCTTGCTCCCGCCCGGCGTGCCGCGTGGGCTTCGGGCCGGAGCATTTGATCCTGCGTATGTGGCTTGCGCATCAAAATCCAACCCGTGGGCTGGATGGGTATGTCGAAGTTGGTCTGTTGCGTTACCATCGGCGCCTTTTCGGCCTTGGATGGCGGGCAACGGTCGAACCGGGAGCGCTCTTCAGGGCTCTTTGCCAGCAGTCTGCGCGCGTCCTCCGGAGCAGGTGTTTCGACCTGACGGATTGTTCGACGTGCCGCACTTGGCTGGCCGCGACCGGTTTAACCGCGCAGAAGTATATTTCATGACGATGATTGAAGGCAAAGCCATTGCAGTCCGGCACGAGCGCATCGACGAGGCCGCGGCCGGGCAGCGCATCGACAACTACCTGATGCGCATCGCCAAGGGTGTGCCGAAGAGCCACGTCTATCGCATCCTGCGCAGCGGCGAGGTGCGGGTGAACGGCCGGCGGGTGCAGCAGACCTACCGCCTGGAAGAGGGCGACGAGCTGCGCATCCCGCCGATCCGCGTGGCCGAGCCGACGCGCAGCGCGCCGGCACCGGTCGGCAAGGCGCTGCCGGTGGTGTACGAGGACGACGCGATCCTGGTCATCGACAAGCCGTCGGGCAAGGCGGTGCACGGCGGCAGCGGGGTGAGCTACGGCGTGATCGAACAGCTGCGCGCGCAGCGGCCCGACGCGCGCATGCTCGAGCTGGCGCATCGTCTGGACCGCGAGACCTCCGGCCTGCTGATCGTCGCGAAGAAGCGTTCGGCGCTGACCGCGCTGCACGACATGATGCGCGAGGGCAGGGTGGAGAAGCGCTACCTGACCCTGGTGCCGGGGCGCTGGTCGAATCCGCTGCAGCACGTCAAGGCGGCGCTGCACAAGTTTCTGACCCCGGATGGCGAGCGCCGGGTGCGCGTGAGCGAGGACGGCAAGCCCTCGCACAGCATCGTGCGCCTGGTCAGGCGCTGGCGCGACTACAGCCTGCTCGAGGTGGAACTGAAGACCGGCCGCACCCATCAGATCCGCGTGCATCTGACCCACCTCGGCTTTCCGCTGTGCGGCGACGACAAGTACGGCGACTTCGCGCTCAACAAGCGCCTGGAGGGCGAGGGTCTCAAGCGCATGTTCCTGCACGCAGCGCAGCTGAGCTTCGCCCATCCGCTGACCGGCGAGGCGCTGGCCTTCACGTCGCCGCTGCCGGAAGACCTGCAATCCTTCATCGACCGGCTCGACGCCGGGGAGAAAAGACATGGCTGAGCGTTTCGACCTGATCGTGTTCGACTGGGACGGCACGCTGATGGACTCTGCGGGCGCCATCGTGCGCGCGATGCAGGCCGCTGCCCGCGACCTCGGGCTGGAAGAGCCGCCGGAGGAGCGGGCGCGCTACGTGATCGGCCTCGGCCTGGGCGCTGCGCTGCGCCACGCGGTGCCGAACCTGGACGAGTCCGCCTATCCGCGCATGGTCGAGCGCTACCGTCATCACTACCTGTCCGCGGATCACGAGCTGACCCTCTTTGACGGCGTGAGCGCGATGATCGATGCGCTGGCCGCGCGCGGCCATCTGCTCGCGGTGGCGACCGGCAAGAGCCGGGTGGGGCTGAACCGCGCGCTCGGGCATTCCGGGCTGGGGGCGTATTTCCATGCCACGCGCTGTGCCGACGAATGCTTCTCCAAGCCGCACCCGGCGATGCTCGAGGAGCTGATGGACGAATTGGGGGCGATCCCCGATCGCACGCTGATGATCGGCGACACTACGCACGACCTGCAGATGGCGAAGAATGCGCGCACCGCCGGGCTGGCGGTGAGCTTCGGCGCGCATCCGCTGTCGGCGCTCGAGGCCGAGTCGCCGCTCGCCTGCGTGCATACGCCGGGCGAGCTTGCGCGCTGGTTGCTGGAGAATGCCTGACGTCAGGCCAGCAGCAGGAACAGTGCGGGGCGCTTGGCGAGCGCCGGGCGTCCGGCCTTGCGCCAGTCGCGCACGCTGCGGGTGAGCAGCGTCTCGTTCGCGGTGGCGAGTTCGCAAGCCACGCACAGCCGGGTGTCCGGCTTGAGCAGCTTGAGCAGGGCGTCGAGCATCCGCTCGTTGCGATAGGGTGTCTCGATGAAGATCTGCGTGCGTCCAAGTTTGCGCGACTCTTCCTCGAGTGCGCGCAGGGCGGCGTCGCGTTCGCCTTCGCCCACCGGGAGGTAGCCGTGGAAGGCGAAGCTCTGGCCGTTCAGACCCGAGCCCATCAGGCCGAGCAGGATCGAGGACGGTCCGACCAGCGGCGCGACGCGGATCCCGAGAGCGTGGGCGCGCGCCACCAGGCGGGCGCCGGGGTCGGCCACTGCCGGGCAGCCGGCGTCGGACATCAGTCCGATGTCCTCGCCTGCCAGCGCCGGGGCGAGCAGGGCGTCGAGCGCGGCCGCTGCGCCGGGGCCGTCCTCGGGCAGTTCGCGGATGTCGGTCTCGCGCAGCGGATGCGGGTAGTCGAGCTGTTTCAGGTGCGCGCGTGCGGCGCGCGCAGTCTCGACCACGAAGCGGCGCAGTCCCGCCGCGATCGCCTGCGCCTGGGCGGGCAGGAAGGTCGCCCACGGCGTGGCTTCGCCGAGCGCGACCGGGATCAGGTAGAGCGTGCCGCGCTTGTCGTGCTGCATGTATGCGGTTCCGGATTCGTTGTCGGTGTCGTCTTCCGCCAGGCGCGCAGCCAGCCGGGCAGGTGGTGAGTCGCGGATCGCGTCAGGGCAGCTGCAGGCCTTCGGCGCGCAACATGCGCGACAGCGCGATCAGCGGCAGGCCGATCAGGGCGGTCGGATCCTCGCCCGGCATGGCGTCGAGCAGGGTGATGCCGAGACCTTCGGACTTGGCGCTGCCCGCGCAGTCCAGCGGCCGCTCCTTGGCGACGTAGCGGCGGATCTCGTCGTTGCTGAGGTCGCGGAAACGCACCCGGGTGGGCACGCCCTCGACCTGCAGGTGGCCGCTGCGCGTGTTGAGCAGCGCCAGCGCGGTGTGGAACACCACGGTCTGGCCGCGCATGCGCTGCAGCTGGGCGATCGCGCGCGCCTCGGTGCCGGGCTTGCCGAAGATCTCGTCGCCCAGGTAGGCCACCTGGTCGCTGCCGATGATCAGTGAATCCGGCCAGCGCGCGGCGACCGCGCGCGCCTTCTCTGCGGCCAGGCGCTCGGCGATCGCGGCGGGTGCCTCGCCGGGCAGCGGGGTCTCGTCGGTTTCGGGGCGATCGGTCTCGAAGGGCAGGTGCAGGCGCTCGAGCAGCATCTTGCGGTAGGCCGAGGTCGAGGCGAGGACGACTTTCATCAATTGGGATGCGTTCCGGCTGGGGAGGGAGGCTCGGTGGTGCGTGCGGGTCCGTTTTCAAGCCAATTGAAGGCTTTACATGCGACTCGAAAAAATAATATCATGCGCGGCTTATGTCGCAACAAGGCGTTCCGTCCAGAGTCGTCTCGGACCCGTTCCGGTTTGCCGCAGAGTCCCGCTCGGTCGAAGGGGGGCTCGCAGTGGCCGATTTGCTGCGTCTGTCCGATGCGCTTGCATCCTCTGATGGCAGCCTGCAGTGGCGGCTCGAGGGTTTCATGGCCGAGGGGCTCGCAGGTTCGGAGCCGAGGCTGCGTCTTCGGGTTCACGGCGCGCTCGATCTGCGCTGCCAGCGTTGTCTGGGCGGGCTGGAGTGGCCGCTGCGGATCGATACGCTGCTGCAGCCGGTCAGAAGCGGGCAGCCGATTCCGGAGGACGAGCTCGAGGACGACGAGGTCGATGCGATCGAGATCGATGGCGAACTCGACGTGCTTGCCTTGCTCGAGGACGAAGTGCTTCTGGCACTGCCGATCGCTCCGCGACACCAGGTTTGCGAGGCACCCAGGCCGCAGGGCGGGGTGTCCGAAGAATCGCCTTTCGCTGCGCTGGCGTCGCTGCGAGGCAGTCCCAGCGCGAAATAGGCGCGATATTTGTTTTAGGAGTCTTACTCATGGCCGTTCAACAGAACAAGAAGTCCCCCTCCAAGCGTGGCATGCACCGTGCTCACGACTTCCTCACCGGTCCGGCGCTGGCCGTCGAGCCGACCACGGGTGAAGTCCACCTGCGTCACCACATCAGCCCCAACGGTTTCTACCGTGGCAAGAAGGTGCTGAAGGCCAAGGGCGAGTAACACTGCGGCCCACGAAGATGAGGGCGGCGCAAGGCGCAAAGCGCCTGCGCCGCCTTTTTTCCGACCTCGACAACTAGAAATCACGCAGGATGCCGATGGGTGTCACCATTGCGATCGACTGCATGGGTGGCGATCACGGCCCGGCCGTGACCGTGCCGGCCACGCTGTCCTTTTTGCGCACGCACGCCGACGCGAGTGCGATCCTCGTCGGGCGCGCGGAAGCGATTCAACCGCTGCTCGGCGACGCGGCAGCCGAATTCGGCGCGCGCCTGCGCCTGCATCCGGCGAGCGAAGTCGTGGCCATGGACGATCCGCCGGCGATCGCCATGCGCAACAAGAAAGACTCGTCGATGCGGGTCGCGATCGACCTGGTCAAGGCGGGCGATGCCGCGGCCGCCGTCTCGGCGGGCAACACCGGCGCGCTGATGGCGATCTCGCGCTTCGTGCTCAAGACCCTGCCCGGGATCGACCGTCCCGCGATCGCCACCGTGCTGCCGTCGATGAAGGGGCACACCTATGTGCTCGACCTCGGTGCCAACGTCGATTGCAGCGCCGAGCATCTGCTCCAGTTCGGGGTGATGGGCGCCATGCTGGTCGCCGCGATCGAGCACACCGAGCGCCCGTCGGTCGGCCTGCTCAACATCGGCGAAGAAGTCATCAAGGGCAACGATGTGGTCAAGGAAGCGGGGGAGCTGCTGCGCAACAGCGGTCTCAACTTCTACGGTAACGTCGAGGGCAACGACATCTACGAGGGCACGGTCGACGTCGTCGTCTGCGACGGTTTCGTCGGCAACGTCGCGCTCAAGACCTCCGAGGGTCTGGCGCAGATGATCGGCGCGTTCCTGAAGCAGGAGTTCAAGCGTTCGCCGCTGACCAGGCTGATGGCGATCTTCGCCCTGCCGGTGCTCAAGCGCTTCAAGCAGCGCGTCGATCACCGGCTGTACAACGGTGCGCCGCTGCTCGGCTTGCGCGGCGTGGTCCTCAAGAGCCATGGATCGGCCGACGCGGTGGCCTTCGGGAACGCGCTTTCGCGTGCGGCCGAGGCGGCGTCCAACCGGCTGATCGAGCGCATTTCCGAACGAATGGCCAGCATGAACGAGGTGAAGGCATGATCTACGCACGGATCGCGGGAACCGGAAGCTGCCTGCCGGGCGACCCGGTCAGCAACGACGACCTGGTGGCGCGCGGGATCGATACTTCGGACGAATGGATCGTCAGCCGCTCCGGCATCCGCAGCCGCCATCTTGCCGCGGCCGACGTTGGCGCCAGCGATTTGGCCCGCGTCGCCGCCGAGCGTGCGATCGAGGCGGCGGGCTGCGAGGCCGAGGACATCGACCTCATCATCGTCGCCACCTCCACCCCCGACTACATCTTCCCCAGTACCGCCGCGCTGGTGCAGTCCAAGCTCGGCATCCGCAACGGCGGGCCGGCCTTCGACGTGCAGGCGGTGTGCAGCGGCTTCGTGTATGCGCTGACGGTCGCGGAGAAGTTCATCCGTTCGGGCAGCCACAAGCGCGCGCTGGTGATCGGCGCCGAAGTGTTCTCGCGCATCCTCGACTGGTCGGATCGTGCCACCTGCGTGCTGTTCGGCGACGGCGCGGGCGCGGTCGTGCTCGAGGCTTCGGAGCGACCCGGCATCCGCGCCTCAGCGCTGCATGCCGACGGCAGCCATCATCCGATCCTGTGCGTCCCCGGCGGCGTGGCCTCGGGACAGGTGATCGGCGATCCCTTCCTGCGCATGGACGGGCAGGCGGTGTTCAAGTTCGCGGTCAAGGTGCTCGGCGAGGTCGCACAGGAAGTGCTCGACGCCGCCGGCGAGCCGGCCGACAGCGTGGACTGGCTGATCCCCCATCAGGCCAACATCCGCATCATCCAGGCCACGGCCAAGCGCCTCGGCCTGCCGATGGAGCGCGTGATCACCACCCTCGATCACCACGGCAACACCTCGGCGGCGTCGATTCCGCTCGCGCTCGACGAGGCGGTGCGCAGCGGCAAGCTGCGCGAAGGCCAGCGCGTCATCGTCGAGGGCGTCGGTGGCGGCTTCACCTGGGGCGCGGCCCTGATCGATTTCTGATTCCAGACCTTTTCTGACAAAGCGGAGAACAGCATGGCATTTGCGCTGGTTTTTCCTGGCCAGGGTTCGCAGTCGGTCGGCATGATGGCCGCCTATGGCGAGTCGGCCGTGATTCGTGACACCTTCGCCGAGGCCTCCGACGCGCTGGGTGAAGACCTGTGGGCGATGGTCAATGACGGCCCCGCCGAACGTCTCGCGCTCACCGTCAACACCCAGCCCCTGATGCTGACCGGGGGCGTGGCGGCTTACCGTGCCTGGCTGGGCGCGGGTGGTCCGAAGCCGGCGATGGTCGCCGGGCACAGCCTGGGCGAGTACTCCGCGCTGGTCGCCGCGGGCGCGATGGCCTTCAAGGACGCCGTGCCGCTGGTGCGCTTCCGCGCGCAGGCGATGCAGGAAGCGGTGCCTGCCGGCGAGGGCGCCATGGCTGCGGTGATGGGCCTGGAAGCCGACGCAGTGCGCGAAGCCTGTGCCGAAGCGGCGCAGGGCGACGTGGTCGAGGCCGCGAACCTGAACGCGCCCGGCCAGATCGTGATCGCCGGCGCCAAGGCCGCGGTCGAGCGCGCGAGCGAGATCGCAAAGGCCAAGGGCGCCAAGCGTGCCGTGCTGCTGCCGGTCTCCGCGCCCTTCCACTGCGCGCTGATGCGTCCGGCGGCGGAGCGTCTCGCCGAGCGCCTCGCGGGCGTCGCCATCGTCAAGCCGGAGATCGAGGTCATCAACAACGTCGACGTCGCCGTGTACGACGATCCCGAGAAGATCCGCGACGCGCTGGTGCGCCAGGCCTTCTCCCCGGTGCGCTGGATCGAGCTGGTGCAGGCGATGGCCGCATGCGGCATGAGCCACGTCATCGAGTGCGGCCCGGGCAAGGTGCTCGCCGGCATGACCAAGCGCATCGCCAAGGACGTCGAAGGCGGCTCGGCGCACGATGCCGCCAGTCTCGAACAAGCCATTGCGGCAGTGAGGTAAGACATGGGTTTTTCGCTCGAAGGGCAGGTCGCGCTGGTCACCGGCGCATCGCGCGGCATCGGCCGTGCCGTGGCGCTCGAACTCGGTCGCCTGGGTGCGACCGTGGTCGGTACCGCGACCTCTGAATCCGGCGCCGCCGACATCGACAAGGCGCTCGCCGAGGCGGGCGTCAAGGGTGCCGGCCTGGCGCTCGACGTCACCGACGCCGCTGCCTGCGAGGCGCTGGTGGGGGAGGTCGAGAAGCGCTTCGGCGCCGTGGGCATCCTGGTGAACAACGCCGGCATCACCCGCGACAACCTGGCCATGCGCATGAAGGACGAGGAGTGGGATGCGGTGCTCGACACCAACCTGCGCGCCGTCTTCCGCATGAGCAAGCTCGTCATGCGCGGCATGATGAAGGCGCGCAACGGCCGCATCATCAACATCACCTCGGTCGTGGCCAGTTCCGGCAACCCGGGTCAGGCCAACTACGCCGCCGCCAAGGCCGGCGTGGCGGGCATGACGCGCGCGCTGGCGCGCGAGCTGGGCAGCCGCAACATCACGGTGAACTGCGTCGCGCCTGGTTTCATCGACACCGACATGACGCGTGCGCTGCCCGAAGCGGCGCGCGACGCGCTGCTCGGCAACATCGCGCTGGGTCGTCTCGGCCGTCCGGAAGAAATCGCCGGCGCCGTGGCGTTCCTCGCATCCCCTGCTGCCGCTTACGTGACGGGCACCACCCTGCACGTGAACGGTGGCATGTACATGTCCTGATTTGCGTCGGGATAGCGGTTCCGCGGCGTTTTGGTAGAATACGCCGGCTTTTTACATTCACCTGTCACCCTCAGGAAGGAGTTGGTTCATGGAGAACATCGAACAGCGCGTCAAGAAGATCGTCGCTGAGCAACTTGGCGTGAACGAATCGGAGATCAAGACCGAGTCTTCGTTCGTCGATGATCTGGGCGCGGATTCGCTGGACACCGTGGAACTGGTCATGGCGCTGGAAGAAGAGTTCGAGTGCGAGATCCCGGACGAAGAGGCCGAGAAGATCACCACCGTCCAGCAGGCGATCGACTACGTCAACGCCCACCTCAAGAAGTAAGCATCCTGCGCTGTTCAAGCGTACCCTGTCCGGCGCCTGCAGTTTCCTGCGGCATCCGGGCAGGTTTCATTTTTTCAATGATTTAGACGGAGTCGCCCGTGTCGCGTCGTAGAGTCGTCGTCACCGGTCTCGGCGTGATCTCGCCGGTCGGCAATACTGTTTCCGAAGCCTGGGAAAACCTCATCGCTGGCAAGAGCGGCATTGGTCCGATCACGCGTTTCGACGCAAGCAATTTCGCTTCCCGCATCGCTGGTGAGGTTAAGGGCTTCGACGTTGCCGAGTACCTCTCCGCCAAGGAAGCGCGCCGCATGGATGTCTTCATCCACTACGGCATGGCGGCGGGCATCCAGGCCATCCGCGACTCCGGCATCGAAGTGACCGAAGCCAACGCCGACCGCATCGGCGTCAATATCGGCTCCGGCATCGGCGGCCTGCCGATGATCGAGGAAACGCACGACGACTTCCTCGGCGGCGGCCCGCGCAAGATTTCGCCCTTCTTCATCCCAGGTACGATCATCAACATGATCTCCGGCAACCTGTCGATCATGTTCGGGATGAAGGGCCCCAACCTGGCGGTGGTCACTGCCTGCACCACCGGTCTTCATGCGATCGGCATGAGCGCGCGCATGATCGAGTACGGCGATGCCGACGTGATGGTGTGTGGCGGCGCCGAGTCGACCGTCACCAACCTCGCCATCGGCGGCTTCGCATCCGCCAAGGCACTGTCCACCCGCAACGACGACCCGGCGACCGCCAGTCGCCCGTGGGACAAGGGCCGCGACGGCTTCGTGCTCGGCGAGGGCGCCGGCGTGATGGTGATCGAGGAGTACGAGCACGCGGTCAAGCGCGGTGCGAAGATCTACGCCGAGTTGTCCGGCTTCGGCATGAGCGGCGACGCCTATCACATGACTGCGCCCAACACCGACGGCCCGCGTCGCAGCATGCTCAATGCGCTGAAGAATGCCGGCGTGAATCCGGATCAGGTGCAATACCTGAACGCCCACGGCACCTCGACCCCGCTCGGCGACAAGAACGAGACCGATGCGATCAAGCTCGCCTTCGGCGAGGACAATGCGCGCAAGCTGGTGGTCAACTCCACCAAGTCGATGACCGGCCACCTGCTCGGTGGCGCGGGCGGGCTGGAGTCGGTGTTCACCGTGCTCGCGGTGCACAACCAGATCTCGCCGCCGACGATCAACATCTTCGATCAGGATCCGGAGTGCGATCTCGACTATTGCGCCAACGTGGCGCGCGAGATGAAGATCGATGTCGCGCTGAAGAACAACTTCGGCTTCGGCGGCACCAACGGCACGCTGGTCTTCCGTCGCGTGTGATCCTGCGCTCCAGGGCGGCATGCGGTTCCCAGTTGAACTGAGGCTGCAGTCCTCCCGGATCCTGATGGCGTCGGTGCTGGTCGCGCATGTCGCGGCAGCATCGGCGCTTTTTCATGTCCCGGCGCTGCGCGCGTTTCTCGTGGGCGACGAATTGTCGCTCGCGGGCTCGCTGGGCGCCGCGCTGGCCTGGGCCGCACTGGCGCTCTCGGTGCTGCGTTCGGTGCGCGCGGAGCAGGCCAAGCGCGGTCTCGTGCTGTGGCTGGAGGAAGACGGGCTGGCAGAAGTGTTCGCCGCGGGGGCGGGGCAGGGCGTGCTCTGCCGCATCCGTCCCCACTCGGCGGTCGCGCTGCCGCAGGCGGTGTGGTTCAGGCTGCAGGCGCTGGAAGGGATCCCGGGCGCGACACCGGTTCGGGTGCGCGTTCCGGCCGGCATGATGCTGCTGGCGTCCAACCTGCAGCAGCGAGAGTCGAGTGAGTCGGCTGACGGCGACGACTGGCGCGGGTTGCGCATCTGGCTGCGCCATCGCGCCGACCGCGCCGCGGACACGGTGGATGTGCCCGGCTGAGCTTGCGGTCGCGGCGGCGAAGCGGCCGCCACGCGGGGGGTTGGCTCAGCGTGGCTTTCCGCCCCGGGCCGGCGGGCGCAGGATGGTGTCACGTGCGCGGGGCAGGGTGTCGGGGTAGTCGCGCGAATGGTGCAGGCCTCGGCTTTCCCTGCGCTTGAGCGCGCAGCGCACGATGAGGTCGGCCGTGACCACCAGGTTGCGCAGCTCGATGAGGTCGTTGCTCACCCGGAAGTTCGAGTAGAACTCGTGGATCTCGCGCGCCAGGAGGCGGATGCGGTGCTGCGCACGGCGCAGGCGCTTGGTGGTGCGCACGATGCCGACGTAATCCCACATCGCCCGCCGCAGCTCGGCCCAGTTGTGCGAGATGACCACTTCCTCGTCGGCGTCGGTCACCCGGCTCTCGTCCCAGTCCGGTAGCACCGGTGCAGCCTGGCGCGGTTTGGCGAGGATGTCGCGCGCCGCGGCTTCGCCGAACACCAGGCACTCCAGCAGCGAATTGCTCGCCAGCCGGTTGGCGCCGTGCAGGCCGGTGAAGGCGGATTCGCCCACGGAATAGAGTCCGGGTACATCGGTGCGCGCAGCGAGGTCGGTGACGATGCCGCCGCAGGAATAGTGCGCCGCCGGCACCACCGGGATCGGCTCCCGGGTGATGTCGATGCCCAGTTCCAGGCAGCGCGCGTAGATGTTCGGGAAGTGGCCGCGCAGCCAGTCCGCGGGCTTGTGGCTGATATCGAGGTAGACGCAGTCGAGGCCGCGCTTCTTCATCTCGAAGTCGATGGCGCGGGCGACGACGTCGCGCGGTGCGAGCTCCTCGCGCGGATCGTGCTCGGGCATGAAGCGGGTGCCGTCGGGCAGCTTCAGCAGCCCGCCCTCGCCGCGGACGGCCTCGGAAATCAGGAAGGACTTGGCCTGCGGGTGGTACAGGCAGGTCGGGTGGAACTGGATGAACTCCATGTTACCGACCCGGCAGCCCGCCCGCCACGCCATCGCCACGCCGTCGCCGGTCGCGACGTCGGGGTTGGTGGTGTACAGATAGACCTTGCCGGTGCCGCCGGTGGCGAGCACCGTGTTGCGCGCAGCGAAGGTGACGACCTTGTCCGCCTCGATGTCGAGCACATAGGCGCCGAGGCAGCCGGCGCCGGGTTGGCCGATCTTGTCGCCGATCACCAGGTCGACCGCGATGTGGTGTTCGAAGATGTCGATGTTCGGGTGGCTGCGCACATGCTCGCCGAGCGTCGTCTGCACCGCGGCGCCGGTGGCGTCGGCAGCGTGGATGATGCGGCGGTGCGAGTGTCCGCCTTCGCGGGTCAGGTGATAGCCGAGCTGGGAGTCCGCCTCGCGCGTGAAGGGGACGCCACGATCGATCAGCCATTCGATGGCGTGCTTGCCGTTCTCGACCACGAAGCGGGTCGATTCCGGATTGCACAGGCCGGCACCGGCGACGAAGGTGTCCTGGATGTGGGCTTCCACGCTGTCGGTGGTGTCGAGCACCGCGGCGATTCCTCCCTGCGCCCAGTTGCTCGCACTGTCGGCGAGCTCGCGCTTGGTCACGAGGGCAACGCGCAGATGGTCGGCGAGGCGCAGCGCCATGGATTGGCCGGCCGTGCCGCTGCCAAGGATGAGTACGTCGTACTGTTTCAGCAAGGTGTCGCCCTGACGTGTCGGAAGGAACGCGGGGGAATATAGCACGTCGTGACAGGGGCGCCTCCTGAACTATTTCAGGGGTGCCGTGTCTGTTGAGTGTCTTCGATTTCCGTCGTGGCTGCGGCCGGTCGCTTATAATCCGGATGTCTTGATTTTGAATATCCGGAAGATCCCAGATCCCATGAGCGATCGTGAAATCGATCAGCAACTCGTCGAGCGCGTCCAGCGCGGCGACAAGCAGGCATTCGGTCTGCTGGTATCCAAGTACCAGCGCAAGCTGAATCGCTTGCTATCCAGGCTGATCCGCGACTCCGCAGAAGTCGAGGACGTTGCGCAGGAGACCTTCATCAAGGCCTACCGCGCACTCGGTTCGTTCCGCGGAGATAGCGCGTTTTACACGTGGTTGTACCGTATCGGCATCAATACGGCGAAGAACTACCTGGTATCGCAAGGGCGCAGGGCACCGACCTCGACCAGTTTCGATTCGGAAGAGGCGGAGACTTTCGAGGACGGCGATCAGTTGCGTGACATCAACACGCCCGAGCGCCTGATGATGACGCGACAGATCGGAGAAACCGTCGATGAAGCGATGGCTGCGCTGCCCGAGGAACTGAGAACCGCCATCATGTTGCGCGAGCTCGAAGGGCTGAGCTACGAGGAGATCGCCAACATCATGGAATGCCCGATTGGCACGGTGCGTTCGCGGATCTTCCGTGCGCGCGAAGCGATTGCAGAACGTCTGCGGCCCTTGCTCGATACGGCCCCGGACAAACGTTGGTAGGTGGCAAGCATGAAGGACAAAGTGTCGGCGCTGCTCGACGGTGATCTCGACGAACAGGCAACGCGCGTGGTCTTCGACGGCCTCAGGCGCGACCCGGACTTGAGGCGGGACTGGGAAGCCTACTGCCTGATCGGCGATGTGTTGCGCGGTGACCGTGAGGGTTCGGACGATTTCGTTTCCCGCGTGATGGCCAATCTCGACGCGGAGCCGACGGTGCTCGCACCGCGCGCCGCGCCGGCCTCGGCGACCCGGCGCGTGTGGCAGTCGCTGATGCCGATCGCCGCTTCGGTCATGGGGGTCGCCGCGGTCGGCCTGGTCGCCGCCACGCTGTACAAGCAGGAGGCCCCGGCGCCGCAATTGGTGGCGGGTGCCCCGGCGGTGAAGGTGGTGAGCGCGACCGCGCCGGTGCGCCCCGTCGCCCAGGCGGGCAGCGAAGACGCCCTGCGGGAATACGTGTTCGCCCACCAGGGCCTGTCGCGCGGCGGTCCGCTGCCGGCGGGCGTTCAGTACGTTCGCACTGTCTCGGATCAGCGTCAGGGTAACGGCCGATGAGGTTTTTCGCTGCAGCGCTGGGGCTCTGTGCCTTGCTGGCCCAGGGTCCTGTCCTTGCCGAAGTGCCTTCCGACCCCCTGTCCTGGCTTGGCCGGATTTCCTCGGCCGGGCAGCGGCTCAATTACGTGGGCACCTTCGTCTATCAGTCGGGCGGGCATGTGGAGACCTCGCGCATCGCGCATCGCGTCGATGCCAGTGGCGAGCACGAGCGGCTGGAAGTGCTCGACGGCAGTCCCCGCGAGGTCATCCGCCGCGGCAATGAAGTGCAGTGCGTGCTGCCCGACGAGCGGACCGTCATCATCGACGAGGCGGGCGGGCGAAGGGCTTTTCCGGCGCGTCTGCCGGCATCGCTGAGCGGCCTGGCCGAGAGCTACCGCATCCGCAAGGGCGAGGTCAGCCGCGTCGCTGGCTATGAGGCGCAGGCGCTGGTGCTCGAGCCCAAGGATGATCTGCGCTATGGCCACACGCTGTGGGCGGAGATGCAGAGTGGGTTGCTGCTCAAGTCCCGGATGATGGACGAGAAGGGTGGGTTGATCGAGCAGTTCAGCTTCAGCGACGTGCGCATCGGCGGGGAAGTCGATGCCGAACTGCTGCAGTCGCGCTTCGAGCCCGGCGAGGGCTGGCGCGTGGTGAATGCGCGCGGTAGTGCCATGCCGGAGGATGACGTGGGCTGGGTGCTGGCCGAGCCGCTGCCGGGATACAGCCTGAGTTCGGTGATGCGCCGGCCGCTGGGGCGCGAGCGCGGCCAGGCGGTGCACATGGTGTTCAGCGACGGGCTGGCGGCGATCTCGGTGTTCATCGAGCCGGTGGGCAAGGGCTCGGCGATCGGGCTGGGGCCGCTCTCGAACGGCGCGATCAACATCTACAAGCGCACAGTGAACGGACACCTGGTCACCGCGCTCGGCGAAGCGCCGGAGCGGGCGGTGCGGCTGATCGGCGACAACATCCGCGCGGTGGAACGTTGATGCAGGCACGCGCGCGAATCCTGCGGGTCGATAACGAGGTGGCCTGGCTCGAACTGGCGGACGTCGCCGGCGGATGCGGACGTTGCGACGAGCCCGGCGGCTGCCGCTCCGTGCAGCTTGCCCATGCCTTCGGCGGGGCGGAGAAGGTCTTCGCCTTGCCGCTGAGCTTCCCGGTGAAGCCCGGTGATCAGGTCGTGATCAGCATTCCGGACGGGGCGCCGCTCAGCGCGGCGCTCGCCGCGTACGGACTCGCGACCGTGCTGCTGCTGGCGGGGGCGGCGGTCGGCAGCCTGCTGGGCAGCGACGGGCGGGCGGATCTCTACGGTCTCGTCGGCGGGGTGGTGGGCCTTGCCCTGGCCTGGTCGATCAACAAGGCGCTCCCGCGCAGCCGCAACTGGCGGCATCGCCTGCGCATGGAACTCGCGCCCGAGGGCGCATGCGTGCAATCACTTCATACCCTTCGATGACCTCTTCTCCGATGGCCCGCCGTGTGCCCGCGAGCGCCTACCTGATCGCCCTGGTGGGGTGGCTGTGGATGGGGCTGATCGCGTCCGCCGCGCATGGCGCCACGGTGACGCTCCCCGACTTCACCGAGCTGGTCGAGCGTCAGGGCAGGGCGGTGGTGAACATCAGCGCCTCCCAGGCGCGCCGCACGCCGGCGCGGCAACCGTTCCAGATTCCGGAACTGGACGAGTCGGACCCGATGTTCGACTTCTTCCGCAAGTTCATTCCGCGCACCCCCGAGTACCCGGGGCCGGATCCGGACGACCAGTCGCTGGGCTCAGGCTTCATCATCAGCGCGGACGGCTACATCCTGACCAATGCGCACGTGGTCGAGGAGGCCGACGAGATCAAGGTCCGCCTTGCCGACAAGCGCGAGTTCGACGCGGTGGTGATCGGTGCCGACGCGCGCAGCGACGTCGCCCTGATCCGCATCGAGGCCAGCGGGCTGCCGCACGTCGTGCTCGGCAACCCCGAGACGCTGAAGGTCGGCGAGTGGGTGCTGGCGATCGGTTCGCCCTTCGGCTTCGAGCAGTCGGTCACGGCGGGCATCGTCAGCGCGATCGGGCGCAGCCTTCCGGACGAGAATTTCGTGCCCTTCATCCAGACCGACGTTGCGATCAATCCGGGCAACTCCGGGGGGCCGCTGTTCAACCTGCGGGGCGAGGTCATCGGTATCAACTCGCAGATCTACAGTCGGACCGGAGGCTTCATGGGGCTGTCGTTCGCGATTCCGATCGATGTCGCGATGGACGTTCAGCAGCAGTTGCGCACCAAGGGGCGGGTCGAGCGCGGTCGCATCGGCGTCGCGATCCAGGAGGTCACCCGCGACCTCGCCGACAGCTTCGGCCTGCCGCGCGCGGCGGGGGCGCTGGTGAGCTCGGTCGAGGCCGACGGTCCGGCGGCGCAGGCGGGCATCGAGCAGGGCGACGTGATCGTGCGCTTCAACGAGCGCGCGGTGGAGAATTCCGCCGACCTGCCGCGCATCGTCGCCGCCGCGCAGCCGGGGTCCCGGGTCGCGGTGGAGATCTATCGCGCCGGCGCAGTGCGGAAGCTGAGCGTGGCGGTCGGCGAGTGGCAGGATCCGGAGGCCGAACCTGAGGCGAATCGCGCGGTCGGTGCCGCCGCAGCGTCGAACCGGCTGGGCCTGGAACTCGCGCTGCCGACCCCGGCGCAGCGCCGGGAGCGCGGCGTCGAGCGCGGTCTGGTGGTGCAGCGCGCCGACGGTGCCGCCGCGCGTGCCGAGATCGTGCCGGGCGACATCGTGCTGGCGATGGTGGTTGGTGGTCGGCAGCTCATGCTCGACAAGGTCGAGGATTTCGAGCGCATCGCGGCCGGGCTCGCGCCGGGGCAACAGGTGACGCTGCTTGTGCGTCGCGCGGATGCCACGTCCTACGTCAGCTTGCGGGCGGCCAAATGAGCGGCGAAGAGAGGGGCGGCGAAACGAGGTGCGACGGAGCACACGCGACGCGCGAGGCCTGCGCCGGAAAGCGCTTCACGGTGATGAGCCGGGAGTGGTGCCATCTGTGCCACGACCTGGTCGATGCACTGCGCCCGATCGCCGCCGAGTACGGCTGGGAGATCGAGGTCGTCGATGTCGACCAGCATCCCGAGCTGGAGGCGCGCTGGGACGAACTGGTGCCCGTGCTGCTGCACGGCAATCACGAACTGTGCCACTACCACCTGGACGAAGCGGCCGTGCGCGCTTATTGCGGTGATTTTCCGCTAGAATCACGGGCTTGACGCAAACGGGGTGGCCTGGCCACCCCCGGCTCCGAACCCCCGAACTCTTTCCGAAACGGGTGCTGCGAGGCACCCTTTTCGTTTCGCATGAACCACATCCGAAACTTCTCCATCATCGCCCACATCGACCACGGCAAATCGACCCTGGCCGACCGACTCATCCACTTCTGCGGCGGCCTGTCCGAGCGCGAGATGGAGGAGCAGGTGCTCGACTCGATGGACATCGAGCGCGAGCGCGGGATCACGATCAAGGCGCAGACCGCGGCCCTGCACTACAAGGCCAAGGACGGCAAGGTCTACAACCTGAACCTGATCGACACCCCGGGACACGTCGACTTCTCCTACGAGGTCAGCCGCTCGCTCGCCGCCTGCGAGGGTGCGCTGCTGGTGGTCGATGCCTCGCAGGGCGTCGAGGCGCAGACCGTGGCGAACTGCTACACCGCGCTCGACCTCGACGTCGAGGTGGTGCCGGTCCTCAACAAGATCGACCTGCCGGCGGCCGATCCCGAGAACGCCCGCGGCGAGATCGAGGACGTGATCGGCGTGGACGCCTCGGAGGCCGTGCTGTGCTCGGCGAAGACCGGCCTCGGCGTCGAGGACGTGCTCGAGGCCATCGTGGCCCGTGTGCCTCCGCCCAAGGGCGAACCCTCCGGACCGCTGAAGGCGCTGATCATCGACTCCTGGTTCGACAACTACGTCGGCGTGGTGATGCTGGTGCGCGTCGTCGACGGCGAACTCAAGCCCAAGGACCGCATCCTGCTGATGTCGACCGGCGCGCAGTATCCGTGCGACCAGGTCGGCGTGTTCACGCCGCGTTCGGTGAGTCGCGACGCCCTGCGCGCGGGCGAGGTCGGTTTCGTCATCGCCGGCATCAAGGAACTGGAAGCGGCCAAGGTCGGCGACACGATCACGCTCGCCACCAAACCCGCGGCCGAGCCGCTGCCGGGTTTCAAGGAGATCAAGCCGCAGGTGTTCGCCGGCCTGTATCCGGTGGAGTCTTCCGAGTACGACCAGCTCCGCGACTCGCTCGAGAAGCTGCGCCTGAACGACGCCTCGCTGCAGTTCGAGCCCGAAGTCTCGCAGGCGCTCGGCTTCGGTTTCCGCTGCGGCTTCCTCGGCCTGCTGCACATGGACATCGTGCAGGAGCGCCTGGAGCGCGAGTTCGACATGGACCTGATCACCACCGCGCCCACGGTGGTGTACGAGGTGGTCTTGAACGACGGTTCGGTGATCCACGTCGAGAACCCGGCCAAGCTGCCCGAGGTGGGCAAGTACCAGGAGATCCGCGAGCCCATCATCACCGCGACCATCTTCCTGCCGCAGGACTACGTCGGTCCGGTGATCACGCTGTGCAACCAGAAGCGCGGCAACCAGATCGACATGCGCTACCACGGCCGCCAGGTGCAGCTCATCTACGAACTGCCGATGAACGAAGTGGTGATGGACTTCTTCGACAAGCTCAAGTCGGTGTCGCGCGGCTATGCGTCGCTCGACTACGACTTCAAGGAATACCGCACGGCCGACCTGGTCAAGCTCGACCTGATGGTGGGCGGCGAGAAGGTCGATGCGCTGTCGGTCATCGTGCACCGCGCCAGCGCGCAGTACCGCGGCCGCGAGCTCGCCGCCAAGCTGCGCGGGCTGATCCCGCGCCAGATGTTCGACGTGCCGGTACAGGCCGCGATCGGCTCGCACATCATCGCCCGCGAGACCATCAAGGCGCTGCGCAAGAACGTGCTCGCCAAGTGCTACGGCGGCGACATCACGCGCAAGAAGAAGCTGCTCGAGAAGCAGAAGGAAGGCAAGAAGCGCATGAAGCAGGTCGGCAACGTCGAGATCCCGCAGGAAGCCTTCCTCGCCGTGCTGCGCACCGACGAAGGCAAGTGATCGAACCCGCCGGCCCGCTTCGAGGGGCCGGCCGACGACGGATACCGCATGAATTTCGCCCTGACCCTGTTCCTGCTGCTGATCGCCACCGGCGTGCTGTGGTTCTACGACCGCTTCCACGCGCGCAAGCTGCGCGCCGCTGGTGCGCCCAATCCGTGGTGGGTGGAGTACGGCGCGAGTTTCTTCCCGGTGATCCTGGTCGTGTTCGGCCTGCGTTCCTTCGTCGTCGAGCCGTTCAAGATCCCCTCCGGCTCGATGATTCCGACCCTGCTCGTGGGCGACTTCATCCTGGTCAACAAATGGACCTACGGCATCCGCCTGCCGGTGATCAACACCAAGATCCTCGACGTGAACGATCCGCAGCGCGGCGACGTGATGGTGTTCCGCTACCCCGCGGACCCGTCGATGGACTACATCAAGCGCGTGGTCGGGCTGCCGGGCGACCGCGTCGAGTACATCAACAAGCGCCTCACCATCAACGGCCAGCCGGTGCCGATCGCTGAAGCCGGCACCTACCTGCATCCGGATCGCCTGTACTACTCGCCGCAATACACCGAGAAGCTCGGCGAGGTCGAGCATTCGGTGCTGATCGAGCGCGACGCGCCGGCCTTCGTGCCGCAGGTGCTGAATTTCCCCAAGCGTGAAAACTGCACTTACACCCACTCCGGCGTGAGCTGTACGGTGCCCGACGGGCATTACTTCGTGCTCGGCGACAATCGCGACGCGAGCAGCGACAGCCGGGTGTGGGGATTCGTGCCCGAACAGAACATCGTCGGTCGCGCCTTCTTCATCTGGTTCAACTTCAGCGACATGAAGCGGATCGGCGGCTTTCACTGAGATCGGGGGACACGCATGCGCATCAAATCCCAACGCGGCCTGAGCCTGCTCGGCGTACTCGTCGTCGGCGCCCTGGCGGCCTTCCTGCTGGTCGTCGGTTTCCGTACCGTGCCGGTGGTCAACGAATACATGTCGATCAAGCGCATCATCGGCATCCTGGCCGAGGAGGCGGACAACGGAACCCCGGTGCTGGAACTGCGCCGCAGCTTCGATCGCCGCGGCCAGATCGACGACGTCTCCAGCGTGAAGGGGGCGGATCTGGTCATCGACCGCACCGGCACCAAGACCGTGATCGACGTCCAGTACAGCCGCAGCGTGCCGCTGATCGGCAACGTCAGCCTGCTCTTCGACCTGCACCCGAGCACCGAGCAACGCTGACCCGATGACGGTCGATCAGCTCCAGACCCGGATCGGGCACGTCTTCACCGACGCGCGCCTGCTGCAGGAGGCATTGACGCACCGCAGCTTCGGCCAGCCCAACAACGAGCGCTTCGAGTTCCTCGGCGACTCCATCCTCAACTGCGTGATCGCGATCGCCCTGTTCGAGCGCTTCGGCGAACTGCGCGAGGGCGAACTGTCGCGGGTGCGTGCCTCGCTGGTGCGGCAGGACGCGCTGCACCGCATCGCGATCGGGCTCGAGCTCGGCGACTGCCTGCGACTGGGCGAGGGCGAGCTGAAGTCCGGCGGCAGCCGGCGACCGTCGATCCTGGCCGATGCGCTGGAGGCGGTGTTCGCGGCGGTCTTCCTCGATGCCGGCTTCGGCGCCGCGAAGGCGGTCATCGACCGCCTGTACGTGCCACTGCTCGCCGAGGTCGATCCGCGCAAGCCGAGCAAGGACCCCAAGACCGCCTTGCAGGAGTGGCTGCAGGGGCGCAGGATGCCGGTGCCGACCTACACCATGGTCCAGGCGCTGGGCGAGGCCCACGCGCAGGAATTCGAGGTCGCCTGCGAGATACCCAAGCTCGGGGTGCGCACGCTGGGGCGCGGCCCCAGCCGGCGGATCGCGGAACAGCAATCGGCCGAGCTCGCGCTCGCCGCAGTGAGAAAGAAATGAGCGAAACCCCTTCCATGCCCGCACATGACGACGTGCCGGGTGGCGAGCACGAGGCGGACGGCTTCCGCGCCGGCTTCGTCGCCATCGTCGGCCGCCCCAACGTCGGCAAGTCGACCCTGCTCAATCGCCTGATCGGGCAGAAGATCAGCATCGTCTCGAGCAAGGCGCAGACCACCCGCCACCGCGTCACCGGCATCCTCACCGAGCCGGGCGTGCAGTTCGTGTTCGTCGACACCCCTGGCTTCCAGACCCATCACCGCAACGCGCTCAACCGCTCGATGAACCGCACGGTTTCGCAGGTGCTGGCCGACGTCGACCTGGTGTTCTTCGTCATCGAGGCCGGCCGCTTCACCGACGACGACCGCAAGGTGCTGGCGGTGATCCCGGAATCCTCGAAGGTCATTCTGGTGATCAACAAGGTGGATCAGCTCAAGGACAAGTCGCGCCTGCTGCCATTCATCGACCAGGTGCGCCAGGCACGCGACTTCACCGAGATCGTGCCGCTGTCGGCCGAGAAGGGGCGCAACGTCGAGGAACTGGTCAAGGCCGCCTCGCCGCTGCTGCCGGTCGCCGCGCCGATGTTCGAGGAGGACGAGATCACCGACCGCAGCGAGCGCTTCCTGGCCTCGGAATTCCTGCGCGAAAAGCTCTTCCGCCTGCTCGGCGACGAGCTGCCCTACGGCATCGCGGTCGAGATCGAGAAGTTCGAGGTCGAGGGCAACCTGCGCCGCATCCACGCCGCGGTGATCGTCGACAAGCCGGGCCACAAGTCCATGGTGATCGGCAAGGGCGGCGAGAAGCTGAAACGCATCTCGTCCGAGGCCCGCGTCGAGCTCGAGAAGCTCTTCGACGGCAAGGTCTTCCTCGAGGTCTGGGTCAAGGTCAAGAGCGGATGGGCCGACGACGAGCGCGCGCTGAAGAGCCTCGGCTACGAGTAATCCGGGCGCCGGGTCATGGCGGGAGCCAAGCAGCGCGTCGAGCAGCAGCCCGCCTGGGTGCTGCACACCTATCCCTGGCGCGAGACCAGTCTGATCGTCGAGGTGTTTTCGCGCGACCACGGTCGTGTGGCGCTGGTCGCCAAGGGCGCACGGCGGCCGCACTCGCAGCTGCGCGGCGTGCTGATGGCCTTCCAGCCGCTGTGGATGGACTGGTCGGGCGGTGGCGAGGTCAAGACCCTGGTGCGCGCCGAGTGGCAGGGCGGCCAGCCGCTGCTGACCGGGCGCGCGCTGATCTGCGGCTACTACCTCAACGAACTGCTGGTGCGTCTGACCGCGCGCGAGGACACGCATCCGCGCCTGTTCGACGCCTACGCCGAAGCGGTGCGCGCACTCGGCCGCGGCGAGCCCGAGTCGCCCATCCTGCGCCGTTTCGAGCTCGCACTGCTGCGGGATCTCGGCTACGAGGCCGGGCTCGATCACGAGGCGGACGGCGGGCAGCCGGTACGGCCCGAGGGGCGCTACCTTTATATAATCGAACGCGGCCCGGTCAGGCTGGAAACGCTGGAAACGGAAATGGCGCAGGAGGGCGCCGCGGCCGATGCCGTCGCGCTTGGCGAGCAGCCGCTCGTATCCGGCCAGACCCTGCTCGACATGGCCACCGACGACTTCTCGCGCGCGGAGACGCTGGCTCAGTCCAAGCAGTTGCTGCGCATGCTGATCAACCACACCCTGGGCGGCCAGCCGCTGCAGTCGCGCCGGGTGCTCAAGGAATTGCAGGAGCTCTGATGATCGAACTCGGCGTCAACATCGACCACGTCGCCACGCTGCGCCAGGCGCGCCGCACCTGGGAGCCCGATCCGGTGTGGGCCGCGGTGGAGGCCCACCTCGGCGGCGCCGACGGCATTACCATCCACCTGCGCGAGGACCGCCGCCACATCAACGACGAGGACGTGCGCCGGCTCGCCGAACTCACCCAGGTGAAGCTCAACCTCGAGATGGCGGCCACCGACGAGATGGTCGCCATCGCCTGCCGCACCAGGCCGCAGATGGCGATGCTGGTCCCGGAGGGACGCCACGAGATCACCACCGAGGGCGGGCTCGACGTGCTCGCGCAGGAGGCGCGGCTGCAGGACGTGATCGCCCGCCTGGCGGATGCCGGCATCGTCACCAGCGTGTTCATCGACGCCGAGGTCGAGCAGATCGAGGCCGCCGCCCGCATCGGCGCGCGCGTCTGCGAGATCCACACCGGCCCCTACGCCCACGCCTTCCACGCGGCCGGCCGCGACGCCGAGGCGCCGGCGGTGGTCGCCGAGCTCGACAAGATCCGCACCGCGGGCGAGGTGGTGCGACGCCTGGGCATGCGCTTCAACGCCGGCCACGCCCTCAACTATTACAACGTGCAGCCGATCGCGCGCCTGCACGGCATCCGCGAGCTGCACATCGGGCACGCCATCGTCAGCCGTTCGGTCTTCGTCGGATTGCGCGAGGCGGTGGCCGAGATGAAGCGGCTGATGCGCGAAGCATCGCAGCAGGGCTGAGCCTCGCTGTCGTAAGGACATGATCCACGGCATCGGCACGGATCTCGTGCAACTGCGGCGAATGCGCGAGGCCCTCGAGCGTCACGGCGAGCGCTTCGCGTTGCGCATCCTGGCCGCGAGCGAGGTCGAGGCGTGGCGCGCCCACCGCGACCCGGCGCGCTTCCTCGCCAAGCGCTTCGCCGCCAAGGAAGCCTTCGGCAAGGCGCTCGGCACAGGCGTCGCCGTGCCGGCCACCCTGCACGCGGTCGCCATCGGTCACGACGCGCTCGGCAAGCCGGAGTACCGCTACGACGAGCGCCTCGCCGCGCACATGCGGGACAACGGGCTGCGCGCCCACCTCAGCATCAGTGACGAGGACGAGCACATCGTCGCGTTCGCCCTCATCGAACGGGTCTGAGTCCCGGAATCTCGACAACATGAATCCAACCATCCGCCGCCCCCGTGGCCCCGTCATGATCGACGTCGCCGGCATCGCGCTGACCGACGAGGAGCGCGAGCGCCTGCGCGACCCGCTGGTCGGCGGCGTGATCCTGTTCGCGCGCAACTTCACCGGCTCGGACCAGCTGCGCGCGCTGACCGCCGACATCCGCGCGCTGCGCGACCCGGCGCTGATCATCGCGGTCGACCACGAAGGGGGCAGGGTGCAGCGCTTCCGCACCGATGGCTTCAGCCGCCTGCCTTCCATGCGCAGCCTGGGCGCGCTGTGGGAACACGACCACCTTGCCGCGCTCGAGGCCGCGCGCGCGACCGGCTTCGTGCTTGCCGCCGAGCTGCGCGCGCACGGCGTCGACCTCAGCTTTGCCCCGGTGCTGGACCTCGACTACGGCTGCTGCCGCGCCATCGGCAACCGCGCCTTCCACCGCGACCCGCAGGCCGTCGCCGCGCTCGCCCTGGCGCTGGTCGCCGGCATGGCGGAGGCGGGCATGGGTGCGGTCGGCAAGCACTTCCCCGGCCACGGCTTCGTCGAGGCCGATTCGCACCACGACGTGCCGGTCGATGAACGCGACTTCGACACCGTGTGGAACGAGGACATCGCGCCTTATCGGCACCGCCTCGGCCGCCAGCTCGCCGGGGTGATGCCCGCGCATGTGATCTACCCGAATGCCGACCCCAGCCCCGAGCCCCAGCCCGCCGGCTTCTCGCCCTTCTGGCTCAAGGATGTGCTGCGCGGCCGGGTGGGCTTCCAGGGCGTGATCTTCAGCGACGACCTCAACATGGAAGGCGCCCGCGTCGCCGGCGACATCGTCGGCCGCGCCAGGGCCGCTTACGCCGCCGGCTGCGACATGCTGCTCGTCTGCAATCGCCCGGACCTCGCCGCCGAACTGCTCGACCGCTGGGCCCCGGTGCCCGACGCCGACAATCTCGCCCGCCTGGCCGCGATCGTGCCGAACACGGCCCGGGCCGCCTGGCTCGCCGACCCGTTCGCGCTCGAGCTCCACGCCGCCTACGTCCAGGCGCGCGAACGGGTTGCCGCCATCCCCGACGACACCAGTACCGCGCCGAGCATGACGGCCGCCACCATCGGCGAGCAACGCAGCGAGGATCTGAGCAAGCGCGGATAATCACTGGGCGAGCACCACAAACCCTGCAGAACGGACTCCCGGTCGCAACGCATCGATCTTGATCACACCGTTGAGCACCATTGGCGCCACAAGCGGTTGAGAACCGACTGCGCAGGAGTGGATGTGGGGCGTTCCTGGAATGGGCGAGGACTGTCCGAGCGAGGAATCGAGCGAGTTCCGCAGCCCATGGAAGGAATGCCCCGCGTCCGCTCCGGATCAGCGATGGTTTTATCCCAACCCCCGCACCCCGAACGCACCTGAAGCCCTCGCCACGTGACGCGATGGCTTCGAATTACGCAGAGCAAGCGCATGACCGACCCACAGTCAACCGACGCCCAAGCCTTCGACCCCAAGCCCTTCCTGCGCACCCTCACCGAGGAGCCGGGCGTCTACCGCATGATCGGCGCCGATGACAAGGTGCTCTACGTCGGCAAGGCCAAGAACCTCAAGCGCCGCGTCTCCAGCTACTTCCAGAAGACCCTCTCCAGCCCGCGCATCGCGATGATGGTCGCCCAGGTGCAGCGCGTGGACATTACCGCCACCCGCTCCGAGGCCGAGGCCCTGATCCTCGAGAACAACCTCATCAAGAGCCTGGCGCCGCGCTACAACATCCTCTTCCGCGACGACAAGACC
>JARRBR010000144.1 GCA_029982755.1 Rhodocyclaceae bacterium
CCGGCCCCGGCCCGCGGCCGACGACAAGACACCAGGAGACACGACATGGCTGTAGCCGCCATTTCCAAGTACGAATTCGCCCCCGCCGATACCCAGGACAAGTTCCACGGCGCGCAACTGCTCTACATCGGTTGGGAAGACCATCTGCTGTTCTGTGCCCCGTTCTGCTTCCCGTTCCCGCCGACGATGCGTTTCGGTGACGTGGTCGCCGGTCCGATGCAGGCCGCCTTCGGCTACCACCCCGACTTCGCGCAGATCGACTGGGCGAAGGCCGAGTGGTTCAAATCGGGCAAGCCCTTCGCGCCCGACTTCGACAAGTCGCTCGCCGAGAACGGACTGAAGCACAAGGACGTGATCCGCTTCCGCACCCCCGGCCTCAACGGCATCAAGGGCTCGTGCAGCTGATCCTGTGCGGGGACGGCGGTCCGCCCCTGCGGCCCGCCGTCCCCGCACCACGGACAACGGACAGAACGGAAACGCATCATGACTTATGAACTGACGATTGAACCGATCGGCCAGACGATCGAGGTCGAGGACGGTCAGACCATCCTCGACGCCGCGCTGCGCGCCGGGGTGTGGCTGCCCCACGCCTGCTGCCACGGCCTGTGCGCGACCTGCAAGGTGCAGGTGGTGGACGGCGAGGTCGATCACGGCGAGGCGTCGAGCTTCGCGCTGATGGATTTCGAGCGCGACGAGGGCAAGACCCTGGCGTGCTGTGCGCGGCTGGAGTCCGACGTGACGATCGAGGCCGAGATCGAGGAGGAGCCCGATGCGGAGTCGATCCCGGTGCGCGACTTCCCCGGCACCGTGACCCGCATCGAGGCGCTGACGCCGACGATCAAGGCGGTGTTCATCGAGACCGACGAGCCGATGCACTTCCAGGCCGGGCAGTACGTCAACTTCTTCCTCGAGGGCGGCGAGTACAGCCGGGCCTTCTCGCTGGCCAATCCGCCTTCGACCGGACGCGAGGTGGAACTCAACATCCGCATCGTCCCCGGTGGGCGCGGCACCACCTGGATCCACGAGCAGCTCAAGGTCGGCGAGCGCGTGCGCCTGTCCGGCCCCTACGGCCGCTTCTTCGTGCGCAAGTCGGCGCCCGAAGCCCTGCTGTTCATGGCCGGCGGTTCGGGGCTGTCGAGCCCGCGCTCGATGATCCTCGACCTGCTCGAGGCCGGCGACACGCGGCCGATGACCCTTGTATACGGCCAGCGCAACCGCAGCGAGCTGTACTACCACGACGAGTTCCTGGCGCTGGCCGAGCGCTACCCCAACTTCACCTATGTGCCGGCGCTATCCGACGAGCCGGCCGATTCGGACTGGACGGGGTTCCGCGGCTACGTGCATGACGCGGCAGCGGCGCACTTCAGCGGCGATTTCCGCGGCCACAAGGCCTACCTGTGCGGCCCGCCGCTGATGATCGATGCCTGCATCACCACGCTGATGCAGGGGCGCCTGTTCGAGCGCGACATCTACATGGAGAAGTTCTTCTCCGCGGCCGATGTCCAGCAGGTCCGCAGTCCGCTGTTCAAGAGAATTTGACTTTTATCAAGGAATCTCGAGATTGTGGCCTGAAAGGGCCGAGATCTCGATAGAGTTCGAGCGCTTTACAGCTTCATTTTTCCAACCTACCCGAACCGGAAGATACCGGCCGGGTTCTGCAGGAGGAGCATTCACATGGCTATGACTGGCGTACTGCGTCCGGGACACATCTCGATGCGTGTCCTTGACCTCGAAGAGGGCATCAACTTCTACAAGAACGTGCTGGGTCTGGTCGAGACCGGCCGTGACGGCCAGGGCCGGGTCTATTTCAAGGCCTGGGACGAGCGCGAGCACAACAGCGTGCTGATCCGCGAGGCCGACACCGCGGGCGTCGACTTCTTCGCCTTCAAGGTGGCCGACAAGGCCACGCTCGACAAGCTCGACGGCGATCTCCAGGCCTTCGGCGTCAAGACCGAGCGCATTCCCGCCGGCGAGATGCTCGAGACCGGCGAGCGCGTGCGTTTCGAAGTGCCCTCGGGCCACCTGATCGAGCTCTACGCCGAGAAGACCGACGTCGGCAACGGCCAGTCCTACGTCAACCCGGATCCGTGGGTGCCGGACGCCGAGCGCGGCATCGCGCCGACGCGCATGGACCACTGCCTGCTGTACGGCCCGGACATCGAGAAGGTGCAGGAGATCTTCGAGAAGGTGCTCGGCTTCTACCTCGTCGAGCACGTGGTCATGGAAGACGGCAAGACCGACCTGGCGATCTGGCTGTCGTGCTCCACCAAGGCCCACGACATCGCCTTCGTGCGCCATCCCGAGCCGGGCAAGCTGCACCACATCTCGTTCAAGCTCGACAGCTGGGAGAAGGTGCTGCGCGCGGCCGACATCATGTCGATGAACCGCATCTCGATCGACATCGGCCCCACCCGCCACGGCATCACCCGCGGCTCGACCATCTACGCCTTCGATCCGTCGGGCAACCGCTTCGAGACCTTCTGCGGCGGCTACGACACCTATCCCGACTACAAGGCGGTGAAGTGGACCTGGGACGAGGTCGGCGCCGGCATCTTCTACCACGACCGCAAGCTCAACGAGCGCTTCCTGAGCGTGGTGTCCTGAGCGTTTAAGCCGTCGCGGCCGCCGCGCGGCCGCGACGGTGCTTGCCCGCAAGGACGCGGGCTGCGGGTCAGTGTTTGGCCGGGCTGGTGAAGAAGTCCGTGGGCATGTGGCGGACCGATTCGAGCGTACGCAGGATGTGCTCTGCGAGGATCGCGGTGGCGCGATCGGCATCGCGCGCCAGGGTCGCGTCGAACAGGGCTTCGTGCTCGGCATGGACGTCGCGCGGGATCGGCCGGCGGAACAGGCTGATGCGGCGGTAGCGCTCGGACTGCTGGTAGAGGATGTTCTGGAAGTGGCGGATCCAGCGCGAAGGACTGGCGGCGATCAGCGCGTCGTGGAAGGCGCGGTTGCGTTTCTCCCAGTCTTCCGCGGCGGTGTGGACGTAATCGTCCTGGCCACCGAGCTTCTGTTCGGCGCGTGACAGGCGGTGGAAGGCGGCGACGATGCCGGCTTCCCAGTCCTCGCCGCCGAGGGCGATCGATTGCCGAAGGGCTTCGGTCTCGAGCAGGATGCGGGTGCGGGTTATGTCCTCGAAGTCCTCGATCGAGATCGGGGCGACGCGAAAGCCGCGCTGGCCCTGGGCGACGACGAGTGCATCGGTGACCAGCAGCAGCAGCGCCTCGCGCAGCGTGCCGGCGCCGACGTCGTACTGGTCCTTGAGGTGCTCCACGCGCAACTTCTCGCCGGGCGGATGCACGCCCTCGATGATGTCGCGGCGCAGACGCTGGTAGGCGCCCTCGACGAGCGTCTTGGGTTCGACGTTTTCGCGGGGAGGGGTAAGGACGGTTTCGCTCATGATGGCGTGCGGATAATTGGGCTGATAATGAAGAATTCTAGCTGAGCGGCGAATAAATCGCTTGAACGAATAATCTCGAGAAAAAGTATTGACGTCGAGAAAGTGCTGATTTACCTTCGTCTCGTTGCCGCTAGCGGCGCCGTATTACAGGAGTTCGTGACATGAAAGTTGCCGTGCCCCAATCCACCGTCGCCTGGGAAGCTGCTCACGCCGCCGTCGAGGCAGCGGTCAGGAAGGCCGAGTCCCTGGGCGTTCGCATCAACGTGGCGGTGGCCGATGCGGGCGGCAACCTGGTCGCCTTCCTGCGCATGCCCGGTGCGTTTCCGCAGTCGATCTCGATCGCGATCGACAAGGCGTACACGGCGGGCGGTTTCGGCTTTCCCACCGGCAAGTGGATGGACGTGTGTGCCGGCAACGAGGGCATGAAGCTCGGCTTTTCGGCCCAGCCGCGCCTGATCGTGTTCGGCGGCGGCCTGCCGATCCGCGTCGGTGGCGAGCTCGTGGGTGGCATCGGCGTCTCGGGCGCCTCTGAAGAACAGGACGGCATCTGTGCGCGAGCGGGTTTGCTCGCGATCGGAGCCGATGACGTCGAGGGCTGAGCGCCTCGCGCAGCCGAAACCTGTCGATTGCAGTCGTGCGGCGGTCCGCCCCTCTCCCTCTCCCCGGACCGCCGCGCGACCTGCATTCACCGGAATGATTCAAGACCAAAGGAAGGAAGTCAGGCATGAACAAGATCAAATGCGCGCTGATCGGCCCGGGCAACATCGGCACCGACCTGCTGTACAAGTTGAAGCGTAGCCCGGTGCTCGAGCCGGTATGGATGGTGGGCATCGACGCCACCTCCGAAGGCCTGGCGCGCGCCCGCGAGATGGGTCTCAAGACCACCGCCGAGGGCGTCGACGGCCTGCTGCCGCACGTCAAGGCCGACGGCGTGCAGATCGCCTTCGATGCCACCAGCGCGTATGTCCATGCCGAGAACAGCCGCAAGCTCAATGAGCTGGGCGTGCTGATGATCGACCTCACCCCGGCCGCGATCGGCCCCTTCTGCGTGCCGCCGGTCAACCTCGTCGAGCACGTCGGCAAGGGCGAGATGAACGTCAACATGGTCACCTGCGGCGGCCAGGCCACGATCCCGATGGTCGCGGCGGTCTCCCGCGTGCAGCCGGTGGCCTACGGCGAGATCGTCGCCACCGTGTCCTCCAAGAGTGCCGGCCCGGGCACGCGCAAGAACATCGACGAATTCACCCGCACCACCGCCGGCGCGGTCGAGAAGGTCGGCGGCGCGAAGAAGGGCAAGGCCATCATCATCCTCAACCCGGCCGAGCCGCCGCTGATCATGCGCGACACGGTGCACTGCCTCACCGAGACCGAACCTGACCAGGAAAAGATCACCGCCTCGATCCACGCCATGATCAAGGAAGTGCAGAAGTACGTGCCCGGCTACCGCCTGGTCAATGGCCCGGTGTTCGACGGCAACCGCGTCTCGGTCTTCCTGGAAGTCGAAGGCCTGGGCGACTACCTGCCCAAGTACGCCGGCAACCTCGACATCATGACCGCGGCCGGTGCGCGTACCGCCGAGATGTTCGCCGAGGAGATCCTCGCCGGGCGCCTGAAACTCGAATCCAACCGCGCCACGATGGTTGCCTGAGCGGCGACCAGACGAAGGAGATGAACATGGAACTTCGCGGCAAGAAGATCACCGTCCACGACATGACCCTGCGGGACGGCATGCACCCCAAGCGCCACCTGATGACGCTCGAGCAGATGAAGAGCATCGCCTGCGGCCTGGACGAAGCGGGCGTGCCGCTGATCGAGGTCACCCACGGCGACGGCCTGGGCGGGAGCTCGGTGAACTACGGCTTCCCGGCGCACAGCGACGAGGAATACCTCGGTACCGTGATCCCGTTGATGAAGCAGGCCAAGGTCTCGGCGCTGCTGCTGCCGGGCATCGGCACCGTCGATCACCTGAAGATGGCGCACGAGCTCGGCGTCTCCACCATCCGCGTGGCCACCCACTGCACCGAGGCGGACGTCTCCGAGCAGCACATCGGCATGGCGCGCAAGCTCGGCATGGACACCGTCGGCTTCCTGATGATGGCGCACATGAACAGCCCCGAGGGGCTGGTCAAGCAGGCCAAGCTGATGGAGAGCTACGGCGCCAACTGCATCTACGTCACCGACTCGGCCGGCCACCTGCTGCCCGACACCGTCAAGGCACGCCTCGCGGCGGTGCGCGAGGCCCTGAAGCCGGAAACCGAACTCGGCTTCCACGGCCACCACAACCTGGCCATGGGCGTGGCCAACAGCCTGGCCGCGCTCGAAGTGGGCGCGACCCGTATCGACGCGGCGGCCGCGGGCCTGGGCGCGGGTGCCGGCAACACCCCGCTGGAAGTGTTCATCGCGGTGTGCGACCTGATGGGCATCGAGACCGGCGTCGATGTGTTCAAGATCCAGGACGTGGCCGAGGACCTGGTGGTGCCGATCATGGACTTCCCGATCCGCATCGACCGCGACGCGCTGACGCTGGGCTACGCCGGCGTGTATGGCTCCTTCCTGCTCTTTGCCAAGCGCGCCGAGAAGAAGTACGGCGTGCCGGCGCGCGAGATCCTGGTCGAGATGGGCAAGCGCGGCATGGTCGGCGGCCAGGAGGACATGATCGAGGACACGGCGCTGAACCTCGCCAAGGCCAAGGGTCTGGCGGCCTGACCGTGACTTGCGCCCCCGCCGGCCGATGCCGCGGGGGCGTGTCGCATCAGGGCCGGGAACAACGCAGCGGCGTCGTGCGATCGGGCAGGGCGCCAATTTTTCGACGACAAGGAGGGGCAGGACATGCCGCTGGCAGAAATCACCATGATGGAAGGCCGCACCGAAGACCAGAAGCGGGCCGTGATCGAGAAGGTCACCCAGGCGCTGGTCGAGGCCGTGGGTGCGCCGATCCAGACCGTGCGGGTCGTCATCCGCGAGGTGCCGAAGACGAACTGGGGCATCGGCGGCGTATCGGCAAAGGACCTGGGGCGCTGAGGCCTACGGTTCGACCCGCAGATTCAGTGAGCGGCCCGCAGAGGCCGCCGTCACAAGAACAGCACCAGCAGTAAAACCACAATCAACGAGGAGGAGTCATGAGCTTGGAAATTCGCAAACTCGCGGGCGCGGTCGCGCTTGCGGCACTGAGCATCGGCAGCGCACAGGCCAAGGAAGGCGGCGACCAGTACCCCAACGGTGCCGAGACCTGGCTCGGCGGTGCCGTTCCGCCGCCGGGGAACTACTTCATCAACTACTTCGGCTACTACAGCGGCGATCTCGTCGACGGCAGCGGCGAGAAGGTAGCTGGCGCGGGCGTGGATGCGTGGTTCAACGCCTTCCGCTTCGTACAGACGACCGAGCACAAGATTCTTGGCGGCAACTGGGGCTGGCACGTGATCGTCCCGTTGGTGCATCAGGACGTGAATCTCACCCAAGGCGCCGAGTCTAAATTCGGTCTTGGTGATGTCACCATCAACCCGTTCATTGTCTCCTGGCACCAAAAGAACTGGCATTGGGCGATCGGTCTCGACATCAATCTGCCGGTTGGCGCCTATAAGACCGGTGACGCGCGTGAGAGCATTGGCGCCAACTACTGGAGCTTCGAGCCGCTGTTCGCCTTCACGTACATGGGCGACACGGGCTGGGAGGTCTCGGCCAAGCTGATGTACAACATCAAGACCAAGAACAAGGATTACGTCGGACCTTTTTCACCCACCGAGGGGACTTATGAATCAGGCGACGAGTTCCACATGGACTATCTCGTCGGCAAGCGCTTCGGCCCGTGGGGCGTCGGCCTGTCGGGCTACTACCTGAAGCAGACCACGAATGACAAAGTGTAAGCGCTCCACGAACCCCATCCTTACGTAGCCCCAGTTGAGCCCGCATGCTTCGAGTTCCGTTTCTCAGGGAGCACGAGCATGTCGGAGCGCAGCA
>JARRBR010000145.1 GCA_029982755.1 Rhodocyclaceae bacterium
GCAGTACCGCCTGCGCGACTGGGGCATCTCGCGCCAGCGCTACTGGGGCTGCCCGATCCCGATGATCCACTGCGCCGACTGCGGCGACGTGCCGGTGCCCGACGAGCAAGTGCCGGTGGTGCTGCCCGAGAACGTCGAGATCACCGGCCGCGGCTCGCCGCTGGCCAAGATGCCCGAGTTCTACGAATGCAGCTGCCCCAGGTGCGGCAAGCCGGCGAAGCGCGAAACCGACACCATGGACACCTTCGTCGAGTCGTCCTGGTACTTCCTGCGCTACGCCTGCGCCGACAGCACGACCGCGATGGTCGACGAGCGCGTCAATTACTGGGCGCCGGTCGACCAGTACATCGGCGGCATCGAGCACGCCATCCTGCACCTGCTGTACTCCCGCTTCTTCACCCGCGCGATGCGCGACTGCGGCCTGGTGAATGTCTCCGAGCCCTTCAGCGCCCTGCTCACCCAGGGCATGGTGGTGGCCGAGACCTACTACCGCGAGCTCGAGGGCGGCAAGAAGCAGTGGATCAACCCGGCAGACGTGGTGGTCGAGCGTGACGAGCGCGGCCGCATCGTCGCCGCGAAGCTGGCTTCCGACGGCCTGCCGGTGGTCATCGGCGGCATCGAGAAGATGTCGAAGTCGAAGAACAACGGCGTCGATCCGCAGTCGCTGGTGGACCAGTACGGCGCCGACACCGCGCGCCTGTTCATGATGTTCGCCGCCCCGCCCGACCAGCAGCTCGAGTGGTCCGACTCCGGCGTCGAGGGCGCCTCGCGCTTTCTGCGCCGGGTGTGGAACTACGGCCACGCCTTCGCCACCGAAACGCGCGCCGCGCTGCCGGCCGAGCGCAAGCTCGCGGCCAACGCCCTGCCCGCAGCGGCCGCCGACGTGCGCCGCGAGATCCACACGCATCTCAAGCAGGCGAGCTACGACTTCGGCAAGCACCAGTTCAACACCGTGGTCTCCGCCGCGATGAAGATCCTCAACGCGCTCGAGAAGGCGCACAAGGAACTGGCCGGCGCCGAACCGGCCGCGCACGCCGAAGTGGCCGAGGAAGGCTTCTCCATCCTGCTGCGCCTGCTGTCGCCGATCACCCCGCACATCTGCCACGCGCTGTGGCAGGACTGCGGCTTCGGCACCGACATCCTGGCGGCGAACTGGCCGGAGGTCTGCGAGGCGGCGCTGAAACAGGACGAGATCGAGCTGATGGTGCAGGTAAACGGCAAGCTGCGCGGCAGCATCAAGGTCGCCGCCGACGCCGCCAGGGCCGACATCGAGGCGCAGGCGCTCGCGTCGGAGGCCGCGCAGAAGTTCATGGAAGGCAGGCCGGCGAAGAAGGTCGTCGTCGTGCCCGGCCGCCTGGTCAACATCGTCGCCTGAGGAGGCCGCGCATGTCCGTCCGCAAGCCGATCGCCGCCCGTTCCGGCGTCGCCCCCGGACGCCGCCGCCTGCTGCTCGCGGGCTGCGGCGCGGTCGCCCTGCTGGCCTCGGGCTGCGGCTTCCGCCTGCGCGGACCGCAGGCGCTCGATTTCGCCACGGTGCACATCAACACCCCGCCGGAAACCGAACTCGGCGCCCAGCTGCGCCGCCTGATCGCCACCAGCGGCACGACCACCGTGACCGAGGATGCGGAACAGGCCGAGGCACGCCTGCAGATCCTCGGCAACGCCCGCGGGCGCGAGATCCTGAGCCTGACCGGCGCGGGCAAGGTGCGCGAGTACCAGCTCACCCAGACCCTGCGCTTCCAGCTCCTGGACAAGGCCGGCAAGCCGCTGATCCCGCCCACCAGCCTGTCGGCGCGGCGCGAATACACCTTCGACGACAGCCAGGTGCTCGGCAAGGAACAGGAGGAGGCCCTGCTTTACCGCGACATGCAGGCCGACCTGGTGCAGCAGATGATGCGGCGCCTGGCCGCCGCCCATCGCGCCGGCTGAGCACAGGTGAGAACCGTGCCGCGACGAGCGGCGGGCACGCTCAGCCGCCCACGACCGAGCGCCGCCGCCTGCGCCACAAGCCTGTAGCCCAGCATCCATGAACCTGCGTCCCGACCAGCTCGCAGCCCAGCTCGAGCGCCCCCTCGCCCCGCTGTGGCTGCTGCACGGCAACGAACCGCTGCTGGTGCTGGAAGCCGCCGACGCCATACGCGCCGCCGCCCGCCGCCAGGGCTACGACGAACGCGAGACCCTGGTGGTCGGCCAGGGCTTCAAGTGGGACGCGCTGACGCTGGCCGCCGGCAACATGTCGCTGTTCGGCGGCGCCAAGCTCATCGACCTGCGCATCCCCAGCGGCAAGCCCGGACGCGACGGCGGCGACGCACTGCAGCGCTACATCGCTGCCCTGCCCGCGCAGACCCTGACCCTGATCACCCTGCCCGAGATCGACTGGCAGACGCGCAAGACCGCCTGGTTCAAGGCCCTGGCAGACGCCGCCACGACGCTGGAGCTGAACGCCCCCGAGCGCGAGCGCCTGCCCGAGTGGGTCGGCCGCCGCCTGGCCGCGCAGCAGCAGTCCGCCCCGCCCGAGGCGCTCGCCTTCATCGCCGATCACGTCGAGGGCAATCTGCTCGCCGCCCATCAGGAGATCCTCAAGCTCGGCCTGCTGCACGGCGAAGGCGCCCTGACGCTCGAGCAGGTGCAGGACGCGGTGCTCAACGTCGCCCGCTACGACATCGACAAGCTGCGCCACGCGGTGATCGAGGGCGATCCGGCGCGCTGCGCCCGCCTGCTCGACGGCCTCAGGGGCGAAGGCGCCGCGCCGCCGCTGGTGCTGTGGGCGCTCGCCAACGAGACGCGCAGCCTTGCCAGCCTGTGCGCCGGCCGCGACGCCGGCCAGCCGCTGCCCGCGCTGTTCAAGGCCGAGCGCATCTTCGAGCCGCGCCGCCAGCAGGCCATCGGCCGCGCCCTCGGCCGCCTCACCCAAAGCAGCCTGCGCGCCGCGCTGCTGCACGCCGCGCGCATCGACCGCATGATCAAGGGCCTCGCCACCGGCGACGTGTGGGACGAATTCCTGCAACTCGCCCTGCGCCTCGCCCGACGGAGCTGAGCCCCAGCCCGCAAGCGGACTTGCCCGCAAATGCGGCGCGCCAGCACCCGATGTTCGCGTGCAGGCCGACTCCGACAAGAAGCATGTGCGCCGGGAACTGCCGGCCCGGTTCCATCGGTGCCGCTTTCGATGCTTTAATGCAGGTCTGCCCGCACTGCAGCAACGGTGCGCCGAACATCGCCAAGAATTGCCCCCCAATGGACATCCAGCACTACATGCAGACCCTCGGTCGCCAGGCCCGCGCCGCCTCGCGCGTGCTCGCCGCTGCCTCGACCGCCGCCAAGAACGCCGCGCTGATGGCGATGGCCGCCGAGATCCGCGCCCGCCGCGACGAACTGCTCGCTGCCAACGCCCGCGACCTCGACGAAGCCCGCGCCGCCGGCTTGGAGCCGGCGCTGATCGACCGCCTGACGCTCGACGCCAAGGGCGTCGAAGCGATGGCCGCCGGCCTCGAGCAGGTCGCCGCCCTGCCCGATCCGGTCGGCGAGATGAGCGACATCAAGCGCCGCCCCTCCGGCATCCAGCTCGGCAAGATGCGCGTGCCGCTGGGCGTGATCGGCATCATCTACGAGGCCCGCCCCAACGTCACCGCCGACGCCGCGGCGCTGTGCCTGAAGTCGGGCAACGCGGCAATCCTGCGCGGCGGCAAGGAGGCGATCAACGCCAACCGCGCGATCGCCGCCTGCGTGCGCGCCGGCCTGCTGGCGGCCGGACTACCCGAGCACTCCGTGCAGGTGGTGGAGACAACCGACCGCGAGGCAGTGGGCGCACTGATCACCATGCCCGAATACGTAGACGTGATCGTGCCGCGCGGCGGCAAGGGGCTGATCGAGCGCATCTCGAAGGACGCGCGCGTGCCGGTGATCAAGCACCTCGACGGCAACTGCCACGTCTATATCGACGATGAAGCGGACCCCGCCAAGGTCGTCCCCATCGTCGAGAACGCCAAGACCCAGCGCTACGGCACCTGCAACACCGCCGAATCGCTGCTGGTGGCGCGCGACGTCGCCGACATCTACCTGCCCGAGATCGCCCGCATGCTCGCCGCCAAGGGCGTGGAGATGCGCTGCTGCGCCGAGTCCCTCGCCCTGCTGCGCGAGGCCGGCATCGATGCCGGCCAGCTCGTCGCCGCCACCGAAGCCGACTGGCGCGAGGAATACCTCGGCCCGATCATCGCGGTGAAGCTGGTCGACGGCCTGGACGAGGCGATCGCCCACATCAACACCTACAGCTCCGGCCACACCGAAGCGATCGTCACCGAGAACTATTCCCACGCCATGCGCTTCCTGCGCGAGGTAGATTCGGCCTCGGTGATGGTCAATGCCTCGACCCGCTTCGCCGACGGCTTCGAGTACGGCCTCGGCGCCGAGATCGGCATTTCCACCGACAAGATCCACGCCCGCGGCCCGGTCGGCCTGGAAGGCCTGACCAGCCAGAAGTGGATCGTGTTCGGCAACGGCGAAGTCCGGCGCTGAGCGCGACCGCCACCAGGCGCCAAGTGACACCCGAGAATCAAGGAACCCCGATGTCCCGCTTCATCCGCTCCCTGCTGGTCGCCGCCCTGCTGTCGGCCGGCGTCGCGCAGGCCGCCATCCAGGTCGGCGGCGTCGACTACGAGCCCCAGCTGAGCGCCCAGAAGCGCACCCTCACGCTCAACGGCGCGGGCCTGCGGACCCGGCTCGGCTTCAAGGTCTATGCCATGGGCCTGTACCTGCGCGCGCCGCTCGGCGACGCCGCAGCGATCATCGCCGACAAGGGCGAGAAGCGCATCCGCATCGTGCCGATCCGCGACCTGGAGGCAAAGCAGTTCGGCGACGCGCTGCTGACCGGCCTGGAGAAGAACCACGAGCCCGCCGAGCTGGCCGCACTCAAGCCCGCCACCGACGCGCTGCTGGGCGCCCTGAACGCGGTCGGCGCGGTCAGGTCGGGCACCGAGATCCTGCTCGACCAGCTCGCCAATGGCGCCACGCGCCTGGTCGTCAATGGCCAGCAGCAAGGCGAGGACATCGCGGATGCGGAGCTCTATCCCGCCCTGCTGCGCATCTGGCTCGGTGTCCGTCCGGCCGACCACGATCTGCGCGACGCCCTGCTCGCGCAGCCCAGATGACCCGGACGAACGCAGCGGACGTGCGCGCGCCGGACGAGGCAGCCTCGCGCGGCTTCGACGCGATCATCGCCCTGCCCTTCGGCCCGTTCGGCATCCGCACCCGTGAGGGCGCGATCCGGGAGCTGGTGTTCCTGCCGCCGGGCACGGCGCTTCAGGCCCCGCGCAATGCCACCGCCGGCGCTGCCGCCCATGCGCTGAGGGAGTGGATCGAGGATCCCGACCAGCCCTTCCCGGTGCCGCTCGCGGACACCGGCACGCCGTTCCGCCGCCGCGTGTGGGCGGCGATCAGCGCGATCCCGCGCGGCCGCACCGCCACCTATGGCGCGCTCGCCGCGCAGCTGGGCAGCGCGCCGCGTGCGGTCGGCCAGGCCTGCGGCGCCAACCCCTTCCCGCTGATCGTGCCCTGCCACCGCGTGACCTCCGCGGCCGGACTGGGCGGCTTCGCGAACGCCCATGACGGCTGGCTGCTCGAGGTCAAGCGCTGGCTGCTGGCCTTCGAAGGGGCCTTGTGAGCGCTCGCCCGCCGGCCGTCGAACGCGGCCTGCAGCCGTTCCACCGCAGCGAGCTCGACCGTTTCACCGACGCCCTGTGGCTGGAGCACGGCCTCGCCCGCAACACGCTCGCCGGCTACCGCAGCGATCTCGCGCGCTTCGCCGCCTGGCTCGAGAAGCGCGAGGCCCGCCTGGCAACGGCGACGTCCGCCGATCTCGCCGCCTATCTGGCCGAATTCAGCCGCGGCGCAAAGCCGGCCAGCCAGCGCCGGCTGCTCGCGACCTGGCGGCGCTACTACCGCATGCTGCTCGCCAATCGCGAGATCGCGGAAGACCCGACGCTGATGCTCGATTCGCCCATGCCCGCCGAGCGTTTTCCGAAGACCCTCAGCGAAGCCCAGGTCGAAGCCCTGCTCGATACGCCCGACACGGAAACACCGCTGGGCCTGCGCGACCGCTGCATGCTCGAGGTGCTGTATGCCGCGGGGTTGCGCGTGTCGGAACTCGTCGGCCTCAAGATTTTCGCGGTCGGCCTCAACGAAGGCGTGCTGCGCATCATGGGCAAGGGCAGCAAGGAGCGCCTGGTGCCGCTGGGCCAGATCGCCGCCGACTGGCTGCTGCGCTACCTGCACGAGGGCCGCCCGGCATTGCTCGAAGGGCGTCATTGCGACGAGGTATTCGTCACCCGGCTCGGCGCCGGCATGACACGACAGATGTTCTGGCGCATCATCAAGCAACACGCAATGAATGCCGGCATTGCCCGCGAGCGCATTTCGCCGCACACGCTGCGCCACGCCTTCGCCACCCATCTGCTCAATCACGGCGCCGACCTGCGCGTCGTGCAATTGCTGCTCGGACACGCCGACATATCGACCACGCAGATCTACACGCACGTGGCGCGCGAACGGCTCAAGCAGCTGCACGAGAAACACCATCCGCGCGCATGATTCGAAACGGAGCGCGCAGTACCTACACGGCCCCGATTACAATCGAACGCATTCAACGACGACCGCAGACGGATTCCATCGGATCCGGATCCATCATGAGCAAACAAGATACGCACGCCCCGGAAACGCCGGCCACCCGCTTTCTCCGCCAGCACGGAATCGCCTTTTCCACTCACCTCTACGCCTACGAGGAACATGGCGGCACGACCGTTTCCGCGCGCGAGCTCAACGTCAGCGAGCACGCGGTGATCAAGACCCTGATCATGGAGGACGAGAATGCCCAGCCCCTGGTCGTGCTGATGCACGGCGATCGCAAGGTATCGACCAAGGAGCTCGCGCGCCAGATTCCGTGCAAGCACGTCGAGACCTGCAAGCCCGAGACTGCCAATCGGCACAGCGGCTATCTGGTCGGCGGCACCTCGCCCTTCGGCACGCGCAAGAAGATGCCGGTCTATCTGGAGCGCACCGTCCTCGATCTGCCGCTGATCTACATCAATGGCGGGCGCCGCGGATTCCTGGTCGGCATTCATCCGCACGACCTGCTCCGCGCGCTGCAGCCAAAGCTGGTTCAGGTCGCGAATTGAGCTCGGGCAATTCCCTTCAATTCGAGATGGAAAGCCGCCACGTTTGAATTTGGCTCTGTGCCGTTTCCAGTGGAAATTGACTTCTCAGCAGACATGACGGTAGCGCCCGTAGTCGCGGGCGATGGCCGGCACCAAGGGGTTCTTCGGTA
>JARRBR010000026.1 GCA_029982755.1 Rhodocyclaceae bacterium
CGGCCAGTAGCGGCCCGTGGCCTATGTGCGTTGGGCTGCCTGCTTCACGCAGAGACCTGCCACAGGACCAGCTACGCCATGAGTGTCTCTTGTGGGTCGAACACGGAAATTGGCGACTCGGCCGAGCGGTCATCCATCTCGGATAAGGTCGTTGAGGCCTCGATGGCCGGAGTGGCCGAAAAGTTGACCATCGGCCAACACAGACGAGCGACCCTTTCCGGGTCGCTCGTCCGCCATTCGCACTCGCAAAGTTTCGCGGTGCCATGTGTCGTCCGGGCGAACTCGGAAGTCAGGCCACGACCGATCAGCGTCGGCACCGTCAGCGTACGCCCGGCCGCTCCGAGTGCGAAGCTGTTGCCGCTACGAGGCTCACCCGTCGCTGCGCGGCAGGGTCTCTATCGTGAACTCCGACAACGCCCGGACACGACCGCTACTGTGCCGCCGCGACCGCTTCGCTCTCCCGCCACGCGTTGAAGCGGGCTTCCGCGGCGGCGAATGCCTCCTTGGCCCGCTCGACGTCCCAGGGCGTCTCGGCGAGCGTCTCGTGGTCCCACATGCTGCGGGGCTCGGGCGGTGCCAGGAAATCGCCGCCATAGACGTGGATCGCGCAGGTCATCTTGCCAATCGGGTTGAGCACGGAGTGGATCGCGTCGCGTTCGAGCGTCGTGATGTCGCCCGCGCCCAGCGATGTCGCACCGTAGGCCTCGATGCCGCTTGCGGTACGCCGCCAGAACACGTTGTCCTCGCGGCCCGCGTAGATGCCCACCACCGAGAACATGTGGTGGTCGTGAGGCATGAGGCTCATGCACGGTGCCCACACGAAGTTGATGATGGTCAGGTTCGGCGCGCGGTACAGCATGCCGATGCCGGCGTGGACCGGCTCGCCGAGTTCGGCGAACACCCGTGTGCCATCGGATACCGCAGCAGCGACGAGTTCGCTGATCGCGCCTTGGCCCTCACCGACGGTCTTGATGCAGTCCTCAATGAAACGGTCCCTGTGGAACATGGCAGCGCTCCTCTATCCTCGCTCCCTGCCCGCCGGGCGCGAAGGCGAACGGCTCCCCTTGGGCATTCCCCTTCCAGCTCCTTGTTTGCCCCCTTTGTAGACAAGGGGTCGGCTGTCCGCAACCCGGCTGGCGGCCGGCCACGCGCATGGTGTCAGGCGCGCGTTCGGCGTTCCGCCCGGCAAGATTCACATCTCGCCGCGCCGCGTCAGGTAACGCCGGATTGCGTGAATGACCTGATCGGCGCTCGCATCGACCGCCACTTTGACCCCGAGCGCGCGCGCGAGGTCATGGGCATTCGCGAGGTCCGTGCGTGCCCCCCTCCCGGCGGCCTTGACCATCTCCCGAGCGCGTTCGAGATCTTCGGCGGACTGGCGCTTGAACTGATTCAGGATCCAGTTGAGCATTCGGCGCGGGCCTTTTCGCGAGTGAGGACATGAAGGGGCCGGTACGGCGGCGGGGCGGCCGCCACCACAGCTGGGCTGGCTACCGGCGCCGGCCGCTGGCGGCAAACGCCTCGACCCTCTTGGTCGGGCCGGAAACGATCAGCAGGTCGCCCGGCAGTACGACGCTGCCCGGCTTGCCGTGCTGGAAGTCCTCGTGTGCGCGCTTGATGCCGACGACCGTTACGCCGAATTTCTCGCGCACGGCCGATTCCGCGAGCGAAAGCTCATGGGTGACGCTCGGTGCCTGGATCTTCGCGATTGCAAAGCCGTCGTCGAATTCAATGTAGTCCATCATTCGCCCGCTGATGAGATGCGCGACGCGCTCGCCCATGTCGGCTTCGGGATAGACCACGTGATGGGCGCCGATGCGCTCGGCGAGCTTGCCGTGCTCGGGCGTCATGGCCTTGACCCAGATGTCCGGAATCTCGAGCTCGGTCAGCGCCATCACCGTCATCAGGCTGGCGGCGAGATCGCCACCGATGCCGACGATGGCGTGCGCGAAATCGCCCACGCCGAGCTGGCGCATGGTCATCGCACTGGTCGAGTCCGCCTGCACCGAGTGGGTGAGCAGATCCGCCCATTCGTGAACCGGTTCCGGATCGCGGTCGATGCCCATCACGTCGTGCCCGAGCTGCATCAGGGAGTCGGCGACGGCGCCGCCGAAGCGCCCCAGGCCGATCACGACCACACTGTCGCCCTTCGAGAAGGCGAACTGCTCTGTAAATAGCCTAGCCAACAACGGGATGCTCCTCTGGATAGCGGAACGGCATGCGATGCTCGCCCAGCGCAAGCGACGTCGCCAGCGTGATCGTGCCGACGCGACCGACATACATCAGCAGGATCAGCATCAGCTGCGCGGATTCGGGCAGGTCGGCGGTGATCCCGGTCGACAGGCCCACCGTCGCGAAGGCCGAGATCACCTCGAAGATGACTCGGTCGGTGGCGATCTCGGTGGTGTGCAGGATGAACACCGTGCCCAGCACGACCACCGCGCTGCTCAGCACGAGCACGGTGATGGCCTGGCGCTGCGCGGAATGGCTGATGCGCCGGCCGAAGGCCTCCGTGTCCATGCGGCCCCGGATCTCGGCAATCACCAGCATCACCAGGATCATCGCGGTGCCCACCTTCACGCCCCCGGCCGTGCCGGCACTGCCGCCGCCGATGAACATCAGCAGGTAGTGCAGGCCGAGACTCTCGTGCGTCAGGCCCCCGATGTCGATCGAGTTGAATCCGGCCGTACGTGCCGACACCGAGGCGAAGATCGCCGACAACAGCTTGTCGACCGCCGGCATCGGCCCGAAGGTGCGCGGGTTCGACCATTCGAAGGCAAGCAGCAGGATCGTGCCGCACGCCAGCAGCACGGCCGTTCCGACGAGCGTCAGCTTGGTGTGGACCGACCAATGCCGGGGATCGCTGAACTTCCTGCGAAGATCCTGCAGCACGGGAAAGCCGAGACCGCCGATCACGATTGCCAGCATGATGGGGGTGAGGATCAAGCCATCGGCGGCATAGCGCACCAGGCCGTCCGCGTGGATCGAGAATCCCGCGTTGTTGAACGCGGAGACGGAATGGAAGAGGCCGCTCCAGGCCGCGTCAGCCCACGGCAGTTCGTAAGCGCTACGCAGGCGCATGGTCAGCGCCAGGGCGGTGACCAGCTCCACGATCAGGGTCACGAACAGCACGAGCCTGGCGACGCTGGTCACGTCTCCGATCCCCAGGGTATGGGTTTCGGCCTGAGCCGTGAGCCGGGTGCGCAGGCGCAAGGAGCGATTCACCAGCAGCCCGAGCAGCGTGGCGGCCGTCATCATGCCGAAGCCGCCGGCCTGGAACAGCGCCATGATCACCCACTGCCCGAAGGCGGACCAATAGGTGCCGGTATCCACCGTCACCAGGCCGGTCACGCACACCGCCGACACGGAAGTGAAGAGGGCCACGATCCAGGGTGCGCCGACGGTGTCCGCGCGGGACATCGGCAGCATGAGCAGCGCGGTTCCGATCAGGATCGTGATCAGGAACGCCAGCGGAACGATACGAGCCGGGTGCTGGACCTCTCGAATCTTCAAGCCACGACATCCTTCAGGTCATGCTGCGGCGCGGAACATCGCGCAAGGTGCGTGCGCATCATACGCCCGGCTCGGATCGATTGCCCGCTTGCGACGCGGTGCTGCGCTTACGGTCGATCGGGCGCTTCGCACGCGGAGGCCGCGTGCCCGAAGGCTCGACCGCAGGCTTGCAAGAGGGTAGCGGGATTGGTGGCGGGATTGGCAGCGGGGTGGCCAGAAAAAACCCGCCTGTGGCGGGTCGAAGCGGGGAAGCGGCGACGGCAGCTCATCCGATCGTGTAGCCGCCATCCACGACGATTTCCTGGCCGTAGATGTTCTTGGCACCGTCCGAGGCCAGGAACACCGAGAGCTCGGCGATATCCGCCGGCTCGCCGAATGCGCCGGGCATCAGCCGGGCGGTGATCTTTTCCGCGACCGCACCCAGGATCTCCGGCGGCAACCCGACCGTTCCCCACAACGGCGTCCCGATCGGACCCGGTGCGATGGAGTTGACCCGGATGCCCTGCGGGGCGAGCTCGGCCGCCAGGGTCTGCGACAGGGATTTCAGCGCTGCCTTGCTGGCACTGTAGATGGCGAGGCCGGGGAAGCCGACCTGGGTGAGGAAGGTGGTGATGAACTGGATCGATCCCCCTTTCCGGATGTGGGGAACGAACAGGCGTGCGGTTTCCGCCGCACCGAACAGATTGACCGAGAACTGGGTATTGAAGGCTTCGGCGGTGCTGTTCTCGAAGGACACGACGCGCGCAATGCCGGCATTCGGGACGAGGACATCCACGCCGCCATGGGCGTGCACGGTTTCATCGACCAGGCGCTTCAGGTCTTCGGCGCGGGTCACGTCGCCCGCCACGGCCCTGACCTGCCCTGGATAGGCCGCCTCCAGTTCCTTCAGCGCGTCGAGATTGCGGGCGAATGCCACGATCCGTGCGCCTTCTCCGGCATATTTCTCGACGATCGACTTCCCGATCCCACTGCTGGCGCCGGTGACGACGGCCACCTTGCCTTCAAGCTTTCCCGCCATGTCTCGCTCCCGAAATCATCCCGAGTCTGGGATTGCGACAAGGGTGTTGGAGATGCAAGCAGTTCTCATTGACGCTGATCAAGAAGGCCCCGCACGGCGTGCGGCGCTCAGCGCCGCCCCGACGCGCGCAGCAGCCGATCGAGCCGGTTGGCGAAGGCCTGGCGGTCGGCGGCACTGAAGGGCGGCGGTCCGCCGGTATCGACGCCGGTGCTGCGCAGGGTGTCCATGAAGTTGCGCAGCGCGAGCAGCTCGCGGATGTTCTCCTTGCCGTACAGCTCGCCCTTGGGCGACAGGGCGTGGGCGTCGCGCGCGACGACGTCGGCGGCGAGCGGGATGTCGGCGGTGATCACGAGGTCGCCGGCCTGGACGTGGGTGGCGATGTACTTGTCGGCCTCGTCGAAGCCGCCGGGCACCTGGATCATGCGGATCAGTGGCGAGCCGGGGACGCGCAGGTACTGGTTGGCGACCAGGGTGAGCGGTCGGCCGGTGCGCTCCACGGCGCGGAACAGGATGTCCTTGATGACGACGGGGCAGGCGTCGGCGTCGACCCAGATGTGCACGGTGTAGCTCTCCTGATGGCTGGTCGCGCGTCGCCGCAGGGGCGAGCGGGGCGGCAGCGTCTTGTTTGCAGAAGCCCGGATGATGACAGGCCACAGGCGCTGGCGGGGCGGGGTTGTGCATCCGCGCGGGAGGTTAGCGCCGGCCTCAAGATTTTCATGAGGGGCGGTTCCGGACTTTCGTGATGCGAATTATTCCGTGTCCAGCCACTCTTACACACACGGCCGGCGAACCGGTCGGCGGTGCCTGCAAGCGGCGCCGATCACACCCAGAGACAAGACAGGAGACGACCATGAAATGGGAAACCCCCGCAGCCAGCGACATGCGTTTCGGCTTTGAAATCACCATGTACATCGCCAACCGCTAAGGCGTGATCCGGGGCGGCGCGGCGCGCGTCCCCGCGCCGCGTCGCCCTTTTTGCGTGTGCCGCGCGTGCGTGCCCTCACGAGCATCCGTGTGTCGCGCACGCCCCAGGAGAACCGATGAAGATCCGCGTGCTCGGTTCCGCCGCCGGTGGCGGCTTTCCGCAGTGGAACTGCAACTGCCCCAACTGTGACGGCCTGCGCAAGGGACGCATCCGCGCCCAGGCCCGCACCCAGTCCTCGATCGCCGTCAGCGGCGACGACGAGCACTGGGTGCTATTCAACGCCTCGCCCGACGTGCTGCAGCAGATCCGCAGCTTTCCCGCGCTGCAGCCCGCGCGCGCGCTGCGCGATACCGGGATCGCGGCGATCGTGCTGATCGACGCCCAGATCGACCACACCACCGGCCTCTACATGCTGCGCGAGCACCGCCAGCCGTGGCCGGTGTGGTGCACCGCCTGCGTGCGCGAGGACCTGTCGGTGGGCAACCCGGTGTTCGGGGTGCTCGGCCATTACAGCGGCATCGCCTGGCGCGAGCTGCCGCTGCAGGCGCGCTTTGCCATCGACGGCGCGCCCGGCCTCGGCTTCGAGGCGCTGGCGCTGACCAGCAACGCACCGCCGTATTCGCCGCACCGCGACCGCCCGCAGCCGGGCGACAACATCGGTGTCACCCTGGTCGATGCGGCCAGCGGCAGGCGCCTGTTCTACGCCCCCGGGCTTGGTGAGATGGAAGCCCACGTGTGGGAGGCGATGCAGGCCGCCGACTGCGTGCTGGTCGATGGCACCTTGTGGACCGACGACGAGATGATCCGCCTCGGCGCCTCGGGCAAGACCTCGCGCGCCATGGGCCACCTGCCGCAATCCGGCCCCGGCGGCATGCTCGAGTGGCTCGACAGATTGCCGGCGACCACGCGCAAGGTGCTGATTCACATCAACAATACCAACCCGATCCTCGACGAGGACAGCCGCGAGCGCGCCGAGTTGGCCGCGCATGGGATCGAGGTCGCCTACGACGGCATGGAGATCGCGCTGTGAGCTATATAGACCAGACCAGCATCGAGCACACCGCGGCGCTCGCGGCCCGCGCGGACGATCTCCCGCCATGGAGCCCGGCCGAGTTCGAAGCGCTGCTGCGCGAGAAGGGCACGAGCTACCACATCCATCACCCCTTCCACGTGATGATGGCCGAGGGCAGGCTCAGCCGCGAACAGCTCCAGGGCTGGGTGGCGAACCGCTTCTATTACCAGATCTCGATCCCGGTGAAGGACGCCGCCATCCTGTCCAACTGCCCCGACCGCGCGATCCGCCGCGAGTGGATCCAGCGCATCCTCGACCACGACGGCTTCGAGATCGGCGACCTCAAGGACCCGGGCGGCATCGAGGCCTGGATTCGGCTTGGCGAGGCCACGGGTCTCACCCGCGACGACGTCACCTCGCTGCGCTTCGTCGCGCCGGCCACGCGCTTCGCGGTCGACGCCTACATCAACTTCGCCCGCCAGCGTCCGTGGCAGGAGGCGGTCGCGTCCAGCCTCACCGAGCTGTTCGCGCCGCACATCCACCAGCAGCGCCTGGACACCTGGCCGACGCACTACCCCTGGGTCGATACCGCCGGCCTGCAGTACTTCCGCAACCGCCTCACCCAGGCGCGGCGCGACGTCGAGCACGGCCTGCGCTTCACGCTCGAGTACTTCAGCCAGAGCCGGGCGATGCAGCAGCGCGCGCTCGACATCCTGCAGTTCAAGCTCGACGTGCTGTGGGCGATGGCCGACGCGATCATGCTGAGCCAGTGCGAGATGGCGATCGTCGGCCCGCGCAAGGGGATGGCGCGATGAACGAGACGGCGACGATCGGCGTCGACGCCACCCCGCGCGTGTCGAAGCGCTTCCGCCTGCAGTGGGAGGAGGCGCAGCAGGCCTGGGTGCTGCTCTACCCGGAGGGCATGGTCAGGCTCAACCAGAGCGCGGGCGAGATCCTGCGCCGTTGCGACGGCGTGCGCAGCGTGGGCGAGGTGGTCGCCGACCTGGAGCAGGCTTTCGCCACCACCGGGCTGGAGGCCGACGTGATCGCCTTCCTCGAGCTCGCGCGCAAGCAGCAGTGGATCGACCTGTGAGGTGAGCGCATGAACGCCCCCGAAGCGGTGAAGCCTCAGACGGCGCCCCAACCCGGCCCGCCGCTGTGGCTGCTGGCCGAACTGACCTACCGCTGCCCGCTGCACTGCGTGTTCTGCTACAACCCGGTCGATTTCGCCCACACCCCGGACGAGCTTTCCACCGCGGACTGGCTGCGCGTGCTGCGCGAGGCGCGCGCGGCGGGCAGCGTGCAGTGCGGCTTCTCGGGCGGCGAGCCGCTGTTGCGTGACGACCTCGAGGTGCTGGTCGCCGAGGCCCACCGGCTCGGCTTCTACACCAACCTGCTGACCTCCGGCGTCGGCCTCACGGACAGCCGCGCGAAGGCGCTGAAGGACGCCGGGCTCGACCACATCCAGCTCTCCTTCCAGGACTCCACCAAGGAACTCAACGACTTCCTGTCGCACACTCGCACCTTCGACCTCAAGCAGAAGGTGGCCGCCACCATCAAGGACCACGGCTGGCCGATGGTGATGAACTGCGTGATCCATCGCCTGAACATCGACTACATCGACCGCATCATTGACATGGCGGTGGAGCTCGGCGCCGAATACCTGGAACTCGCCAACAGCCAGTACTACTCGTGGGCGATGCTGAACCGCGACCAGCTCCTGCCCTCGCGCGAGCAGATCGAGCGCGCCGAGCGCGTCACCAACGAGCGCCGCCAGCGCTATGGCGAGCGCATCCGCATCTTCTTCGTCGTGCCCGACTACCACGAGAACCGCCCCAAGAAGTGCATGAACGGCTGGGGCAACGTCTTCCTCACCGTCACCCCTGACGGCACTGCTTTGCCCTGCCACACCGCGCGCATGCTGCCCGGGCTCGCCTTTCCCAACGTGCGCGAGAGGGACGTGCGCAGCATCTGGTACGACTCCGAGGGCTTCAACCGCTACCGCGGCGACGGCTGGATGAAGGATCCGTGCCGCAGCTGCCCGGAGAAGGAGAAGGACCTCGGCGGCTGCCGCTGCCAGGCCTTCATGCTCACCGGTGACCCGGCGGCGGCCGACCCGGTGTGCGACAAGTCGCCTTCGCATCACAAGGTGGTGGAGGCGGTGGCGCGCGCCGAGCGCGGCGAGGCGGCGGTGGTGGAGCGCCCGCTGGTGTTCCGCGGGCCGGAGGAGTCGCGCCGGCGCAAGGCCGGATTGCTGCTGCCGGACGCCTGAAGCGGTCTCCGTCGTCCTGCAGGCAGGGACCGCGGGCAGGGCGTCGGCTCGGCGGGCGCCCGCGCCGCGAGCCGGGCCGGCAGGCGTGTCAGTGCACGCCGCGCAGCTTCTGCACCATGATCACCGCGGCGAGCACGATCGCCCCGGCGACGATGCCGACACCCGCCCCTGCGCCGGTGTTGATCAGCGCGCCGCCGACGCCGCCGAAGCCTTCCGCGAAATGCTCGACCGCATGCGCCGCCGTGGGCCAGCCGTGCAGCAGGATGCCGCCGCCGACCATGAACATCGCCGCGGTGCCGACCACCGACAGCGTCTTCATCAGCCAGGGGGCGAAGCCCAGGATGGCGCCGCCGAGGCTGCGGGTGGCGGCCGAGGCGCTGCGCTGCAGGTGCAGGCCGAGGTCGTCGAGCTTGACGATGCCGGCCACCAGGCCATAGACGCCCACCGTCATCAGCAGCGAGATGCCGACCAGCACCGCCACGCGCTGGCCGAGCGAGGCCGCGGCCACGGTGCCGAGGGTGATCACCACGATCTCGGCCGACAGGATGAAGTCGGTGCGCACCGCGCCCTTGATCTTCTCCTTCTCGAAGGCGACCAGGTCCACGTTGGGGTCGGCCAGCGCCTCCAGCGTCTCGCGGTGCTCGGCCTCGTCCTCGTGCTTCGAGTGCAGGAACTTGTGCGCAAGCTTCTCGAAGCCCTCGAAGCACAGGAAGGCGCCGCCCAGCATCAGCAGGGGCGTGATCAGCCACGGCGCCAGCCAGCTGATCAGCAGCGCGGCCGGCACCAGGATGGCCTTGTTGACCAGCGAGCCCTTGGCCACCGCCCACACCACGGGCAGCTCGCGGCTGGCCTGCACGCCGGTGACCTGTTGGGCGTTGAGGGCGAGGTCGTCGCCGAGCACGCCGGCGGTCTTCTTGGCGGCGACCTTGGTCATGGTGGCGACGTCGTCCATGATGGTGGCGATGTCGTCGATCAGTGCGAGCAGGGTGGTTCCGGCCATGATGAAGGGGGGGTGATGGTGAAGGCGTGATGGTGACAGAAATTCATGACGCGTTGCCGCGAGCCCGCGTGCCGTTTCGGCTTTCCCGTCGGAGTCCCGGCTGCAAAGCGTATCCGGAAGCAATTTCGCATGTCGTCCGCGCCATCGCGGGGCTAAAATGAAGACGTTTCCATTTCCCCGGGGGCCGTTGCCCATGCCGGCAGAGCTGCTGTTCGCCTTGCTGCGCGACCCCGCGTCCACCGGCGCGGTGCTGCCGTCCTCGCGCGCGCTGGCCAATGCCATGGCCCATGCGGCGGTCGGCGCCGATGCCGTGATCGAGCTCGGCGCGGGGACGGGGCCGGTCACCGAGGCCTTGCTGCGGCACATGCCCGGCGTGCCCTTGATCGCCGTCGAACTCCAGGCGCCGCTGGCGCGGCGCCTGCGCACGCGCTTTCCGTCGGTCGAGGTGCGCGAGGCCTCGGCGAAGCAGGTCGTCGATGGCCTGATCCACCGCCCCGGGCGGCTTGTGCTGGTCTCCAGCCTGCCTTTCCGTTCCCTGCCGAAGGAGGTGGGGGCGGAGACGGTGAACAGCATCTGCCGTTTCCTCGCCCACAGTCGCGAGCGCAAGCTGGTGCAATTCACCTACCAGCCGCGGGCGCCCTTCGTCGCGCCGCGCGGCCTGCGCTGGCACCGGCGGGCGGTCGTGTGGCGCAACACCCCGCCAGCCGGGATCTGGGAGCTGCAGGCGGAGGGCTGATCCGCCGCGGCAGCGGGACGCATCCAGCCCGCTGCGGAATCAGTCCCAGCGCGAGGCGTCCTCGTCGCGGACGAAGGCGACCGTGCGGCCGTCGGCGAGCAGCTCGCGGATCCGCCACGGCACGCCTTCCGCATCGAGCTCGACCAGGCCGATGCCGGCACCATTGAGCAGCCGGCGCCCCTGCGCGGCGCCCTCGTAGCGGCGCGGCGTCACCCGCATGTGGCGGCGACGGGTGAACCAGTTCAGCGGCGAACGCGGCGAGTACAGCCAGCGGTTCAGGCGGTCGAGCACCGCGAGCAGCCGGGGCGGAAACTCGTTGCGCACGCCGCTGCTGCAGATCTGCCAGATGTCCGGCCCGCGCACGCGGCCACGCAGCTCGACGTCGTAGACGAAGGAGTAATGTACGTCGCCCGACAGCACGACGAAGTGCTGCGGCGTCCTGCGGTGGCGGAAGATGTTGAGGATGGCCTGCGCCGAGCCCGGATGCGCCATCCAGTTCTCGGCGTCGACCATCAGCGGGTGGCCGAACCAGGTGAAGATGCGCTGGATGGTCTCGATCAGCTTGACGCCGAAGATCGGCGCCGGCGACACCAGCAGCACCGCGGGCAGGCCGCGCAGGGTGTGCTGCAGGTCGGTCAGCGATTCCCAGTCCATCAATCCGGACGGGCGGCGCGCGGTGCGCTCCGAGCGCCAGCGCTGGGTGCGGGTGTCGACGACGACCAGCGGCGGCGTGGTCGGCCAGCTGTAGTGCCAGCCTTCCGAATGCAGCAGGTGCTCGACGCATTCCTCGTGCGCCGCGTCGCCCGGCGCGGCCAGGCTGCGCTGCAGGAGCTCGAGCGCCTGCTCGTCGAGCGCCTCCGGCCGGTTGCCCCAGGCCTGGTTGATCGCGTAGGCGAGCAGCGCGTTGCCGATGATGCGGCGCGAGAAGGGGTGGCCGTATGCGATCTCCTCCCATTCGCGGCTCAGGTTCCAGTCGTCGGTGACGTCGTGGTCGTCGAAGATCATCGCCACCGGGATGTGCGCCAGCACCCGGCGCACCGCCGGCAGGTCGGCGACGAAGGCCTCGAGCGCCCGTCGCTCGCGCGCATAGAGGGCGGCGTCCTCGGCGCCCAGGCCGGGCGGCGGCGCGAGGTCCAGCCCGCGCCAGGCTTCGGGCGACCACACCAGCAGGTACATCGCCAGCACTTCGGCGAGCGTGATCAGGTGGTTGTGCGCGCTCGCCGAGGTGAACACCGGCTTCTCCACGCCGCCGAAGAACACCTCGATCAGCGCGTAGTTGCGCTTGTGCCGTGGCAGCAGCTGGTCGCGCCGGTAGTAGCAGTCGGGATGGCGGTGGAGGTCGTCGGCATCGCGGACGCCGGCTTCCTCGATGCCCTCGAGCCGCTCCACTGGCAGGCCGAGACGGGCGATCAGGCCGTGGATCGCGCGCAGCATCGGCCCGGCGACGTCGTCGGCGTAGATCTGGTCGCCGGTCATGACCAGCGCGGAGGGCCAGGCGGGCAGGCCGTCGGGCTCCGGCGCGGGATCGGCGTCGAGCGCGTTGCGCTCGACCAGTTCGGCGAGCAGGGCGTCGGCGCGCAGCAGCCCGTCGCCGCCGTGGTAATGCGGCTTGCGGCAGGAGCCGTGGAGCAGCGAGGCGACCTGCGGCGCGAACACGAAGCCCGGAGTGTCGCGCCCCGGATAGCACAGCGCCGGCGCCCAGTCGCGATCGTCCCGCCACTGCGGCTCGGCCTCGTCGCGCGGCGCAAGCGCCAGGCGGTAGCCGATCCAGCGCCCTGCGGGCAGCGCGCTGTCGAGCGCAAGGTCGAGCAGCAGGTAGTGCAGGTTCGTGCCCGCCGTCAGCACCCGGCAGGCGGGGGTGTCCGGCTCGGGTTCCAGGCGCAGCGGCCGTCCGCCGCCGAGCTCGAGGTCGATGCGGGCGCGCAGCGGCCGGCTGGTCGCGAGCCAGAGCACGATGCGCTTCGCTTCGACGCGGCGCAGCAGCGGGCCGGCGAGCACCAGCGGGAGGTCTTCGTTCGCGGAAGGCGAGGTGGCGGGGATCGATCCGGGCGGGCTGGGGAGGGACGTCATGCCCGGTTTATATCAAAGCGGGTGTGCAGGCGTCAGCCTCGCGGCTGCGCGCAGGATCCGTGTTCAGACCTCGATCAGCCCGCTGCGGATCGCGATCAGCGCCAGTTCGGCGGCGTTGGAGACGTTGAGCTTCTGCTTGATGTGGTACAGGTGGGTGCCGACGGTGCTGGGGCTGAGCTTGTGGCTGTCGGCGATCTCGGCCACGGTGCGGCCCTGCGCGAGCTGCAGGAAGACCGCGAACTCCTTCTCGGTGAGCGCGGCGAGCGGATCCTGCGATCCGGAAAACTGGGCGAGCGCCAGCGCGGGCGCGATCTCGGGGTCGATGTAGCGCTGCCCGCGGGCGACGCTGGCCGCGGCGCGCAGCAGCTCCTGCGGATGGGCGCGCTTGGACAGGTAGCCGGTCGCGCCGGCGCGCAGTGCGCGGGCCGGAATCTGGGCGTCGTCGTGCGCGGACAGGATCAGGACGCGCGCGTCGGGGTGATGGGCGAGCACGCGCTCGAGCGCGCCGAGGCCGCCGATGCCCGGCATGGACACGTCCATCATCAGCAGGTCCGGCCGGTGCTGGGTGTAGGCGCTCACCGCGGCCTCGCCGCAGTCGGCCTCGCCCACCACGCTCGCGCCCGCGCCTTCCAGCAGCAGGCGGAAGCCCATGCGCACGGTGGCATGGTCATCGGCGAGCAGGACGCGGATTCCTTCGAGCGGCTGTGTGGTCATGTCTTCGGCATCGATCTCGTGGTCACGGGCGGGCGTCCTTGCCCGCGGCAGCCGGCAGTGGCAGGCGGGCGCGGACGTTGAGTCCGCCCTCGGGCGGGCTGCTCAGTTCGAGCCGGCCGTGGAGTTCGGCGATGCGTTCGCGCATGCCGACCAGGCCGTGGCGTCCGGGCGCCGGATTCTGGCCGAGGCCGCGGCCATTGTCGATGACCTCGACCTCGATCTGGCCGTCGCGTACGCCGAGCCGGACCTGGACGCGGGTGGCGTGGGCGTGGCGGGCGACGTTGGTCAGGCTCTCCTGGACCATGCGCAGGATGGTGAGCCCGAGCGCATCGCTGACCTGTTCGCCCAGCGGCTCGATCCTGCACTCGATGCGGATGTCGCCATGGTGGCTGGCCCACAGCGCGCAGTAGCTCTCGATCGCTTCCTCGACGCGGACCTGATTGTCGGCGGCACGGCTGCGCAGGCGTTGCAGGATGGTATGGACGCCCTCCTGCATCTGCGTCGTCATCGCCAGGATGGCCTGGGCGCTGCCGTTGATCCCCGGCTGTTCGGTGGTGCGCTGGATGATGGCGCCGGCGATCGAGCGCACGGCGGTGATGCCCTGGCCGAGCTCGTCGTGAAGCTCGCGCGCGATCGCCCGCCGCTCCTGCTCCAGGCGGGCCTGCAGCGCCCGCGCGAGCGCCTGGTCCTGCTCCAGGCGGGCGTTCTCGGCGAGGCTCTCGTCGAGACTGTCGGCGAGGCGGTTGTAGCTGCGGGCGAGGAGGGCGAGCTCGCGGGTGGCGTATTCGGGCAGGCGCTGGTCGAACTGACCGTCGGCGCCGCGCTCGAGCGCGCCGTGGATCTCGTTGATCGGGGCCAGCGCGCGGTCGATCGCGAAGCGGGTCGCGAACCAGATCGCCAGCAGCAGCGCGACGGCCCAGCCGAGCGCGGCGCCGAGGTGGTCCCAGGCGTCGAGCACCGCGCGCGAGGTGTCGGGCGTCAGCACGACGGACAGGCCGTCGGCCGCCAGGCGGCGCTCGGCCACCTCCGGCGCCACCCAGCCGGCGAACCAGTCCGGGGCATGGCGCCCGGCCTTGTAGGGCGATTCTGGCGACACGTACAGGCGCTGGCCGTCGGCGTCGAACACTTCCAGGCGGTTGGCGCGGATGCGGCCGATCGCGCCGAGGTGATCCATCAAGCGCGCGCGCGCCTGCGGGCCGTCGGCCAGGGTTTCAGGCACCAGCACCTTGAGCCACTGCTCGGCGACGCGGGTGGCGGCCTCCACTTCCTCGTGGATGGCCTGGCGGGTCTCGCGCAGCCAGACGCCGGTGCCGATGATCATCATCACCGCGATCAGGGTGGTCAGCACCAGGCTCAGGCGCCCGTGCAGACTCGGCGAACGGAGGATGTTCATGCGGCGGCCCTCCTCAGGCTGGCACGTGCGGAATAGTCGGCACCACGGTGGTCGCGCAGCACGAAGGGCTGGCGCAGGCCGAGCGCGGCGTAGCCGACGATGCCGCACCACTGGGTGGCGAAGCAGGCGGCGGCCGGCATGCCGCAGCCGACCGGGCAGGGCGCGAGCAGGTCGATGGCGACGCGGTTGGCGAGCAGCACGACGCCGTCGGCGTCGAACAGCGCGAGCGCTTCGAGCGGCGTGCCCAGTACGGTCGGATAGCGATGGAAGCGCAGCAGCAGGAAGCCCTGGGGCTCGGTCTCGATCAGGCGGTGCTCGATGATGCGCGCCGCGGTCTGCAGCAGCGCGTTGGCGTGGCTCAGCCAGTCGAGCGGCGAGGCCTCCGCGTCGACGAAGCCGAGCAGGCCGCCGTCCGGCGGCAGGATCGGCACCGCGATGCCGATGCGCTGCGCCGCGCCGCGGGCACCCACGACCGCGCGCCGGTCCTCGCCGGCGGCCGGGGCAGGGGTGCCGTCCGGCGCCTGAGTGCTGGTCGCAGGCAATGCGGCCGCCTCGCGCCCGCTGCCGATGGCGCGCAGCACGCCGCCGCGGCTGTCGGCCAGCAGGACGGTGGTGGTGGGGCTGTCGAGCTGGCGGTAGAGGTCCTCCATCGCCGGCGCGGACAGCGCCACGAGGCGCTCGCGGTCGAAGGCGTGCACCGCGGCGGACGTGCTCACCCCCGCACCGGTGGTGGCGCCGGACAGGCTCGACTGGGCAGGCACGGTGATCGGGTTCATGTTCCGTGGGAACGCGTACGGTGGTGGGATCTGATCCGGCATTGCAGGATTCATGCCCGCAGGTCGCCGGGATGTCCGCCCGCGTCCGCGGGCGCCGGCGCGTGCTTTCGGGTCGTCAGCCCGAACCAGCGAACGCGGACCGCGGTTGTGTCGTGATTGAACAGGCGGTGTTCCCATTCGGAACAGTTGGCGCCGGGCAGGGGCGAACGGGCCGCGCAGGTCCTGACGCCGGCGAGGCGGGGAGGCAGCGGCCGGCTCGATGGCATGGTTCCTGCGTTCCGAATCCCGGAATTGCATGCCGCGCACGTTCGACGGCATGCGCGAACGAGGAGGAGAGACGACATGCCGGCCCTGATCGGACGCCTGCTGGGATTGCTGCTGCTGGCCGCGCTCGCGATGTCGGGCGCCTGGGCTGCCGAGCGCGCGGTGGTGCGGGTCGGGATCCTGCAGTTCGGCACCGTGAGCTGGGAGCTCGAGGTGATGCAGCGCCACGGCCTGGCCGAGCGCGAGGGCATCGAGCTGCGCATCGTTCCGCTGGCGCTCAAGGATGCCGCCAACGTGGCGATCCAGGGCAGCGAGGTCGACCTCATCGCCAACGACTGGATCTGGGTGTCGCGCATGCGCTCGGAAGGCAGCGACTACGTGTTCGCCCCCTACTCGCAGGCGGTGGGCGGCATCAGCGTGCGGCCCGACGCCGGCGTCGCGCAGTTCGCCGACCTCAGGGGCAAGCGCCTCGGCGTGGCCGGCGGCGCGCTCGACAAGAGCTGGCTGCTGCTGCGCGCCTACGCCCGGCGCACGGTGGGCGAGGACGCCGCCACCTTCCTGCGCCCCCAGTTCGCGGCGCCGCCGCTGCTCAACGAGCTGGTGATGCGCGGCGAGCTGCCGGCGGCGATGAACTTCTGGCACTACACCGCGCGCTTGAGCGCAGCGGGCATGCAGGAGCTGATCTCCATGCCGCAGATCCTCGCCGGCCTGGGCATCGAGGATCAACTACCGCTGGTGGGCTGGGTGTTCCGCGAAGGCTGGGCGAAGCAGAACGCCGCGGCGATCGAGGGCTTCCTGCGCGCGTCGGACGCAGCCAAGGCGCTGATGCTCGAATCCGATGCGGTGTGGGAGGAGCTGCGGCCGCTGATGCGCGCCGAGAACGAGGAGACCTTCGTCGCCCTGCGCGAGGGCTTCCGCGCCGGCATCCCGCGCACCGGCATCGACGATGCCGAACGCGTCGCCACCCGGGTCTTCGACATCCTGGCCGCGGAGGGCGGCGAGGCGCTGGTGGGCAAGGCACGCACGATCGCCCCGGGCACCTTCTGGCGCGGAGGCGGGGGGCGGTGAGTGGCAAGCGCACGGCAGCCGTCGAGTCTCCGGTGCCGATGATGGCCCGCGCACGAGGTCAGGCGGGGCAGGACGCGAGTCCGCCGGTCGCGCACCCGGGCCGCCGCGATGCCTGGCTGCGGCTCGCCTCGCTCGGCGCCTTTCTGCTGCTGTGGCAGCTCGGCGCCATGGTCGCCGACAGCCGCACCTTGCCCGACCCGTTGACCGTCTTTGCTCGCATCGTGGACGAAACCGTTTCGCTGAGCCTGCCCGGCCACCTGGCGGTGACGCTCGGCCGGGTCGCGGTCGCCTTCGCCGCGGCCATGCTGATCGGTGCGCTGCTGGGCATGGCGATGGGGCGCTGGCGCCGCCTCGACGCCTTTTTCGACGCCTGGCTGGTGCTCGGCCTCAACATTCCGGCGCTGGTCACCATCATCCTGTGCTACGTCTGGTTCGGCCTCAACGACTGGGCGGCGATCCTGGCGGTGGCGATCAACAAGATCCCGACCGTGATCGTCACCGTGCGCGAGGGCGCGCGCGCGGTGGATCCCAAGCTGCTCGACGTGGCTCGCGCCTACCGCCTGTCGCGACGCACCACCTTCCTGCGCGTGTATTTGCCCCAGCTCGTGCCCTACCTGATGGCCGCGGCGCGCTCCGGGCTGTCGCTGATCTGGAAGATCGTGCTGGTGGTCGAGCTGCTCGGCCGCAGCGAGGGGGTCGGCTTCCAGTTGAACGTCTTCTTCCAGTTCTTCGACATCACCGGCATCCTCGCCTACACCCTGGCCTTCGCCGCGGTGGTGCTGATCGTCGAGGCCTGGCTGCTGCGCCCGCTAGAGCGCAGGCTGACCGGGTGGAGGGCCTGAGCGATGCTCGAGATCCGCATCGACCGCAAGCGTTACCCCGACCGTGGCGGACGGCCGCATCTGGCGCTGTCCGGCCTGCGCCTGGACGTGGCGCGCGGCGAGTTCGTGTGCGTGGTCGGGCCCTCGGGCTGCGGCAAGAGCACCCTGCTCAACATCGTCGGCGGGCTCGACCGCGACATGGACGGCCGGGTGACGATGAACGGCGCCTTCCCGGAGGACGTCGGCTTCATGTTCCAGGAGCCGCGGCTGATGCCGTGGATGAGCGTGCTCGACAACGTGCTGCTGGTGGCGCGGGCGGGCGATGCGGCGCGCCAGCGCGAACGCGCGATCGCGCTGCTGCGCGCGATGGAACTCGGCGACGTGCTGGACGCCTACCCGACGCGACTCTCGGGCGGGATGATGCGGCGGGTGGCGCTGGCGCGCGCCTTCATCAACGAGCCCGCGCTGCTGCTGATGGACGAGCCCTTCGTGTCGCTCGACAGCCCGACCGCGAACCGCCTGCGCGAGATGCTGGTCGAGCAGTGGCAGCGCTGCGGCGCGAGCGTGCTGTTCGTGACCCACGACCTGCGCGAGGCGCTCGCGCTCGGCGACCGGGTGTGCTTCCTGTCGGCGGCGCCGGGGCGGGTGGTGCTGGATCTGCCGGTGGAACTGGCGCGCCCGCGCGACGCCGCTGCGCCGGCGGTCGATGGCCTGTATCAGGCGCTGCTCGCGCGGCATCCGGAATTGCTGGGCGGGCTGGCGAGCGCGGAAAGCGGTTGCGATCGCAAGGCCGCGGTGGCGAGCGGCGCGCAAGCAGCGGGTTCAGGCGCGAGTGGGTCGGATGCGGGCGGACAAGCACAAGGGAGAGCAGCGCAATGACGATCGTGAGCACGGCTGCAGGGCAGGACGCGCAAGCCGGGGAGGCGAGCGCCGCGGCGGGCGAGGTGCTGCTGTCGGTGCGCGGCGTGCGCAAGTCCTACGGCGCGCGTCCGGCGCTGAAGGGCGTGGACCTGGAGGTGTGCGCCGGCGAGTTCGTCGCCCTGCTCGGTCCCAACGGCGCCGGCAAGAGCACGCTGTTCCAGCTGCTCACCGGGCTCTTCAACGCCGACGCCGGCGAGGTGCGCGTCTGCGGCCAGGACATGCGCGTGGCCCCGGTGCGCGCGCTCGGGCGCATCGGCGTGGTGTTCCAGCAGATGACGCTGGACATGGACCTGAGCGTCGAGGCCAACCTGGTCTTCCACGCCCGCCTGCACGGCATCGGCGGTGCCCAGGCGCGGGAGCGCATCGCCGATGCGCTCGGCCGCCTGGGCCTGGCAGAGCGCCGGGGCGACCGTGTGCGCGAGCTCTCGGGCGGCAACCGGCGCAAGGTGGAGCTGGCGCGCGCGCTGGTGCATCGGCCCTCGGTGCTGCTGATGGACGAGGCCACCGTCGGCCTCGACCCGGCCTCGCGCCGGCATCTGCTCGACGAGGTGCTGGCCTTGCGCGCGAGCGGCGTCGGCGTGCTGTGGGCCTCGCACCTGGTGGACGAGGCCGAAGTGGCCGACCGCGTGCTGGTGCTGCACAAGGGCGAGTTGCTCGCCCAAGGGACGCCGGCCGCGCTGGTAGCGGCCTCGGGCTGCGCCACCCTGGCCGAGGCCTTCCTCAAGCTGACCGGCAGCGGACAGGCGGTGGAGCCCGCCTGAAGCCGTCCGGGCACGCCCGAGCAGGCCGGCAGAATCAGCATGGCATGGTTTTTCTTGCGGGTTCTTGCCCGCGCATCAAGCAGTGACAGCAGCCGCAACACCAAGACCAACAAGGAGACGACAACGATGACCCCACTGAAGACCCTGGGCTGCGCCGTGGCCACCACCCTGATGCTCGCCCTGCCGGCGGGCGCTGCGCTGGCCAAGGACACCGGCTACATCTTCGTCAGCAGCGAGAACGACAATGCCGTCACGGTGCTGGACGGCAAGAGCTTCCAGGTCGTCAAGGCCATCGCCACCGGCGAGCGCCCGCGCGACATGAAGCTGTCGGCCGATCGCCAGCAGGTTTTCGTGATCGCCAGCAACAGCGAGCGCGTGGACGTGATCGACATCGCCAAGCTCGAGGTCGTGCGCAGCATCGACGTCGGCGAAGACCCCGAGATGTTCGACTTCAGCAAGGACGGCAGCAAGATCTTCGTTTCCAACGAGGAGGATGCCGAGGTGTCGGTGGTGGATGTCGCCAAGAACGCGGTCATCGCCAAGATCGAGGTCGGCGAGGAGCCCGAGGGTGTGCTGGTGAGCAAGGACGGCAGCCGGCTCTACGTGACCTCGGAGGTGGCCAACATGGTGCACGTGATCGACACCGCGAATAACGCGATCCTCGCAAACGTGGTGGTCGGCAACCGTCCGCGCCGTTTCGCCGACACGCCCGACGGCAGCGAGGTGTGGGTCACCAACGAGCTCGGCGCCTCGGTGACCGTGCTCGATGCGAAGAACAACACCATCAAGGACACCATCACCTTCGAGCCCAAGGGCTTTCGCAGCGACGACGTGACCCCGGTCGGCATCACCATGACGCGCGACGGCAAGACCGCCTACGTGACGCTGGGCCGCGCCAACCACTTCGCCGTGGTCGACGTCGCCAGCCGCAAGGTCAAGGACTACGTGCTGGTGGGCAGCCGTGCCTGGGGCGTGACCCTGAACCGCGACGAGTCGATGCTGGTGGTGGTCAACGGCCTGTCGGACGACGTCTCGATCGTCGATACGAAGACCAACAAGGTGCTGCGCTCGGTGCCGGTGGGTCGCGTGCCGCACACGGCGGTGATCGACGACTGATGGGCTGATCATGCTGGGAGCGGGCTCGTCCGCGCATTCAGCGCTCGCGCCACAGATATTCGCGGGCGAGTCCGCTCCCACAGAACCTGCCGATCGCGTCCTGGAACGCTCTCTGGAGATATCTGCATGAGCTTGCGTGCGCTGATGCACACCGCCCTGGCGGCCTCGATGCTTCTTTTCGCACTTGCGGTCGGGGCGGCCGAGGTGATCCGCTTCGGCTACCTCGAGCTGAACAAGGACGCGCGCTACGACGAGCGCAAGGCCTTCTACCGCACGCTGTCGCGCCCCTTCGGCCCGCCCTTCGCCGGTGCCGAGGTGGCGCTGCGCGAGGCGCGCTTCGTCGGCCAGGCGCTGGGGGTGAGCTTCGACCTGGTGCGTGCGCGCGGTGCCGATGCCGCGGCGCTGGTGGCCGAGCTCGACAAGCTGCACGCCGAGGGCGTGCGCTACTTCCTGATCGACGCCCCGGGCAAGGTGGTGGCCGAGGTCGCCGCCGCCACCCGCGGGCGGGAACTGCTGCTGTTCAACGTCTCGGCGGCTGACGATGCCCTGCGCCAGGCGCAGTGCCAGCCCCACCTGTACCACACGCTGCCCAACCACGGCATGCAGACCGACGCGCTCGCCCAGTTCCTGGTGGCGAAGAAGTGGCGCAACGTGCTGCTGCTGCAGGGCCCGCTGGATGACGACAAGCTGATCGCCGCCGCCTTCGAGAACTCCGCGCGCCGGCTCGGCCTGAAGATCGTCGCCAGGAAGGACTTCCTGCTCAGCAACGACCCGCGCCAGCGCGAGCTCGGCAACGTCGGCCTGCTCACCGCGGGCAGCGATTACGACGTGGTGTTCGTCGCCGACAGCGACGGCGAGTTCGCGCGCATGGTGCCCTACGACACCGTGCGCCCGCGCCCGGTGGTGGGCGCCGAAGGCCTGGTCGCCGAGGCCTGGCACTGGGCCTGGCCGCGTCACGGCGCGCCGCAGCTCACCAGCCGCTTCGAGAAGCAGGCCGGGCGCCACATGGGCAGCGCCGACTGGGCGGCGTGGATTGCGGTGAAGGCGGTGGTGGAGGCGGTGGTGCGCACCGGGAACGCGCCCTTCGACAAGCTCGTCGCCTACCTCGGCGGCGAGGAGATCACCATCGACGGCTTCAAGGGCAACCGCCTGTACTTCCGCGACTGGGACCGCCAGCTGCGCCAGCCGATCCTGATCGCCACCCACAACGCGGTGATCGAGCGCGCGCCGATCCAGGGTTTCCTGCACCAGACCAACAACATGGACACGCTCGGCTTCGACCGGCGCGACAGCCAGTGCAAGCCGTGAGGATGCGATGAGGCCCGCCCACGCCTGGCTTGCGCTGCAGGCCGTCACCAGCCGCGAGGTCGCCAAGTTCGTCCGCCAGGGCGGGCGGCTGGCCTCGGCGCTGGTCCGCCCGCTGCTCTGGCTGGTGGTGTTCGCCGCCGGCTTCCAGAACGTGTTCGGGGTGTCGATCATCCCGCCCTACGACACCTACATCCCGTACCAGACCTACATCGTGCCCGGCCTGCTGGGCATGGTGCTGCTGTTCAACGGCATGCAGTCCTCGCTGGCGATGGTGTACGACCGCGAGATGGGGGTGATGCGCCTGCTGCTCACCGCGCCCTTGCCGCGCTGGTACCTGCTGTTCTGCAAGCTGCTCGCCGGCACCTTGCTGTCGGTGCTGCAGGCCTACGTGTTCCTGGCGATCGCGGCGCTGTTCGAGGTCGAGGTGCCGTTTTCCGGCTGGCTTTACGCGCTGCCGGTGCTGGTGCTGTCGGGGATGATGCTGGGCGCGCTCGGGCTGCTGCTGTCGGTCAACATCCGCCAGCTCGAGAACTTTGCCGGCACGATGAACTTCGTCATCTTCCCGATGTTCTTCATCTCGCCCGCGCTCTACCCGCTGTGGAAGCTGGAGGAGTCGGGCGCGGCGGTGATCCACCTGCTGGCCACCTGGAACCCCTTCACCCACGCGGTGGAGGCGACGCGCTTCGCACTGCACGGGCAGGTGGCGGTGCAGTCGCTGGCCATCGTCGCCGGCTGCCTGGTGGCTTTCTTTCTCCTCGCCGCCTGGGGCTACGACCCGCAGCGCGGGATGCTCAAACGCACCGGAAAACCGGGCTGAATCCGGCCGGCGGCGTCCTGCGCGCAGGCGCCGCCGGCCATGCTGTCCTCGATGACGACAACGATGGTGGAGACGACATGAGACTGACTCGCAGGGATGTACTGGTGGTGGCCTTGTCCGCGGTATTCGCCGGCAGCGCCTGGGCGCACGGGCCGAGCCGGCAGAAGGTCGAGCTGACGGTGGACATCGCCGCGCCGGCCGACAAGGTGTGGGCGCGGGTGGCGAACTTCCACGACATGTCGTGGCACCCGGCGGTGGCGCGCACCGAAGGGCAGGGCGGCAACGAGGTCGGCGCCAACCGCGTGCTGACCCTCAAGGGCGAGGGCGACCCGAAGATCGCCGAGCAGCTCACCCGCTACAACGCCGAGGGCAAGACCTACTCGTACAAGATCACCGAGGTCGACGTGAAGGTGCTGCCGGTGACCAACTACACCGCGCACCTGACCGTGACCGCCGATGGCGAGGGCAAGTCGAAGGTGCAGTGGCGCGGCGCCTTCTACCGCGGCTTCCCGAACAACGATCCGCCGCCGGAGCTCAACGACCAGGCGGCGATCGACGCGGTGACCGGGGTGTACAAGGGCGGTCTCGATGCGCTGAAGGCGGAGATGGAGAAGTGAGGACGCAGTGAGGGCGCGCTTGCTCCGGGCCAGCCTGCTCGCTGCCGGCCTGTGCGCACTCCCGGTGGCCCAGGCGGACGAGCGCGCCTTCGTCACGAACCAGTCGGCGCAGACCGTCTCGGTGGTGGCGCTGCCGCAGATGAAGGTGCTCGCCACCCTGGCGGTCCCCGGCAAGCCCGCCGGCGTGGCGGCCGCGCCCGACGGGCGCCGGGTCTATGTGAGCAGCCCCGAGGGCGCCTTCGTCACCGTGCTCGCCACCGATCCGCCCGCCGTGCTGCGCCGCATCGCGCTCGAGGGCGGCCCGCTGGGCATCGCGGTCCACCCCTCGGGCAAGCCCTTGTACGTCGCCGACTGGTATGCGGGGCGGATCTTCGTCGTCGACCCCGACACCGGGGCGCGCATCGCCGAGCTGAAGACCGGCGCCTCGCCCTCGGGGCTGGCGCTGTCGCCCGACGGCAGCCTGCTCGCTTCGGCCGATCGCGACAGCGGCCAGGTGTCGCTGTTTGCCACCGCCGACAACAGCCTCGTCGCGACCGTGCCGACCGGCGCACGGCCCTTCGGCATCGGCTTCACGCCGGATGGCGCGCATGTGCTGAGTACCGATGTCGGCGCCGATGCGGTCACGGTGATCGACGTCGCCCGCCGCGTGCGGCGCGCCACGATCGCGGTGGGCGAGCGCCCCTACGCGGTGGCCTTCGCCGGCGGTCGCGCCTTCGTCACCAACCAGTACGCGGGCACGGTGTCGGTGATCGATCTGGCCACTTGGGAAAGGATCGCTGATGTGCCCACCGGGGAGTATCCGGAGGGCGTCGCCGCCTCGGACGACGGCGCCAGCGTCTATGTCGCGAACTGGTTCGACAACAGTCTGGTGCGCATCGATGCCGCGACGCTGCAGGTGGTCGGCGAGGCGCGCACCGGCGACGGCCCGCGCGCCTTCGGCCAGTTCATCGCGCGGGTTCCGGCGCCATGACTGGCGGACCTGGGCAGCGTACTGTCATGTTCTCGCGCCGGCTCGGGCGCCCGAGCGCGCCCATGGATAGGTGCGGGCATGGAGCGGTGGTCGAGTGGGTCGGTGATCGCCGGACCTCACTGCGCCAGCGCGGCCCGCTCGTGGGCGAGATAGCGCAACTGGACGTTGCGGCCGTGGACCGGTTCGTACACGGCCCAGCCGGCGTAGCGGGGCAGGTGAGCCGCCTGCACCATCGCCGACAGCGGCGTGCCGGTGTCGAACAACGCGCGCACGCGCGCCTCGGTGTCGGCGATGTAGTCGCGCGTGGCGTCGAGGGCGTCGGCGGAAACGGGCGGCCCGTAGCCGGGCACGATGCGGCCGGAGCCCGTGCGCGCCAGCGCCTGCAACCGGGCGAGGGCGTCAAGCCAGCCCGCAGGATCACCGTCGCGCAGTTCGGGCACGCGACCGACTGCGACCAGCGTTCCGGCGAACACGACGCCGCTCCGTGCGTCGCGCACCACGAGATCGCCGGGCGAACTGCCCCAGCCGGGATGAATCAGCTCGAGGTCGCGACCGCCGGCCTCGATCGTCGTGCTGGCCTCGATGCGCTGATCCGGAGGCTGGGGGCGAGTGCCCGCCATCTCGTCCTCGCCGAGCAGCGCGCGCAGGTTGTGCACGCAGTTCTCGCAGCGGGCGGCGATCAGCTCCGCGCTGGCGCGGTGGGCCAGCACCGGGATGCCCTGGTCGGCGAAGGCCGCCGCGCCCAGCACGAATTCCTGCACCGGCTGGGTCAGCACCACCAGCACCACCGGCTTGCCGCCGATGCGCTCGGCGGCGGCGAGCAGGGCGCGGCCGTGGCGGTAGGAGGCGCCGGCGTTGATCATCACCGTGCCGCGGTCGCCGACCACGAAGCCGATGTTGCCGATGCGCCCGCGGTTGGCCGGCGAGGGCTCGCCGGTGTCGCCGACGAAGACATGCACGCCCTCGGCCAGCGTCAGCGCCTCCTGCGCCCGCGTGCCGGGCGCCACCATCGCGAGCACGAGCAGTGCCGCGAGCCAGAGCACCCAGCGGGCCGCAGCGCCGATGGGAGGAGAGCGCGCGGGTCTGGACCTGGCCGCGAATGGGTCCTCGGGCGGACACCGATGGTGGCCAGGCCCGCTCCCGCACGAACTCGTCGCACACGAGCCGCTTCCGGAAGGACGGCTCCCCCAAGAACCACTACCAGCCTGCTTCATGCGTCTGCCCTGTCGCCATCCCGAGGAGAGATTCAATGACCGCCATCGTCCTTCGCATCCCGTCTTTCCGTTCCAGCCTGGCCCTGCTCGTGTTCCTCGCCGTCTCCGTCGCCTTCGGCGCTGCGGCCCGTGCGGCGGATGCGGCGGCGCCGACCCTCGCCATGCTCGGCTTCGAACTGCTCGAGGATCATCCCGACGCAACCCGCCACGACGCCCAGCAGGCGCGGCTGAAGATGATCGAGGACGAGTTCCGCGTCCAGATCGGCCAGCGCGGGCTGTACACCCTGGTCGACAACGCGCCGCATCAGGCGCTGATCGACCACGTGCGCGGCAGGGTGGAGTTCCTGTATCGCTGCCCGCACTGCGTGGACGAGATCGGCGCCGGCATGGGCACGCGCTACGTCGCGGCGGGCTGGGTGCAGAAGGTCAGCAATCTGATCCTCAACGTCAATATCGAGATCCGCGAGGTCGCGACCAATCGCGTCGCGCTCGTCAAGTCGGTGGACATGCGCGGCAACAACGACGAGAGCTGGATCCGCGCCATCCGCTTCCTGGTGCGCGACATGGACGAGAAGCGCCAGGCGAACCCGCGCTACGGACTGTGAGCGGGGCGGCCATGCCGCACCCGTCGTCCGCAAGCCGGTTCGTAGTCAGCTTCCGGCCCCGACCTTCACCGCCGTCTCGAAGCGCAGGTCGTTGGTGTCGATGACCTCGGCCTTGAGCTCGCCTTCGCCGGTGGGGACGAAGTAGAAGCGGAAGTTCGGGTTCTCGCTGATCGAGAAATCCACGTCGGCGCTCAGCACCGGCTCGCCCGCGTAGCTGACCTGGATGCGGCGCACGAAGTAGGCCGGGGTATACATACGGGTGAGCTGGTCCATGACCAGGCCGGAGTTGTTCGGGTGGCTGATCATCAGCTGCGCCAGCGCCGGCTTGCCGGGCTCGACCTCGCCCTCGACACGGAAGCGCATCTTGCCCAGGCTCGCCATCGCCGCCTGCATGTCCTTGCCCGGCGGCGCGGAGCAGCCGCCCGAGGCCTTGACGAAACGGGTGGCCATGTAGAGCTCGCCGGTGTTCATCTCGGCGATCGCGCGCACGTGGGTGTAGGCGTCGATGCGCACCCGGGTCTCGATGTCGGCGCGTCCGCTCTTCGGCGTGAAGTGGAAGACCGCGCCCATCGGCGAGGGGTTGTTGTCGATCATCAGGTAGACGCGCTCGATGTAGCGCTCCGGGCGCTGCTCGACGTGGGTGCGGATCGAGATCGGCACGATGGCGGCGTCCTGGGCGCGCTCGGGCGCCTCCAGGCTCAGGACCGCATCGGCGGGCGTCGTGATCGCGCGATCCTGGAACATCGACGTGCGCATCTGCTGCCAGGTCGCGTTGGCGTCCGGGTTGTCGGGATCGGACTTCTGCTGCGCCTGCGCCGGGCCGGCCAGGCCGAGGGTGAGCAGCGCGGCGAGCAGCAGCGATATGAGCGTGTTCATGCGTCCTCCGCGGGCCGACGGCCCTAGTCTTCCCATTCGAGTTCGGCGTAGGCGGCGGTGAGGTTGCGGCGGTGGAAGTCCGCCGTCAGCAGCCAGCCGTCGATGCCGGTGTGCGCAAGTGATTCGACCGCGTCGGCGATGGTTCGTTTGCCGGCGAGCGCCTCGCGGATACCGTCGCGCACGCCTTCCAGATAGCGGCGCTGCCTGTCGAGCGCGGCCCGCCAGTCGGCGGTCGGCCCGCCGTGGCCGGGCACGACGCGCTTCGCCTGTGTGCGCGCGAGGCGGTCCATGACCTCCAGCCAGCCCAGCAGCCGGCCGTCGATGACCGGCAGGTGGCCGATGAACAGCAGGTCGCCGGCGAACAGCGTCGCGCTGGACTGGTCGAGCACGGAGAGGTCGTTGTCGGTGTGCGCGGTGGGCCAGGCCTGCAGCAGCAGGCGGCGGTCGCCGAGATCGAGTTCGGCGTTGCCCTCGACCTCGAAGTCCGGATACACGATGTCGTCCTCGCCGGTGGCGATCCCGAGGTCGCGCGCCAGCGCCTCGCGGTAGAAGGGCGCGCGCGCCGCGAGCGAGGCCTTCAGCCGGGCGTGGCCGACGAAGCGCGGCCGCGGTTCGAGCGCGGCGAAGGCGGCGTTGCCGAGCGTGTGGTCCGGATGCACATGGGTGTTGATGACGTAGCACACCGGCTGCGGCGTGGCGCGGCGTACGGCGGCGAGCAGGCGCTGGCCGAGGGCGGGACTGCCGCCGGTGTCGATCACCGCGACGCAGCGCGTCCCGACCACGAAGCCGAGGCCGGCGACGTCGCCCTCGACCTCATCGCCACGCGCACCGGGCCAGGTCGCCTGGTGGCCGGTGTGGACATGGACGCCGGGGGCGATCTCCTCCACCGGGAGCGGCTCGATCGCCGGCGACGCGCCGCACTGACCCGCCCATGCCAGCGCGAGGACGGCGATCGAATGGCGCAGACTGCAGGCGCGGGGGCTCATGTCGGCGCGGCGCGGCGGTATACCGGGCGTAGCCCCAGCGCGCCGGACTCAGCGCCGCACCGCCGTGGTGTCGATGAAGCAGCCCTGCTTGGCCTTGGCGACCACCGTGTCGTACTTACGCACCTCGCCGCGCCAGTGCTTGCCGCGGTAGTAGCCCCCGCGCTCGCCGCTGATCGAGTTGGCCAGCGCCGCGGTGTGCATGGTGCGGTACTCGTCGAACGTGATCTCGGCGGCGATGGCGTCCAGGGCGCAGGAGCACTTGCTCGACATCTCGAACTCGGGGCCGGGGTGGTCGTGCATGCACTCGAGCACGAAGCTCACGCGCTCCGTGGTGGGGAAGTCGTTGGCCGCGGCGGGTTGGCTGCCGAGGGCGGCGAGCGTGGCGAAGGCGAGACCGGCGAGCGGCCGGGTCCAGGTTTTCATGATGCGTGTCTCCTTGTTCAGCGGCGCGCGAGCGCGCTCAGATCGGGCGGGGTCGCGCCTTCGAGATACATCTCCTCGACCATCAGCGGTTCCGCGCCGGCCTCCTTGGCATTCATGCGGCTGGCGATGCCGAACACGCCACCCGGCACCGCGTCCGACAGCCAGAACACGTATTGCTTGTCGGCGTACTGCTCGAAGCGCGCGCGGTTGGGATCGTCCGCGTAGGGGTCGATGACGACCTCGCGGGCGGTGATCGGACGGCCGAGGTATTCGAGCGCGCGCTCTTCGACGCGGGCGCCCTGGTAGATCGCCATCCGGATGCGCTTGCGGAAGTGATTCTGCTGGCCCTTGGTGAGCCGGCTCATGTCGCGCACGTCGTGCTCGAGGAAGTACAGGATCACCGGATTGGCGCGGGCGTCCTCGACCTGGGGCAGGGCGAGGCGGTGTTCGGCGCTGAGGAAGTCCGCCTCGCCGTTGCAGCAGGCGCCGGCCGTGGTCGGGGACAGGCGCAGCGTCACGCGGTCCTCGAAGTCGGCCTCCAGCGAGCCGTGGCGGTTGAAGCGGTAGGCGAGCGTCTGCGGCGGCTGCAGTGTGCCCAGATGCTCGGTCATGAAGATGATGCGTTCGGCCTCGGAGTAGTCCTGCTTGCCGGTTTCGGGCGCGGACGATTGCGCATGGGCGGTCGATGCGAGCGCTGGCAACAGCGTGGCCGCAAGCAGGGCAAGGCGGGCGGCGAAGGTGGAGCGAGGTAAGGGGCGCATGGGCTTCCTGCGGTTCGGCGACGGGACGGGCGCCGGCGGCGCACCGTCCCGTGCAGCGGACTCAGTTGCTGACGACCTGCTGGCCGGGCTCGACCAGGGGTACGTGGTAGGCCTTCAGGATCTCGGCGATCTCGGTCTGGTGGGTGTCGAGGAAGCCCTCGAGCTGCGCCTTCCATTCCGGTTCGCCGCGGCGGATGCCCATGCCGAAGGCGAAGTCGAACTGCACGCCCGGCTCGGATTTCATCGGCACCACCCTCAGCGGCGGGTCGAACTTGTTGGCGTAATAGCCCGCGACCGGGCCCCAGACGATGGCGACGTCGATCTTCCCGCCGACGAGATCCTTGTCGATGATGTCGCCGACGTAGTGGTCCATGGCCACGTTGATGGTCTGGTAGGGCACGCCCTGGTCGACGAGGTTGTGGTGGTCCATCCACCTCGAGACCGGCGATTTGTCGTAGAGGCCGATGCGCAGTTTCGACAGGCGCTCCGGGCCGAGCGCGAGGAAGGCATCGACGCTGTCGACCTCGTCCAGGCCCTTGCCCTGCGGGAAGACCATCGCGTAGGTCGAGTGGTAGTAGGGCTTGGTGACGGCGACCTGGTCGAAGCCCACCGGCACGCCGATGATCACGTCGCAGGGGTAGTCCTCGCCCGGGAGCTTGTAGCGCAGGGTGTTGCGGATGAAGGCGAAGCGCTGCGGGTAGTTGAAGTAGCTCACCGGCACGCCCAGATGCTTGCCCAGCAGCTCGGCGATGCGGTTCTCGAAGCCCTCGTTCCTGTCGTTGGCGAAGGGCAGGTTGTTCGGATCCTGGCACACGCGCAGCGCGTCCCGACCGTTGGCCTTGCCTTCGGCGGCGACCGCGGCGGGCGCGGCTGCCAGCAGCACCGCGCCCGCGCATGCGGCAAGGCTGCGGGCGGCGAGGCGATGCATGCACCGGGCCCCTGGAAATGATTGGGGATGAAGCTCGGTCATCGCGACTCCTTGCAGGCCATGGGCCGTCATTCGATGCCGGTCACGCGCGAGCGGGTGATCGCGCCGTCCGAGCGTCCCTTCAGATACGCATACAGCTTGTCGATGTTGTCCATCACGCGCGGGTCGTTGCCAAAGCTCTGCATGCCCTTCTCGAGTCGGCCGTCGCGCACGACGGTGACGAATTCCTCCTTGGTCAGGATCTTCAGGCGTTCGATCAGCGAGGGGCCGACCATGCCTTCCTGATTGGCACCATGACACCGGTCACAGGCCGCCGCACGCCAGGTCTTGAAACCCTGCAGGGTGTCGGCGTCGACCTTGTAGCCATCGACGACGGTGTAGAGCGGCTTGTCCGACTCGCCGGTCTTGGCCGCGGCCTTGGCATCCTGGGCCTGGGTCACACCGCCGAAGCAGAGAAAGGCGAATGCGAGGGCGAACTGCCTGTGTTTCATGAGGGACTCCTCCTCCGTGCGGAAGCGCTGCGCTCCGCGGTCTCGATGTGCGCCTTTCCGGCGCCGACTTGTTTTCCCCGACTAGGTACTTCGATCGCCGCGGCCGGCGAGGGTTCTCCGCCGC
>JARRBR010000146.1 GCA_029982755.1 Rhodocyclaceae bacterium
CCAAGCTGTATGACAAAATAGCGACTATATATTTCTATGCTGTTTCTGTGTTTTTAATCTTGTTTTTGGTTTCATTAATAAGTTATATATTATATCAAGTTGGCGCGGGAGCCTGGGCGGCCTGCGCCAGCGCGCGCAGCAGGTCGCGCGGCGTCTCGGCCGCGGCGAGCACCTCGGTCGGCAGGCGCAGGGCGAAGCGGCGCTCGATGCGGGCGAGCAGCTCGACGCGGCTCAGGCTGTCGAGACCGAGCTCGCGGTCCAGGGCGCTGTCGAGGCCGGCGTGGCGCGTGGTGCCGGGCTGCAGCTCGCGGACGACCTCGTCGACCAGGCGCAGCAGCGCGTCCGCGTCGGGCGGGGAGGCGTGCAGAGGAGGTGCATGCGTCAGGGGTGCAGGCATCGCGGCGAAGTCCGGGTGCGCGCCGCCGGGCGGCTCGGGGCCAGGGGATGGAGCGGCTCGTATCGCGCGGCAGGCCGCCCCGGCGGGCGGCGGCCTTGGTAACATCGCCGCCCATGTCTGCCTGCCTTGATTCCCGCTCCCCCCGGGTGGTTCCCCGCCGCGGAGCGCCCCATGCCTGATCAGCTCGCCCTCGGCCTGCGCGATGTCGCCGCCCTCGGCCAGATCTTCACCCCCGAGCCGGTGGTGCGCGCGATGCTCGCGCTGCGCCGCAACCACGGTCGCGTGCTCGAGCCCTCGTGCGGCGACGGCGCCTTCCTGCGCCATCTGCCCGGCGCGGTGGGGCTGGAGCTCGACCCCGACCACTGCCCGCCCGGCGCGCAGGCGCTCGATTTCTTCGCCTACCCCGAGCGCGAGCAGTTCGACACCATCATCGGCAATCCGCCCTACGTACGCTTCCAGGACATCCCGGAGCCGACCCGGGCGCTGATCGCGCGCGGCCGCTACGGCGCCTGCCTGGACAAGCGCGCCAACCTCTACCTGTTCTTCATCGACAAGTGCCTGCGCCACCTGAAGCCGGGCGGCGAGCTGATCTTCATCACCCCGCGCGACTTCCTGAAGGCGACTTCGGCGGTGAAGCTCAACCGCCTGCTGTTCGAGGCGGGCTCGATCACCGATGCGATCGAGCTGGGCGATGCGCGCGTGTTCCCCGATGCGGTGCCGAACTGCCTGATCTGGCGCTTCGAGAAGGGCCGCAGCGAGCGCAGCCTGCGCTACTGCGAGATCGGCGTCGGCGACGCGCTCGACGCCGCGCTCGCCGCGCCGGCGTGGGTGGAGCGCCACTTCGTCGAGGCCGGCGGCCACCTGATGTTCGCCCGCGGCGACTATCCGCTGCGTCTGTCCGACGTGGCCTTCGTCAAGGTCGGCGCGGTGTCGGGCGCGGACGATCTGTACGCCGACCCGGTGCACGGCAGCCGTGACTTCGTGTGCTCGTCCACGGTCAGCACCGGCCACACCCGGCGCATGATCTGGACCGAGCCGGGCGAGCCGGCTCCGGCGGTGCTGCAGCCGCACAAGGCGCGCCTGCTGCAGCGCAAGGTGACGAAATTCGACGAGTCGAACTGGTGGATGTGGGGGCGGATGCACTACCGCAGCACGCAGCCGCGGGTGTACGTGAATGGCAGGACGCGGGTGGCCAGACCGTTCTTCGTGCATCCGTGCACCGACTACGACGGCGCGGTGATGGCGGTGTTTCCGCGCCGCGCGGATGTCGACCTCGAGGCCTTCCGCGACGCGCTGAACGACGTGGACTGGGCGGACCTCGGCTTCGTGTGCGATGGGCGCTTCCTGTTCACCCAGCGCAGCCTGGAGAACGCGCCGCTGCCGGCGGCGTTCCGGCGTTTCCTGCCGGGGGATGGCGAGGTTCTTAAGATTGCATTAAGAAACTGTTAAGTATCTGTAATTAAAGAAAATTTTTATGCGTGCGTAAGCAGAACGTAAGTCTCTCCTCCTAAGGTGCGTGCAACCGGGCAGGCGTCCGGTCCTTTCACCGCTGAAGGAGGGAGATATGGAAAACGATCTGGCGACAAAAATCGCCGCCAACCCCAAGTACCAGAAACTTGTGGGCACGCGCTCCAGCTTCGGCTGGATCCTGACCGCGATCATGATGGTCGTGTACTACGGCTACATCGCGATCATCGCCTTCAACAAGGAAGTGCTCGCCGCCCGTCTGGGCGAGGGCGTGATGACCGTCGGCATCCCGGTCGGACTCGGGGTGATCTTCTTCACCGTCCTGATCACCGGCTTCTACGTGCGGCGCGCGAACTCCGAGTTCGACCAGCTGACCCGCGAAATCGTCGAGGAGGCCGGCAAATGAGCGGCGCGAACATGAAACTCGCGGGCGGCATCGCGCTCGCCCTGCTGTCCTCGCTGGCGCTGGCCGCGGGCGGCGACCTCGGCCAGGCCGAGAAGCAGGCCACCAACTGGACGGCCATCATGATGTTCGGCGTGTTCGTCCTCGGCACGCTGTACATCACCAAGTGGGCGGCCTCCAAGACCAAGTCGGCGGCGGACTTCTACACCGCCGGGGGGGGCATCACCGGCTTCCAGAACGGCCTGGCGATCGCCGGCGACTACATGTCGGCGGCCTCCTTCCTGGGTATTTCCGCGGCGGTGATGGCGAGCGGCTACGACGGCCTGATCTACTCGATCGGCTTCCTGGTCGGCTGGCCGGTGATCACCTTCCTGATGGCGGAGCGCCTGCGCAACCTCGGCAAGTTCACCTTCGCCGACGTCGCCGCCTACCGCTTCCAGCAGACCCCGATCCGCGCCTTCGCGGCCTCGGGCACCCTGGTCGTGGTCGCCTTCTACCTGATCGCGCAGATGGTCGGCGCCGGCCAGCTCATCAAGCTGCTGTTCGGCCTCGAGTACTGGATGGCGGTGGTCATCGTCGGCGCGCTGATGATGATCTACGTGCTGTTCGGCGGCATGACCGCGACCACCTGGGTGCAGATCATCAAGGCCTGCCTGCTGCTCGCCGGCGCAAGCTTCATGGCCTTCATGGTGCTGCTGAACTACGGCTTCTCGCCCGAGGCGATGTTCGCCGACGCGGTGCGCGTGAAGACCGAAGTGGCGACCGCCGCCGGCAAGAGCGCGGCCGAGGCCTCCACCATCGGCCAGTCGATCATGGGCCCGGGCTCCTTCATCAAGGATCCGATCTCGGCGATCTCCTTCGGCATGGCGCTGATGTTCGGTACCGCCGGCCTGCCGCACGTGCTGATGCGCTTCTTCACCGTGCCGGACGCCAAGGAAGCCCGCAAGTCGGTGTTCTGGGCGACCACCTGGATCGGCTACTTCTACATCCTGACCTTCATCATCGGCTTCGGCGCGATCGTGCTGGTGTCGACCAACCCGGGCTTCCTCGATGCCAAGGGCGGCCTGATCGGCGGCAGCAACATGGCGGCGATCCACCTCGCCAACGCGGTCGGTGGCAACGTGTTCCTGGGCTTCATCTCGGCGGTGGCGTTCGCGACCATCCTCGCGGTGGTGGCCGGCCTGACCCTGTCGGGCGCCTCGGCGGTGTCGCACGACCTGTACGCCACGGTGTTCAAGAAGGGCAACGCCGACTCGGCCGCCGAGCTGCGCGTGTCGCGCATCACCACCCTGGTGCTGGGCTTCGTCGCCGTGGTGCTGGGCATCGCCTTCGAGAAGCAGAACATCGCCTTCATGGTGTCGCTGGCCTTCGCGATCGCCGCCTCGGCCAACTTCCCGGTGCTGTTCATGTCGGTGCTGTGGAAGGACTGCACCACCCGCGGCGCGACCATCGGCGGCTTCATCGGCCTGATCACCGCGGTGGTGCTGACCATCGTGTCGCCCTCGGTGTGGGAAGCCACGCTCGGCAACCCCAAGGGCTCGGCGCTGTTCCCCTACGCTTCGCCGGCGCTGTTCTCGATGGCCGCGGGCTTCATCGGCATCTGGCTGTTCTCGATCCTCGACAGCAGCCCGCGTGCCAAGGCCGACCGGGCCGGCTACCTGGCGCAGAAGGTGCGCTCGGAGACCGGCATCGGCGCCGCGGCGGCTTCGGCGCACTAAGCAGCAGACCTGCCCGCCGGCATCCGCGAGGGTGCCGACGGACAGCACGCAGGACCGCGGGGCGGTGGGCGCAGGCTCACCGCCCCGCGGTCCTTTTACACGCGGGGCGCCGGCTGGATCAGGCGAGGGGCCCGATGGGCAGCACGACGCGCACGCAGGTGCCGCGGCCGCCCTGGCCATTGGCCTCGCCGTCGGCGATCGCGATCTGCCCGCCGTGGCTGCGCACGATCTCGCGCGCGATCGACAGCCCGAGCCCGCTGCCGCTCGCCTGGCTGCCGGCGTGGCGGTAGAAGCGCTCGAAGACCTGCTCGCGCACCGCCGGCGGAATGCCGGGACCGTCGTCGCACACCTCGATCAGCACCTGTGCGCCCTGCCGCACGCAGCGCAGGCCGACCACACCACCGCTGCGCCCGTACTTGAGGGCGTTGTCCATCAGGTTGGCGATCAGCTCCTGCAGCAGGGTCGGGTCGCCGTGCACGCGCACCGGCTCGCGCTCGACGCCGAGGTCGATGGCGCGCGCGTCGGCGCGGTCCACCCAGTCCTCGACCATGGCGTCGATCAGCGCGGCGAGGTCGACCTCGGTCGCGTCGGCGATCAGGCGCCCGCCGGCCTCGGCGCGGGCGAGCGCCAGCAGCTGGTTGGCGAGCCGGGTGACGCGGGCGACCGACTGGCGCAGGCGGGCACGCGCGCTGGCGTCCGCGGGCTGCGCCTCGAGCAGCTCGAGCTGCATCTGCAGGCCGGCGAGCGGGGTGCGCAGCTGGTGCGCGGCATCCTGCAGGAACTCGCGCTGCTGGGCGTTCGCCGCGCGCAGCCGGTCGAGCAGGCCGTTGAGCGCGCCGACCACCTCGCGCACCTCGCGCGGCGCCCGGGCGGGGTCGATCGGCGACAGGTCGGTGCCGGAGCGCGCGCGCAGCGAGTCCTCCAGGCGCTGGAGCGGCGCCAGCCCGCTCGGGATGCCGAAGCGCGCCGCCACCGCGGCGGCGATCAGCAGCAGCGCGCCGGCCCAGGCGAAGCCGGTCACCAGGCTGTCCATCGCCGCGTCGCGCTTGCCCAGGGTCTCCGCGACCGTGACGTAGAAGCCGCCGGCGCCGTTCTCGCGGTACAGGCGGACCGCGCGGATCGGCTGGCCAGCGTGGGCGAGGTCGCGGAACAGCGGGCGGCCCGCCGGTATCGGCGGGCGCGGCGGGGTTTCCCGGCCCACCGGCGTGTAGGGCACGGGCAGGCTGGACAGGGCGTCGGTCTCGTCCAGGGTCGGCAGCTCGGCATCGCCGCCGAGCAGCCGGCCCTGTGCGTCGCGCACGCGGAAGTAGATGCGGTCGACGCTGTCGGTGCGCAGCACCGCCTCGACCTCGGGCGAGAGGGCCAGGGTCAGGCCGTCGGGGGCGGCATGCACATGGGTGGCGATGGCCTGGGCGAGGTTCACCAGGTTGCCGTCGTAGGCGTTGCCCACCACCCATTTCGCGCTGCTGTAGGCGACTGCGCCGGCGGTGACCAGCAGCACCGCGGACGGCGCCGCCAGCGCGCTGAGCAGCTTGCGGCGAAGGCTAATATGCACCGTCGCGGCGCTCCTTGACGCGTTCGAGCCGGTAGCCGAAGCCGCGCACCGTGCGGATCACCAGTCCGGCTGCCTGCAGGCGCGGGCGCAGGCGCGAGATGTAGACCTCGAGCGCATTGCCGCTGCCGTCGCCCTGCAGGCGCTCGCGCGCGACGGTGCGGCCGTCGGCGCGCACCAGGGCCTCGAGCACCTCCCACTCGCGGCCGCTGAGGGCGAGCGGCTCGCCCCCCAGCTCGGCGAGCCGGCCCTCGATGTCCAGCACCAGCGGGCCGAAGCCGAGCGCGGGTTCGGCGCTCGTCCCGCCGCGGCGCAGCACCGCGCGCATGCGCGCGCTCAGTTCGGCGAGCTCGAAGGGCTTGACCAGGTAGTCGTCGGCGCCGAGGTCGAGGCCGTAGATACGGTCGTCGAGCGCATCGCGCGCGGTGATCAGGATCACCGGCATGCGCTGGCCGCGCTTGCGCACGCGACGCACCACCTCGTAGCCGCCCAGCCCGGGCAGGCCGAGGTCGAGCAGCACGAAGTCGAAGGGCTGCTCCTGCAGCAGGCGGTCGGCGCGCATGCCGTCGTCCTCGACCGTGACCTCGTCGCCCTGGCCGCGCAGGAATTCGGCGATGACCTCGGCCAGGGTCGGGTCGTCTTCAACCAGCAGAAGCTTCATGTCGTCCTCTCGATCTCCGCCACGCCGGCGTGCGAGCGCGTCGTGCGGCCGGATGCGGCCGTTCGCGCGCGAGTACGCAATGCTAGCGCGAGCGGCGCGCGTATGCGCCCGCAGGGAGCGATCGGAGCGGAGGGCGCGCGCTCAGAGGGCGAGGAAGACCTGGCCGCCCTCGAGCTTCACCGCGAGGCGAGCGCAGCGTCCGGTGTCGGGCGCCACCGCCTCGCCGTCCTGCAGGTCGAAGTTCCAGCCGTGCAGCGGGCAGGTCACCTTGCGTCCGTGCACGATGCCCTGCGACAGCGGCCCGCCCTTGTGCGGGCACCGGTCGTGCAGCGCGAAGACCTCGTCCCCGGCGGTGCGGAAGAGGGCGATGTCCGCGCCGCCGGCGCGCTGCACCACGCGGGCGCCGAGGCGGGGGATGTCGTCCAGCGGGCAGATGCGTGTCCAGTCGGTCATGGTGATGGGTCCTTGGGCGTGAGGGGTGGCATGCGGGATGGGCTGACGGATGGGATGCGGGATGCGGCGGTTCAGGCCTCGACCCGGAGCGGAATGAACTGCTTGACGGCCTCGCCCTCGCGGCTGGTCTGCCAGGGGTCGCGGGCGTCCTTCAGCGCGTCGAGCAGGCGCGCGTGCAGGCGGCGGCGGTTGTCGCCGTCCTCGACCACCCTGGCCTTGACGTGGTCGAGGCCGACGCGGGCCAGCCAATGCACGGTGCGTTCCAGGTACCAGCCCTCCTCGCGGTAGAGCTGCAGGAAGGCGCCGGAATACTCCATGACCTCCTCGTCGGTGCCGACCTTGCACAGGAACTGCGCGACCTCGGTCTTGATGCCGCCGTTGCCGCCGACGTAGAGCTCGTAGCCGGAATCGACGCCGATCACGCCCACGTCCTTGATGCCGGCCTCGGCGCAGTTTCGCGGGCAGCCCGACACCGCGAGCTTGACCTTATGCGGCGCGTACATGTCGAACAGCATCTTCTCGAGCTTGACCCCCATGTCCATCGCCAGCTGGGTGCCGAAGCGGCAGTGCTCGGCGCCGACGCAGGTCTTCACGGTG
>JARRBR010000027.1 GCA_029982755.1 Rhodocyclaceae bacterium
CCGCTTCCCCGGCACCGTGGTGGCCGTCACCCACGACCGCTACTTCCTCGACAACGCCGCCGAGTGGATCCTCGAACTCGACCGCGGCCACGGCATCCCCTGGAAGGGCAACTACTCCTCCTGGCTGGAGCAGAAGGGCGAACGCCTGGCGCAGGAGGCCAAGCAGGAAGCTGCGCACCAGAAGGCGATGAAGACCGAACTGGAATGGGCGCGCTCGAACCCCAAGGCACGCCAGGCCAAGTCGAAGGCGCGTCTGGCCCGCTACGAGGAGATGGCGAGCGTCGAATACCAGCGCCGCAACGAGACCCAGGAAATCTTCATCCCGCCCGGCGAGCGCCTGGGCGACAAGGTCATCGAGTTCCACAACGTCAGCAAGGCCTTCGGCGACAAGCTGCTGATGGACAACGTCAGCTTCAGCATCCCGCCGGGCGCCATCGTCGGCATCATCGGTCCCAACGGCGCCGGTAAGTCGACGCTGTTCAAGATGATCGAAGGCCGCGACAAGCCGGACTCCGGCACGGTCGAGATCGGCGCCACGGTCAAGATCGCCGCGGTCGACCAGACCCGCGAGGGCCTGGCCAACGACAAGACGGTGTTCGACGCCATCGCCGACGGTGCCGACGTACTCACCGTGGGCCGCTTCGAGATGCCCAGCCGCGCCTACATCGGCCGCTTCAACTTCAAGGGCGGCGACCAGCAGAAGATCGTCGGCAACCTCTCCGGCGGCGAGCGTGGCCGCCTGCACCTGGCCAAGACCCTGATCCAGGGCGGCAACGTGCTGCTGCTCGACGAACCGTCCAACGACCTCGACGTCGAAACCCTGCGCGCGCTCGAGGACGCGCTGCTGGAGTTCGCCGGCTGCGCGCTGGTGATCTCGCACGACCGCTGGTTCCTCGACCGCATCTGCACGCACATCCTGGCGGCGGAAGGCGATTCGCAATGGACCTTCTTCGCGGGTAACTACCACGAGTACGAAGAGGACAAGAAGAAACGCCTGGGCGAGGAAGGCGCCAAGCCCAAGCGCATCCGCTACAAGCCGATCGCGCGCTGATCGACCGACCGATCGTCCGTCTCAACTGGCAAGGCCCGCTGCAGCGATGCAGCGGGCCTTTGCGTTTGGCGCTCCGCTGAACGCATCGAGCACTCCTCCACGGTTTTCGCCCGCCCGAGGTCGCACACCAGAGCCACTCGACAAAACCACATTTGCATATTGACTATGCATTTTGCGTTTGCCATCATCATGCCACCTTCATCACCGGACGGATTGATCATGTCGGCACGACTCCACAACGCCAGCCAGCGCGGTCAGGGCATGACCGAGTACATCATCATCGTAGCGATGATCGCGATCGCGGCCATCGCCGTGTACCAATACTTCGGGCAGACCGTCCGCAACCAGACGGCGGCGATCGCCCAGGAGCTGTCGGGCAAGGACGGCACCGCGGCGAAGAATGCCGCCCAGACCGCGTCCGACAAGGCCAAGACCGTCGGCGACCAGAAGCACACGCTCGACACCTACGTGAATCAGGTCGGCAAGTAAGCTGGCCCCGGCGCGCGGCGAGACGGGCCACGTTGCGGTCACGGCGATGAGCACGAACGAATCGATCCGACAGGGCGGGCAGGTCCTGCCGCTGGCTGCGATTCTGCTCGTCGCGGTGGCCGCGACCCTGCTCTACATGTTCAACAGCGGACAGCTCGTGCAGGAGAAGCTGCGCCTGACCAACACCGCCGACGCGGTCGCTTACAGCGCCGGCGTGTTCGAGGCGCGGATGCTGAACTACGACGCCTATTCCAACCGCGCCATCGTCGCCAACCAGATCGCGATCGGGCAGGCCGTCGGACTTGCGTCGTGGGCGAAGTACATGGGTAGCGCGGCCGGCAACATCGGGCCCTATCTCTACCTGATCCCAGGCGTCGGCCCGGCGCTCCAGACCGCGATGAGTCACGTGGAATCGCTCATGGACGTCCTCACCCCCGCACTGGCGGCGACCGTCCCGCTTCATGACGCGGCGATTCAGGCGCTCGCGCTGTCACAACAGGCCATGCACGGCCCTGGCGATGTGCTGGCCCTGGCGAACCGTCTCGCGCTGATGCAGCGCATCGCGAAGGCGAACGATCCGCACGCCACGGTCGATCCGATCCCGATCAGCGACGACTTCGCCGGCTTTACCCACGACCACGCCTCCCGCGAGGAACGCCGACGCATGGGCCGCATCGTCAACGCGAGCCGCGACGCCTTCCTCCAGAGCCGCAACTGGGACTTTGGTCTGGTCGTGCTGTGCACCGGTATCGAACTGCGCAAACGGGGCGGCACCGAGCTGATCGACCTCGTCGACGGCTGGAAATCGATGGACACCCTGTCGGCGCATCACCACCGGATCCGCCGCTTGCGTTGCCGGCGCAGCGAGAACCCGCTCGGTTACGGCAGCGCCTTCTCGGACGACGGCCTCGCCGACGGCGCGTACACCTACTCGGGCTCGCGCACCAGCAATCCACGCGCCAGCCGCCGCGCCGAGACTCCGGCCGGGATCGCCAGCGGTTTCGACCCCGCTCCCCACACCCTGGGCGGGGGCGCCATTCCGACCTTCAGGGAGCTCTCCGGGCGTGCGCTGGCCGCACCCGACCCGGTCGCCGGCCTGAGCATCCGGGTCACCAAACAAGCCACGGATCTGCGCTTCTCGGGCGGCGCGAGCGCGGTTCAGCCCACGGGGCGGCTGCAACTCTTCGATGGCGCCCTGTCGGGCCGGCAGGCGGCGGCAGTCTCGCGCGTCGAGGTGTTCTTCGAGCGCCCGGACAGCGGCAACGGCCTGCACCCCGGCAGGACCGAACTGGGCAGCCTGTTCAATCCCTACTGGCAGGCACGCCTGGCGCCGCTCAGCGCAACGGAACGGGCCGAGGCGCAGCTGCGCCAAGGCAGCGCACAACTTCCATGACCGGACACGGGACTTCGTGATGCCACGCCAGAACCCTCCATCCACTGTGCTCCGCAGCCACGAGCGCCTTCGAAGCGGCGTCGCGCAGGGCGGCCTCGGCCTCGCATGCACTCCGCCCGCCCCCGCCCGCCGATGGCGGACCAGCGGAACGGCGCTCATGGCCGCCGGGCTCGTTCTCGCATCCCACTGCACCGCATCGGAGACCATCGACGGCGGCTACGAGATTCGCCGCCAGGGGACGTCACCCCACGCAAGGCAGATCGCCGCGATGCAGCGCGACGCCAGCGAGGCCCAGTGCCGGCGCGCAGGCGAACTGTGCGCGATGATCAGCTCGACCCAGGGCGAGGCCAGGGGCGCGGAATGCGCCGCCCGCATGCGCCCGGGGCCGTTCGAACTCGTCGGCAGACTCGACACCGTGGGCGACTACGAGGTGACCGAGTATCACCACCCGGGCCTGCAGAAATCCTCGATCACCAAGCGCATCGCCGAGCTGGTCCCGGTGTCGGCCTGCCGGCTGGAGATCCTGCAGCGCGAGACCACGACCCTCACCCATTACGGTCCGCAGCGGCGCACCCTGCACACCCGCGTCGTCGATCCACGGCGCGGTGTGCAGCCCTGGTTCAGCCAGACCCTGCCGAGGCTCGACGCCGGCTCGATCGCACTGGTTCGGCAGGCGCTGGCCCTCGACTCCCTTGCATCGGTCGCGGCCACGCCGGGCCCGGGCGATGCCCGCATCGCGGGTCGGGACTGCCGCTGGATTGAAACGCCCCCGCCGATGCCGGGCCGGGTCTGCCTGCTCAGCCAGGGCATCGGCATGCCGATCAACGAGAGTCTCGGCGCGGAAATCGGCGGCACCGGAGAGGAGGGACCGGTGGTCCTGCTCCGCGAGGAGGTGGTGCACTTCCGCGGACCGGTCGAGCTTCCTGCCAGCGTGTTCGAGCCGGAGGACACCGTCGCCAGGCCCGGACACCCGCCCGATGCCACCGACCTCCGGTGCGGAGGCGCAACGACAGACGCCGGCATCGACCCCTGTACGGAGCTTGCGGATGAGTCTCCCGATGACTGAGCGCGGCGCCTGCGCCCGGCGGGTGCGAGGCCAGTCCACGGTCGAATTCCTGGTCCTGGCGCTGGTCCTTACCCCGCTCTTCATGATCGTGCCCCTGCTGGGCAAACAGCTCGACATCGCGCAGGCGGCGAGCGCCGCCAGTCGCTATGTGGCTTTCGAGGGCATGGTGCATCACGGTGCCAGCCCGCGGGGCTGGAAGTCGGACGCCCTGCTCGCCGCCGAGGTCCGGCGCCGCTTCTTCAGCAACAGTGACGCGCCGATCAAGACCGGCGACATCGCCGGCGACTTCGCCGCTCACCGCAACCCGCTCTGGCATGACCACCGCGGACGCGCCCTGCTGCCCGTCCTCGCCAACCATGTCGGCGCGGGCAGCCTCAGGGAAACGATCGCCCAGCCGCTCGGCGCGGTCTTCGCGTCGGCGATGGGCCTGGACGAGCGCAACCTGAATACCGGCACGGTCCGCGTCGATCCCGCCAGGATCGAGGACCTGCCGCCCTTCGACACCCTCGACCTGTCCATCGAGCGCCGCACGACCGTGCTGGTCGACACCTGGGCTGCCTCCGGCCCCGACGCGGTTCGTCGCGCCGTGCGCAATGACGGGTCGAACCCGCTGGGCCATTTCCCCTACCGCCCGCTGCAGATGCTGGTCGCCCCGCTGAAGCCCTTCGTCGCCGTGCTCGAAGGCGCCAGTCCGCCCGAGATCGGGCGCGTCGATCCCGACATCGTCCCGGAAGATCGCATCCGATGATGCACCGCCTGGCCTTCCTCCTGATGCTGGTGCCGCCGATCGTCATGGCCGATCCCTGGCCGACGGTCGAGCACCCGGGCGGCGCGCGCGTCGAGCACCTCGGCCAGCACGTCCGTCTCAACGGTGTCCCGATGCGCATGACGCGCACGCTGTCGGCCGCGCCGGCCGACGAGCTCGCCGCCCATTACCGCAGCGCCCTGGGCGCACCGGTCGCGCATTCGCGCGTGGGGGCGACCGAGGTCCTCGCCCAGCGGCGCGGCGATCACTTCATCACGGTCACGATCGCGACGCTGCCCGGTGGGGCGAGCGAAGCGCTGCTCTCCATCGCCGACCTGCACGGCGCCCGCGAGGCCGGCGCGAGGCCGCCCGGGTTCATGCTGCCCGGCGGCTCCGAACTGCTCTCCGACATGGAGTCGATCGACGGCCCGGTAAGTGCCCGCCAACTGGTCGTGATGAACGCGCATGACCTCCACGCCAATCTGGGATCGTTCTCGGCCAGCCTGGCCGAGCGCGGCCTGCGCCCGGCGGGCCCACCGCAGGCGGTGTCCGACAACGCCCTGGTGCAAGGCTTCGAAGGCCCGAACGGCGACGCGAGGCTCGTCCTCGTGCGCCGCGGCGGCACGACCAGCGCCGTCCTCACCCTGCTCTCCCGCCACCCATGACGCCCTCCACACGAACCATTGAACACGGACAGGCGCTCGCCGAGTACCTCGTCGCACTGCTGGTGCTGGCCATGCTCCTGGGCTTCGCCTCCGCCGGCGAGGACTCGGTGGTCGACACCCTGCTCGCCGCCATCCGCGCCGCCTTCGATCGCCAGAGTGCATTCATCTCGCTGCCGCTATGACCCCATCGCAGACACCCCCAAGAACCCGCAAGAACTGGATCGTGCTCGGCATCGCGCTCGCACTGGGCGCACTCGCCGCCTATGCGGCGAGCAACTACCTGTCCGAACGGATGGCGGAGATCGAGGCGCGCGCGGCCGACATCGACACCGTGCAGGTCGTCGTCGCCAAGACCGATCTCGCCGGCGGGACGCGGATCACGCCCGACACGGTCGCCGTGCGTGCGATTCCCCGCGCCTGGGCGCACTCCAGCGCGATCACGCCCGACCAGTACAGCCGCGCGGAGAGCCTGGCCCTGGCCTATCCCGCCACGGCCGGTGAGCCGCTGCTGTGGACGCAACTGGAGGGGCGTCGCCCGCCGACCTTCTCCGCACGCCTCGACGCCGGGCAGCGCGCGGTCACCGTGCCGGTGGACGAGATCAGCTCGCTCTCCGGCATGGTCGAGCCGGGAGACCGCATCGATATCGTCGTATCGGTGCGCAACGAAACCCGCAGCTTCACCTTCACCCTGCTCCAGGCCGTGCCGGTGCTCGCGACCGGCAGCCGCGTCGAACTCCAGGAGGCCGACCCGGAAGGCCGGCCCCGCGGCTACACCACCATTACGCTGGACACCTCGCCCGAGGACGCCAAGCGCGTCATCGCCGCCCGCGAGATCGGCCGCGTCACTGCGCTCCTCAGGGCACCCGGCGACATCGCGCCGGTCTCGGCCGCCGTCACCGACGCCCGCAAGCTGCTCGGCCTTCCCGCGGATCACGGCAGCGGCATCAGCACCGTGCCGGTGATCTATGGCGGCGGCCCGATCACCAGCGGGCTGCACCTGCGGCCACACCATGAGGACGCCCCGGACTGATCCGTAATCCCCCACGCCCGCGCCCGCCGTCCGCGGCCCCGGACCGCCCTCGCTCGTTCATTTCACGCCCCCGACGCCTCTCCACCACACCGATGCGCCTGCTCGCCACAACCCTCTTCCACCTGTTCGTACTGTGCTTCCTGCCGGCCGCCCTCGCCGCCGAGATGCCGGAACTGACGATGTTCCTGGGCGAGACCCGGGTCATCGCCGAACCCAACGCCGGCCGCCTCGCGGTCGGCAACGGCAAGGTCCTGTCGGCCGCGGTACTCGACGACCGCGAGATCCTCCTCATCGCCAACGAGGTCGGCGTGTCGTCGCTGCACATCTGGAGCGCGAACGGTCGCAACCGCCGCCTCAAGGTCACCGTCGTCCCCGCCGACACCGCGCGCGTCAACCGCGAGATCGCCGCCTTCCTCGCCGCCATCCCCAACGCCCGCAGTTCGGTGATCGGCGACAAGGTGGTGGTCGAGGGCGACAGGCTCAGCAACCGCGACCAGGCACGCATCGCGGAACTCGCCAAGCGCTATCCACAGATCATCGACTTCACCAACCCCGTCGGCTGGGAAAAGATGGTCGTGATGGACGTGCACATCGTCGAGTTCCCGATCAACATGCTGCGCGAGATCGGCCTGGCGTGGACCGCCACCGGTGGCGCCGCGATCGGCGGCATATGGATGCCCGGCCGCCGCGGCAACGCCCCGGTGCAGATCGACATCCGTACCGGCAGCGACAACGCCCCGCCCATCGTTACCCCGGACGGCAGCGGCGGCCAGGCGTCGCCGGGTTCCAGCCTCAACCTGCTGTCCGCGATCAACGCCGGCCTCAACGCCCAGTTGCGGCTGATGGAGCAGAACGGATCGGCATCCATCCTCGCCCAGCCGGTGCTGTCGACGCGCAACGGCGCCGAGGCGAGCTTCCTCGCCGGCGGCGAATTTCCCTACAGCGTCAGCAACATCAACGGCACGACGATCCAGTTCAAGCCCTACGGCATCCGCCTGCAGATCACGCCCACGGTCGACCACAACGGCGTGATCCGCGCCCGCATCATGAGCGAGGTCAGCGACCTCGACCTCTCGGTCATGGGCGAATCCGGCCCGGCGCTGCGCACCCGCAAGACCGAGACCGAATTCAACGTCATGGACGGCGGCACCATCGTGCTCAGCGGGCTGCTGACCCGCGACGTCAATGCCGCGATCGACAAGGTGCCCTTCCTCGGCGACATCCCGGTGCTGGGCGCGCTCTTCCGCTCGCGCCGCTTCCAGAACAACGAGACCGAGCTGGTCGTCTTCGTCACCCCGCGCGCGGTCGACAAGCACAGCTTCGAGCAGGACGAGAGCATGCTCCGCGCCCGCCAGCGCCTGGACGGCGTTCCGCGCGCCACCGAACCCGATCTCGCCGCCGTCCCCGGCCTGCCGGCGCCGGTCGAGGACCGCATCGTTCCCGGCCGACCCGGCGAGCGCGACGGCGACACATTGTCGATGAACGACTGATCGCGGAGCACCCCAGCCATGTTCCAGGTCACCATCAGCCACCCCGAGAGCCCCACCCGCATCGAGGCCATCACCGACACCTCGGTCCTGATCGGCAAGGGGCCCGATTGCCGCCTCCGCCTGCCGGGCTGGAAGATCGGTCGCGAACACGCCCGCATCTACCGCACGAGGACCGGGCTTCACATCCAGGATCTGGGCCAGCTCTTCGGCACCAGCGTCAACGGCAACCGTCTGCAGCACTATGGCCCGATCGCCCCGACCGACCAGATCACGGTGGGCCCCTTCACCCTCGTGATCGAGGATCGCCTGCAGGCGCAGGCCGAAGGCGAACCGGGCGGGGCCCTCCTCGTGCCGCCGGCCGAAGCCGCGCCCGCGGCCCCGTCCGCAGCCACCGGCACCGCCCTGTCACCCGGAGTCTCCCCCGCCCCCGCCTCGCCCACGCCCCGGCAGTTCTGGCGCAAGCGCATCCACGAGTCCCTGCTCGACGCCATCGACCTGCGCCGGCGCGATCTGGTGCGCATGAGCGACGAGGAGTTGCGCGCCGAGACTGAAGCACTGCTCGTCGAGCTCATCGACAAGGAAGCCGCGCTTCCGGAAAGCATCGATCGCGACGACCTGCGTCGCGAGGTGCTGAACGAGGCGGTCGGCCTCGGGCCGCTCGAAGCCCTGCTCGAAGACGACACGATCAGCGAGATCATGGTCAACCGCCATGACGAGATCTACGTCGAACGCAACGGCCGCCTGGAACGCCACCCCGGCAGCTTCACCAGCGAGCGCGCGGTGCTCGGCGTCATCGAGCGCATCGTCACCCCGATCGGACGCCGCATCGACGAAGCCTCGCCGATGGTCGACGCGCGCCTGAAGGACGGCTCGCGGGTCAACGCCGTCATCCCGCCGCTCGCCATCAAGGGGCCGGCGCTGAGCATCCGCAAGTTCGGGCGCAAGCTGTTCTCCGCCGGCGACCTCGTCGCGCTCGGTGCGATGAGCCCGCAGATGGGCGAGTTCATGCGCATCTGCGTGCTGCATCGCAAGAACATCCTGATCTCCGGCGGCACCGGCTCGGGCAAGACCACCCTGCTCAACGTGCTGTCGAACTTCATCCCGGATGGCGAACGCATCATCACAATCGAGGACGCGGCCGAGCTGCGGCTGGCGCACTCGCACCTGATCAGCCTGGAAACGCGCCCCGCCAATGCCGAGGGACGGGGTCAGATCGCCATTCGCGACCTCGTCAGGAACGCCCTGCGCATGCGCCCCGACCGCATCGTCGTCGGCGAATGCCGCGGCGGCGAGGCGCTCGACATGCTGCAGGCGATGAACACGGGCCACGACGGCTCGCTCACCACGCTGCACGCCAACACCCCGCGCGATGCACTGGCCCGCCTCGAAACGCTGGTGCTGATGGCGGGGATGGATCTGCCGCTGACCGCGGTCCGCGACCAGATCGCATCGGCCGTCGACATCGTCATCCAGCAGGCGCGGCTTCCGGACGGCCGCCGCGTCGTCACCGCCATCGTCGAAGTCGCCGGCACCGAATCCGGCCGCATCCAGATGCAGGAGCTGTTCCGCCACGAGCAGCTCGGCCGCGACGCCGACGGCCGCGTTCGGTCCCGCTTCACCGGCTGCGATGCCGTCCCGGCGTTCTACGAGGCGCTCGCCGAATCCGGCGTCCGCCTCGATCTCTCCTTGTTTGCCGCCCACGGCCAGGCGGGCGAGGCATGAACCTCACCCTCGTCCTCCTCGTCGTCGCGGTCACCATCGCGCTGCTAGTGTGGGCGCTGGCCGACATCGGTCTCCGCCTGCTGCACGCCTGGCGCGAACGCTTCACGCGCGAGACCGGCTTCCACCTGCACGAGCTGTTCCTGTCGCTCGATCCGGCGCGCCTGTACACGCTGAACCTTGCCCTCACGCTGCTGATCGCCGGTGCCGCATGGTTGCTCACCGCCAATCCCGTCGTCGCGCTCGTCGTCGCCATCCTGCTTGCCCTGGCCCCGGGCGCCATCCTCCGCCGGCTGCGCGCGCGCCGCAGCGAGCGCATCGAACAGCAGCTCCCCGACGCCCTGCAGATGCTCGCCGGCACCGCGCGTGCCGGCCTCTCCCTGCCGGCGGCGCTGCGTCAGGTCTGCACCGAAATCCCTCCGCCGCTGGCGCAGGAACTGCTCCTGGTGCAGCACGAGCAGCGCCTTGGGGTGAGCCTGGACGACGCGCTCGAGAACCTCGCCCTGCGCGTGCCGGCGCAGCCGGTCAAGCTGATGGTGTCGGCCATGCGCATCGCCAACGAGACCGGCGGCGGCCTGGCCGAGACGCTCGAGCGCACCGCCACCACGCTGCGCAGCCAGCAGGCGATGGAACTGAAGATCCGCACGCTCACCGCGCAGGGCAAGCTCCAGGCGTGGGTCGTCGGGCTGCTGCCGATCTTCCTGCTGTGGGTGCTCAGCCGCATGGAACCCGATGCCATGGCCATGCTGTGGACCACGCGCCTGGGCTGGGGCGTGCTCGCCGCAGTCCTCGTCATGGAATTCATCGGCGTGCTGCTGATCCGCCGCATCGTCGCCATCGACATATGAACGCCGACACCTTGCCCCTGCTCCCGGCGCTCGACCCGGGCGTGGTCATCGCCACGATCGCGCTCGGCGCCGGCCTGTCGGTCGGGCTGCTGGGCTGGCTGATCTCGCGCGCAGCCGCGAGCGTCCCGCGCCAGGACCGCGTGTGGCTCGATCCGCCGCCACTCGCCTACCGCGTCGTGTGGTGGCCGGTGCACTGGCTGGCGCATTACCTGCGCCCCGTGATGCCCGAGCGCCACAGCCTGGCCAGCCTCGCACGCCTGCGCCTGGGCGGACTCGACTACGCGCTCGATCCGGCGCAGTTCCTCGCCGGACAGTTGGTGTGGGCGCTGCTGTGCGCCGCCTTCTGCGCCTGGCTGGCCGGCACCATCGCCCAGCCCTTGCTGTGGCCGGTACTGGCCGGCCTCGCCTGCGGGTTCCTGCTGCCGCCGGTGTGGCTGCGCGACCGGATCGAGGTGCGTCGCCGCCACACTTTCAAGGCCCTGCCCTTCATGCTCGACCTGATCACGCTGTGCGTCGAATCGGGGCTCAATCTCAACAGCGCGATCGCTCAGGCGGTGGCCAAGGGGCCAGCCAGCCCGCTTAAGGACGAATTCGCCCGCCTGATGCGCGATGTGCGCGCCGGGCGCGCGCGCAGCGAAGCACTGCGCGATCTTGCCGACCGGCTCGACATGGCCCCGGTGAGCAACTTCGTGTCTACGCTGATCCAGGCCGAGGCCACCGGCATGAGCCTGGGACCCATCCTGCGCGCCCAGGCTGAACAGCGCCGCACCGAGCGCTTCGCCAGCGCCGAGAAGCTCGCCATGCAGGCGCCGGTCAAGCTGCTGTTCCCCTTGCTGCTCTTCATATTTCCATGCGTGTTCGCGATCCTGATGTTCCCGATCGCGATGAAGTTCATGGCGGCAGGCGTATGAGCGCACGCCCTGCATCCGCCCGTGACCCGCTGCGTCCTGCCCCCGTGGCGCCGGGCGCGCGGCAGCCTGACCCGCCTCCGCCGCTCGTCATCCGGCGAGCAGAACGCTGGTTCGACCGCCTGCGCGGCCTGCTCGGCTCGCCTCCGCCCGCACCCGGCCACGCCTTGCTGATCACCCCCTGTGCAGCGGTGCACACCGCCTTCATGCGCTACCCGATCGACGTTGTCTTTGTCGACCGCCGGGGCCGCATCCTCGAGGTCGTCGAGGCCCTGCCGCCTTGGCGAATGGCGGCATGCTGGCGCGCCTGGCAGACGCTGGAGCTGGCCGCGGGCGAGGCGCGACGGCTCGGGCTCGCACCATGCTTGCAGGTCTCGACTTCACCACCGTCGCCACCTGGCGACCACCGCCGAGACGCCATCGCACAGGGAAGGGACGAGCCCAAGAATGGCACTGCATTCGCAGCCGAGCCCGCTCCCGCGGCAAACACCCCGACGAACGAGAAGCGCGCGGCCACGCTTCCCCGGCAGCGCGGTGCCACCCTGGTCGAGTTCGTCGTCGCCGGCCCGCTGGTGCTCTTCATCCTCCTCGTGCTGATGCAGTACGGGCTGCTCTTTCACGCCAAGAGCCAGCTCAACTATGCGGCCTTCGAAGCCGCCCGCGCCGGCACCGTCGCCAACGCCCGACTGCCCGCGATCCGTGCCGCCTTCGACCGCGCCATGACCGGCTATCACGGCGGCGGCACAACCACCGCCGAACTCGCCGCCGCGCGCAGCCGCGCCCTGGCCGAGGCGCCCTTCGCCCGCATCGAGCTCCTCTCGCCCAGCCGGGAGAGCTTCGACGACTACCACAGCCCGGCACTGGCCGAGCGCATGGGCGTCGCCGCGCGCGTGATACCCAATGCCAACCTCGCGCACCTCGACTGCCCCATCGACCGCCCGGGCTGCGCACGCGACCCCGGCGGGAATGCCAGCGGACAGACACTGCAGGACGCCAACCTTCTCAAGCTGCGCATCACCTACGGCATCCCGGTCGCCAGGCAGATTCCGCTCGCCGGCCCCTTCATGGCGCGCGCGCTCGCCGTGCTCGACCCGAACGACGGCGACGCCTTCCGCGCCGGGCTCGTCGCTGCAGGTCGCATCCCGGTGGTGACGCACACGGTCATGCGCATGCAGTCGCCGGCGATCGAGGCCGGCAACACGTCGATTCCCGGACCCGGCAATGCCGGCCAGCCGAACGATCCGGGGCCACCGCCCGGGGGGCCCGGCCTGCCCGCGTGCCCAGTCGGCGATCCGGTCTGCACCGCGCCTCTCGCCCCGGCTCCCGATCCCCTTCCCGACGGCTGCGATCCGCTCACCGATCCCGCCTGCTCCTCCCAGCCGTCCTGCCAGGCCCCGGCCGACTGGCTGAGAGGCATTCCCGACGCCACTCCGCTCCGCTGATCACCACGCCCCTTCGCGATGACCTCGTCCCACCCGCCCATCCGCAGCATGCTCACCCGCCTCCTGCTTGGCCTGCTGTTCATGCTTCCCGCGGCCGCGATCGCCCAGCTCCCGACCATCGGGGCGCAGTCCCTGCCGCAGTCCGCGCCCTCCCGGACGGACTGCCTTGCGGGCGATGGCGGCGATCCGGGCGCACATCCGTGCGCGGGCGCAGGACCAGCGAGCCAGGAGAACGACAGCGGTGTCGAGCACGGCACAGGCAATCCGATCGACGTCCTCACCGGCAACAAGTACCAGCGCGAGACCGACCTGCCCGCCCTGCCCGGCGTGCTGGGAATCGAGATCGTGCGCCACTACAACAGCGCGCAGGCCGGCATCGACGCCCCGCTCGGCCTGCTCGGGCGCGGCTGGCGGCTATCCTACGAAACCGATCTGTACGCAAAGGGCCGCGAACTGCACATCGTGCAGGCCGATGGCAGGCGGCACGTCTTCCTCCGTGACCCCGGGGCGCGGGAGCGCTACACGAGCACCGACCCCGCACGCGGCTGGGTGACGGGCACGGATTCCGCATCGCGTGAAGGACGCATGCGCTACCGGTGGACGTGGCCGGACGGACGCACGCTCGACTTCGATGCGCGCGGGAAACTCGTGCAGATCCGGGTGCCCAGCGGCGAATTCCTGAGCCTTGCGCGCGGGCCGCGCGGCGAGCTGATGAAGGTCACCGACCCCCAGGGACGCAGCCTCAGCTTCGAGTACGCGCCGCGCGACGGCGCGGGCTTCCGGGGCGTGATCGCGATCACCAGCCCGCTCGGGCGTTTCCGCTTTGCGCACCAGAACGACCGCGACCGGCCCGGCTTGAGCAACCTGGTCGGGGTCACGCATCCGGACGGCAGCCAGCGACGCTACCACTATGGCGCCGACAGCGGCGAAGCCGCCCCGGCCTGGCCCCACCATCTCACCGGCATCAGCCTGGTCGACGCGGCACCGGACGGTCGGCCAGCACACGAACCGCAGGAGCAGCGCCTGTCCACCTACGCCTACGACCGCGCGGGACGCGCCGTCATGAGCGTGCGCGGGGCGCCGCGGCGCGCGGACGGATCCGGCAGGACCGCACCCGGCACCGGCATCGAGCAGGTCGATCTGGACTTCTCGACACCGGGCCATACCGTGCTCACCGACGCACTGGGCCAGCGCACCACCTACCGCCATGTCCTGATCGGCGGCCAGCCACGCCTGCGGGAAGTCATCGGTCCGGGCTGTGCCAGCTGCGGTGAAACTGGGCTGCGCTATGCCTACGACACGGTCGGCCGCGTGATCGCGATCACCCGTCTCGACCTCGCCGGCAAGGCACTCGCCACCACACGCATCGAACGCGACGCAGCCGGCCGCGTGCGGCGCGAATCCTTCCACCGCTACGCCGACGGCAAGCCCTTGCCGGCACGCCCGATCGTCCGCTACGAGTACGCGGGCGAGAGTCCGCGGCCTGCACTCGTCGCGCGCCCCAGCGTCGTGCCCGGCCGCGAGGTCCAGCGCCGCTATGCCTACAATGAGATCGGCCAGCTCACCCGCATCACCGAGGCCGGTTTCAGCCCGCTCGATGCAGAGGGCGAGCCGATCGGGGACGCCAGCCGTGCCACGCCCATCGAACGCACGACCACCTTCACCTACACCCGGATCAATGGGCGCTCGCTGCTGGTCGCGATCGATGGTCCGCTGCCGAACGGGCCGCAGGCATCGCCGCTCGACTCCGACATCACGACCCTGGAATGGGACGCGCACGGAAACCATCCGGTGGCGGTCATGCAGCCGGGCGGGCGGCGGAGCACGCTCGAGCACGCGACCGCAACCGGCCTCCTCCAGGCGGTCACGAACGGCGAAGGCTTCACGACCCGTTTTTCCTACGATCTGCACCAGCGCATCGCCGCCGTGCGCAGCCACGGCCCGGGTGGGGCAAGGCAGCAGGAACGGCAGATCCGCTACGACGCTCTGGGACGTCCGGTCGAGTCACTGGACCCCAAGCATCCGGCTTCGAACTGGCTCCGCGCATGGGACGAGCGCGGTCGCCTGCTCTGGCATGCGAGCGCGCTGGGCATCCTAGACAGCTTCGCCTACGACAAGGAAGGGCGCCTGATCGAGCACAGCCGGCGCAGCGCCAGCTTCGATCGGACACAATGGCGCCGCTACGATCACCAGGGCCGGCTCGACGCCGTGCTCGACAACGCCGGGCGCGGCCGGCACTGGCATCACGACGCCCACGGACGGCTGCAGTACGCAGTGGATGCCGACGGATTCGTCCATCCCGGCCCTGCAGCCCCTGCGGTCCGGACCAAGGGGCAACCCCTGCCACCAGCGCCGCGGACATTGCGCGACGACTTCGGACGTACGGTATGGAAACAGGACGCCGATCGCGGTGCGGAAGTGCGTGACTACGATGCCGGCGACCGGCTCGTTGCGATGCGGGACGCGCTCGGCAACCGCGCCCGATACGAATACGACGCCCGCGGGCGCATCCACCGCCAGTCGATCACCGACGCCCGCAGCGGCGCCGTCGAGGAAACCCGCTGGCGCTACAGCGGCGACCGTTTGACCGAGATCCTCCATCCCGCCCAGCGCGAACGCTACGAGTACGATGCGCACGGATTTCGGCGCGCACGCATCGTCACCCTGCCCACGGCAGCGGGCGCGCTGACGACGGTCACCCGCTACGAACACGACGACTCGGGCCGACTGATCGCGACCACCCTGCCCGACGGCAGCCGCCTGCGCTACGAGCGCAACGGCCAGGGCCAGGTCGTCGCGGTCAAGCGCGAAACGGTGAGCACGCCCTGGCTGCGCTGGATGAGGTCCGATCGGCTCATCGCCGGCGAATTCGAGCGCGATCTCGCCGGCCTGCGCGGCTACGTGAGCGGCAACGGCATCCAGACCCTGTTCCAGCGCAGTCGCGCAGGCGTGCTCGCGCGCATCGTTCATCGCCACCACCGCGCCGAAACCACACGAGCGGCAAGTTCTTCAGCACTCGGCCTGCTCGGTCGCACGCCGCGGGACACCATCGAGCAACTGCTCGGGATCGGCGCCGCCCATGCTTCGGTCCTCGGCACGCCCCGGTCCTCTCCCGGCCGCCGGGTGGAGGTCGCTGAAGCGCGTGATCTGGTCGCCGCCCCCGGGGCGGACGACGATCCCGCGGCACTGCTCGACTACCGCTACGTCTGGGACGCGCGCGGCAACCTGCTGCACAGCCGCCAGCACGCGCAGGGCAGCGGCGCCCAACCCGGCCTCACCAGCCACGCCTATGACCGCGACAACCGCCTGCTTGCCTCGGTCCGGTGGCGCACGCGGGGCGACACCCTGGCCGAGCACTCGGTTTGGCGCTTCGCCTACGACACAGCCCAGCGCCGCGTGCTGGCGCAGCAGGATGTCGCTTCCCAGAACGAACTGCACGTCGCGACCCGGCGAGCCTCGTTCGAGCCCGGCACCCACCGCCAATCGCCCACCGCCGACCGCCCTGCCCGTCACGACGCCGGCGGCCAGCCCGAGCGGATCGGCGAGCGTGAATACCGCTGGGACGCGCGCGGCCGTCTGGTCGAGGTGCGCGAGCGCGGCGCGACGCTGGCCCGCTACGGCTACGATCACCGCGGCCTGCGGAACACCCGCCAGGCCGGCGGACGGACGATCCACACCATCTACGACGAGCACCGCCAGCCCCTGGCCGAACTCGACGAGAACGGACGCATCCTGCGCCAGTACGTCTGGCTCGCCGACCTGCCGCTCGCCGTCATCGACACCCCGCAGGGCGTCGCCCCGGCAAAGGCCGATTCTGCGCCCGTCTCGACCATGATCGACGACCTGCGCGCGATCCTGCGCACCACCTTCGCCGAAGACGAAGCCATCGCCTGGCTGCAAGCCAACCACCTCGGCGCCCCGGAACTGGTCACCGGCGCGGACGGCCGCGTCCTTTGGCGTGCGACCTACACCCCCTTCGGCGCCGCCGCGGTCGAGAACCAGGGATTCACGCTCAACCTGCGCCTGCCCGGCCAGTACTTCGACGCGGAGACCGGGCTGCACTACAACCGCGCACGCTACTACGACCCAGAATTGGGCCAGTACCTCACCCCCGACCCGCTAGGCACGCCCGACGGGCCGAATCCGTACGCATACGTCGCGTTCAACCCCCTTCGCCATGTCGATCCGGATGGGCTGGTGCTGTTCGCATTCGATGGGACGGGGAACAGCGATGACCGCAACGATCCCGCGATGGCGGGCAGTGGCTTCACAAACGTGGTCAATTTTCTCCGCGCCTACGAGGACGGAAATCGGCGTTACGTGAGCGGGGTTGGAACGGTCCATCGCGACATCGAGTACGGCGACATCCGGCCCGAAGACTACGCGAGCCGCACTCTGCTGTGGTGGCTGACTCCCGGCGACCCCACCTACATCAACGACATGGGCGGCAACTACTCCGGGCCGGCGCGCATCGACCGCATGATGCTGTACCTGCGCGATGAGGCGGACCTGCTCGAGGACGAAGAGGTCATGGACATCGATATCGTCGGCTTCAGTCGCGGCGGGGCGCAGGCACGCGACTTCGCCAACCGCATCGTCGCCGGTGCCGTCGAATACGAGGGCGCGACCTACTACAGCTACACGCAGAAGGACGGCACGCCCGGCTGCCAGCCGGTCAACTTCCGCTTCATGGGACTTTTCGACACGGTGCTGTCGACCAACATGAGCGGCACGGGCTACATGCTCGGCATTCCCGATGAGTTCGCCCATGTCGCCCAAGCCGTCGCACTGAATGAACATCGGTCCGACTCGCTGCAGGAATTCGGGTATCGCAACCCCAAACCGCACAGCATGCACTGGGGCGGATTCCCGCTGGAGTCCATCGGCGGCAGCAGCGAGGAACCAGGACGGATTCGCGTCGAGAGGGGCTTCATCGGCGCGCATGCGGACATCGGCGGCGGCTATCCGGACGAAGAGCAGGGACTGTCGAGGGTCGCGCTGAACTGGATGGTCGAACAAGCACGCAAGGCCGGTGTGCAGATGCTCGACGTCCCAACGATAACGAAGCAGGAAGTCTTGCTCCATGACCAGAGCAACGTCATCCAGGCGGGCGATCCGCAGAACGTGGTCCCCCGGGAAACGATGCAGAGGGACCTGCCCTGGATCGACTACGTCTTTCCCGAGGACCGCACCGCCAATGGCGCCACCTCGGGTGACCGTCAGCGCAACATGGGCTTCGACAACGGCAGCATGACGCACGCCGACACCCGCCAGTTCATCACCTGGCGGGCGCGCGATATCGACGAGCTCGGCACGGGTTCCGCCCTCGACCCGCGCGCACTGGACAATGTCACCGGTACGGTGGACATGCGGCAATATGTGAAATGGTTGTGCGCGAACGACTATTTCGACAAGAACGCTCCTCAATGCGCTTCGTGAGACTCCACAGGATGAATCCGAGACTTCCATCGCCGTTCCGCCGTGCCCTGCTGGCACTGGGCGCCGCTGTCCTCGCCGGCTGCCGGACGCCGCCGCCGCCCGAGAAACCCGTGACGCCCGAACAGGCCCGATACCTGGAAAGCCGCCAACGCATGCTGGATCGCTTCGGGCGGGCCGGCTTCGAACTGGTCGTCGATGCAATGCGGGAGCAGGAGTTCCTGGGTGTCGAGTTCTTCCCCGAAAACGCGAGGTACGAGTTCTATGCGTCGAGCAGACAGACGCTTAGAAATCAGACGAAGATGATCCTTTCCCAACCCGTCCCCGAGCGCGTCCGCATCATCTGGCGGGACTCGAGCAAGTTCGTTCCCGACGGCCGAGCCGTCTACGCCGGGAACATCATCGGCGACGAAACCATCGAAGTCGGCCCCCGCGTCCCGCAGGCGCTCATCGACGACCTCGAGCGCGACCCGCGCGGCAACCTACGCCTGAAATTCCGCATGAGCGATCAGGGCACCCTGTTCGGCTGGGACATCCAGCGCCGACCGGGATACGATCCGCGCGAACGCGACCGTAACGGCCGGCCCCTCCATGTCCGCCCCGTTCATTCCTTTGCCGGCGGGGACTTTCGCGAGGCCGAGATCTTCAACGGCAAGGTCGTGCGCAAGGGCTGGTACATCGACAGGCGCACAGGGCAGAGGATCGAAACGGACTACTGAAGCCCCAGCGAGCCTGCGGCGAGGACCGCGGGTCAGCCCACCCTCGCTCCCGGCACCGTCAGCGCCACCCGTCTCAACGAATGCGCACCGGGAAGCGCTGGAAGGCATGGAAGCCGCTCAGCCCCGCTCCCGCCCCATCTCCTGCAGCTGGATGATCAGCCGCGCAAGCCTGCGGCGCAGCTGGCGGTGGCGTTCGCAGCCCGCCTCCTGCGCCGCGATCTCCATCCTCAGCGCGGCGATCTCCTTGCGCAGCCCGATCTCCGGCGGACTGAAGCCCGCGTTGCGCAGGATCCTGTTCACCATGCGCTGCTCGGGCGACACGAAGAGTTCGTCCTCGAAGACCAGCGGCCGGCCGGCGCCGGGCAGCCCTGCGAATTCGCCCCTGCGCTCGGCATCGAGGATGCGCTGCTCGGCGAGGATGTCGAAGATCGAGGCCATGGCCACCGCCCCGTTCAGCGTATGGACGCCGGGCCGGGCCAGTCCGCGGCACCGAGTGCGAACTTGTAGGCGAAGGCGCTCCACGACTCGCCGCGGCGCAGGGCGTCGATGAAGCCCTGGCGCTCAAGGATCCAGCTTCCGCCGACCACGGTGACGCCGCGCGCGAACAGCGGATCGGGCAGGCAGCCGGCGCTGGGGCCGATCAGCACGATGCGCTGGGCGCCGCGGCAGTGGGCGAGGATGCGGTCGACGGAGTGATTGAGCAGGATGGTGCTGGTGGAGAGCACCTTGTTGCAGCCTTCGAGCTCGGCGGCGTCCAGGGTCACGCGATAGCCCTCGTAATGGCCGGCATAGTCCGGGTTGAGTTCGATCACCGTGAGGCGTGCGCCGGCGGCGGTGACCTGCTTCAGCAAGGGCGAGAACAGCCCGACCATGCCGACGTGGTCGCCCGCCTGCGGGTCGATGCCGCCGATGGAGTCGGTGGCGCGCGGCGGGGCGAAGCCCATGCGGTCCATGACCGTGCGTGACAGCGCGTTGGCGGCGGCGAAGCCGAGCGTACGCCGCAGGTCGCACGCCTCGATCTCCGCCCGCCCCGCGCCGGCAGGCGGCGGGGCAGCGAATTCACGCGCCAGCGCGAGCGCATCCATGCCGATGATGCCGCCGCGATCGGGGGCATCGATCAGCCGCTGCAGCGTGTCGTCGAGCAGTACGTAGGAGATCCCGAGCGCGCCATCGTCGAGCTCCAGCGCGCAGAACTCGCCGTTCTTGGAGGCCGCGGCCTCGGCGGGCGGCAGATGCAGGGCGCGGACGCGGGGGATCGGCCGCCCGGCGGTGGCGCGTTCGAGCTCGGTGACGAGATCGGCGGCGAAAGTCATGCGGGGTCTCCTCGGTGCTGCCCAGAACGCACCGCGGCCGCGGCGGTCTCGGGGCTGACGGTGCGGGCGCGGTTCTCGGGGTTGCGCAGCGCACCGGGGAAATAGGTGGCGGTGAGGTGCTGCGAATGCACCGGCGAACCGCCGGCCTCGAGGCCTTCGCCACGGGCGTTTTCGCCGGCGGCCGCAGGCCGCCCGTCTGCCGCCCCCACGCCGGCGTAGCGCCGCCAGTCGCGCACCCAGTGGATGTGGTCGGCAAGTTCCAGCAGGCCGATGGTCTCGCGGTCGCCGATCAGGATGCCCTGCACCCGCAGGCCCTGTTCGCGGCGCACCGTCAATAGGCGCTCGGCGAGCGCCGGGGTGGCGCCAAACTCTCCGTCGGAGGCGATCAGCAGGTCCGCGAGCTGCCATTCGGCTTCTTCCAGGCGGACAAGCGCGCGCTCGAGCGGGGCGCCGATGTCGGTGCCGCCGCCGAAGCCCTGGGCGAGGAAGCGCGCCAGCCGGCCGACCCCCTCGAGATCCACGCCCACCGCCATCTCGACCACTTCGTTCGGCCCGCCGAAGGCGAACACGTGGCACGCACGCCCCTGCGCATGCGCGCTGCGCGCCGCCTCCAGCACCACGGCCTTGGCCACCACCTCCGCGCCGCCGCGCATCGAGCCAGAGGTGTCGACGCAGACCAGCATCGGCCCCATCTCCAGGCGCTTTGCCGGCGCTGGTCGCGGGCTCGGGCGCTGCACCAGCGCGCGCGCCTGGCGGGTCTCCTGCAGGTGGTCGTCGTCCTCGTAGGCGAGCAGCGTGCGCTCGGCGTGACGGGCATGCCAGACCAGGCGCAGCTGCGGGTGGCCGAGCAGCATGGCCTCGGCCGGCAGCATGCGCGCGATCCGGCCCGAACGATGCACGCCGCGCGTCTCGCCCGGCATGTCGGGTACGCGCAGGCGGCGGGCGAGCGGGGATTGCACCTGGGCCGCCTCGATCACCGTGTGCACGGCCTGGCTGGCTGCGTCGTCGACCGCGGTCGGGCGTGCGCGCCCGAGGCCGCGGATGATGCGGAGGAGCTCGGGCAGGCGCTCTATCAGGCGGCGGATACGCACCACCTCGCGCCACTCGCTGCTGCGCAGCAGGCCGCGCAGGGCGTCCCAGCGCGTGTTCTTGAGCAGGTCGCCGAGATCGCCGAAGGCGCCGATCAGCTCGTCCAGCTCGCCGCAGCGCTCGGCCCAGTCGGCAGCGAAGGCCTCGAGCGCCATGACGCAGGCCTCGGCCGCATCGGCCCCGCGGTCGCGGTAGTCGACGATCAGGTCGAGGTGGAAGAGCAGGCCCTGCAGCACGGTGTCGGCCAGTTCGTCGCGATGCGCGCAATAGTCGGCCAGTTTCAGGCGGACGAAGACTTCACGCACCCCGGCCTGCAGCGCGGACGCCGGCCAGGCGGGCGCCGGCTCCGGCAGCGTTCCCCGCAGCAGCGCGTCCCGCCACGCCGCCAATGCCGCCAGGCGCGACACGAGCTCGCCGCCGGCGTGGGTCATGCCGCCCAGCCAAAGGCCGCGCGGCAGGCGGTCGAGCGGGGCCAGCGGCGCCTCCTGTGTCTCGAACAGACGGGGGGTGACGGCACGGACGACGGGCGTGCTCACGGCCGGCGCTCAATCCGGAAAGGGTTCGTGCTCGACCGCCGGTGGCCGGGCGCCGTCCGCATCGAGCCGCGGCAGCGCCTCGAAGCCGGCGCGCGCATCGCGCGCGCGGCCCTCCAGCGCAGCGAGCGCTGCCGCGACGCCGGCCAGATTCGCCTGCGCGGCAGCCATGAAGCCCGGGTCGACCCACAGGGCCTGCGCCGACCATTCAAGCAGCGACGCGCGACGCGCCGCCAGCTCGTCGCGGCAGGCGGCCAGGCGCTGCAGCAGGGCGTCGATCTGCCCGGTGCGCGCGGCGATATGCAGCCTGCCGTAGCGGCGCTTGCGCGAATACGTCATGCGCAGCGCCGCGGAACCCCCCTTGGCGTCGCCGATCGCCCCCGCCAGCGCGCCAGCCTGCCCAGCCGTCCCCGCTTCGCCCAGCGCATCGGCCGCCTGCGCCGCCGCATCGAGCGCGGAAAAACGCAGCCGCCCGGCCTCGTCGTAATCGAGATCGTTGGCCTCGCGCTCGGCCTTCAGCTGCGCCTCGAAGGCCTCCACCACCCGCGTCAGCCTTGGCGGCGAAAAGACCGCGCGGATGCCCAGCCGGGTCGTCAGCCAGTCGGCGACCGCCTGCTGCAGCGCCGGATCGGCCGCGATGCAGGGCGGCACCAGGCCAAGATCCCACTCCGCCACCGCCGCCCTGCCCTCGCTCGCCGCGGCCACCCGCAGCAGGTGAGCGATCTTGACCCAGCGTCGGTCCGATACGTAGTGCTGTTCCTCCGCCAGCCAGGTGCGCAGCTCGGCGAGCCGCGCGAGCAGCTCATCCGGCACCACGACCCGCTGCGCTGCCGCGGCCAGCGCGGCGCGCTCGGCGGCGCCGAGCTGGCGGGCGCCGAGCCGTGCGGCGTCGTTCGCACTGCCGGCATCGCCCGCACCGGGCGAGCCATCGACCGCACCCGATGCCAACGCACTGGAATCCAGCAAGCCGGCTTCCAGCCCACCTGCCCCTTGCGCGCCACACCCTGCCTGCTCCAGCAGGGCACGAAACCCTTGCGCACTCACCGGCCCCACCGTCAGCCGCAGCAGGAAGCGGTCGAAGAAGGCCTCCGCCACCTCGTCCTCGGGCACCTGGTTGGTGGCCCCGATCACGCTGATCAGCGGGCAGCGCACCCGGCCCGCGCCGTTGTCGAACTCGCGCTCGTTGAGCAGGGTCAGCAAGGCATTGAGGATCGCGCTGTTGGCCTTGAACACCTCGTCGATGAAGGCCACCTCGGCGTCCGGCAGGAAGCCGGCGACATGGCGCTCGTAGCGGTCTTCCTCCAGCGCGCGGATCGACAGCGGGCCGAACAGCTCTTCCGGCACCGTGAAGCGGGTGAGCAGGCGCTCGAAGTAGCGCGCTTCGTGAAACGCGAGGTGGATGCGGCGCGCCAGCGCGCTCTTGGCAGTGCCGGGCGGTCCGATCAGCAGCGTGTGTTCGCCGGCAAGCGCGGCGAGCAGGCTCAGGCGCAGCACCTGGCGGCGCTCCACCAGGCCGGCCTCGAGGGTTTCCAGCAGGCGGGCGAGGCGGGCGCGATCCATCCCGCTCTCCGCTCAGGCGCGCGGACCGTGCGCGGCGCCATAGGCGTGCGCCTTCAGCGTGCCGAGATCGACGATGCGCAGGGCCGACTCGTGGGTGGCCTCCAGCACCACCGGCGGCGCCACGCCCGCCTCCAGCGCTTCCTTCCAGCGCAGCGCGCACAGGCACCAGCGGTCGCCCGGCTGCAGACCGGCGAAGCGGTATTCGGGGCGCGGCGTGGACAGGTCGTTGCCCACCGTGCGCGAGAACGCCAGGAACGCCGCCGTCACCCGCACGCAGATGATGTGGCGGCCGAGGTCGTCCGGCCCGGTCTCGCAGCATCCGGTGCGATAGAAACCGGTCAATGGCGAGTAGCTGCAGGCGAGCAGCGCGCCGCCCAGCACGTTCTTCGATCCGTTCATGCCCACGCGTCCCACTCCGATGTCGATGATGGCACGGCCGCTGCGCGTCGGCAGCAGACCGTGCCGCGATGGTCCTGGCACAACATTGTAGCGCCATGGTCCGATCCCGGCCGCAGGCACGACCCGCTTCTTGCAGTGCACCGACGCGCCGTTGTTTCTGTTATTTTTCGTCCTTTTAGGCGAATCGCAACACCCATGGCAGCGGAGAAGCCCGACTCAACCCGTGAGTTCATCAGCACGGCACAGGCCGCCAGGCAACTGGGCCTGTCTCTCGGCGCCGTCCAGCAGATGGTCGAGAGCGGCACCCTGGCGGGCTGGAAGACGGCGGGTGGGCACCGCAGGATCCGCCAGGACTCGGTGGATGCGCTGCTCGCCAAGGCCCGCGCGCCGGGGCTGCAGCCGCGCAGCGGCAACGCGAGCGGCAAGCTGCGGGTGCTGGTCGTCGAGGACGACCGCCTGCTGCAGGGCATCTATCGCGAGACCTTCGCGAACTGGGAAGCGCCGCTGGACGTGCACGTCATTGGCCACGGCCTGGACGCAATGGTCGAGATCGGTCGCGAGCCGCCCGACCTGCTGATCGTCGACCTGCGCATCCCCGGCATCGACGGTTTCGAGATGATCCGTCGCCTGCGCGAGAACCCGCTGTGCGCCGACGTCGCGATCGTCGTGGTATCGGCCCTGACCGCCAAGGAAATCGCGGCCGCAGGCGGCTTGCCGCCCGACGTCACGGTCTATCGCAAGCCGATCCCGTTCCAGGAACTCCGCGGCTACGTCCAGGCCCTGCTCGCGCTGCGTCGGCGGCAGCGCAACGCGGGCTGATCGGACCCGCGAAAGACATGAACAAGCTTGCGTTCATCATCGACGACAGCGCGGTCAACATCGCGGTCGGCCGCCTGCTGCTGCAGCGTCTCGGCTGGAAAGTGGAGGAGTTCTCGAGCGCGGCCGCGATGCTCGAGCGCCTCGCCGAGGTCGTCCCGGCCTTCATGCTGCTCGACATCTCCATGCCCGACATGAGCGGCATGGAAGCCTGCCGGCGCATCCGCAGCAACCCGGCGTGGAAGGACGTCCGCGTTATCGCCTACACCGCGCACGCGCACGATGACGAACGCCAGCGCTACCTTGCCGCAGGCTTCGACGAGATCATCACCAAGCCGGTGACCGTCGGATCGCTGACCGCAGCCGTCGGCGAGGCTAGCGCCAGATCATCCTCGCAGCCCTGACGCGGCAGTCCGACGCGCATGTCCGCGCCCGACCAACCGAAGGCCCATTTCGACCCGGTCGCCCTGTGCGCCGACCTGGGCGGCAGCATGTCCGCCGTGGTCAAGGTGCTGGAAACCGTCGAATCCTGGCTCGAGGACATCCGCGCCCGGCTGAACGGCGCGGTCGACGCGGGCGACATGCCCCAGGTCTCCGCACTCGCCCACGCCCTGCGCGGCAGCCTCGCCCAGTTGCGGGCGCGATCGGCGGTCGAACGCGTGCATGCGCTCGAGGCCCTGTGCAAGGCCGATCCGGGCATCCGGCTGCGAGCCGATCACCCGGACCTGCTCGCCCTTGACCGGGAACTCGACACGCTTGCCGCCGAGATCGCGCAATTCCTCACCGCCGCCCGCTCCGCGCCGCACATGGCACCACACGATCCGGCATAAAACACTTTCAACGCCCGAACCTTGCCGCTATAATGCGCGGCTTCGTCGGACAGGTGGATGAGTGGTTTAAGTCGCACGCCTGGAAAGCGTGTTTGGGATAATATCCCAACGCGGGTTCGAATCCCGCCCTGTCCGCCAGAACTCTCAGCAAGAACGCGCCTTACGGCGCGTTTTTCATTTCTGCACCGCCATCCCGCCCGACGGCTCCCGAACCCTCGGCAACAACAGGCCATTCAGCCGATCGGCTCGATCAATCCCGGCCCCTGCGCGCGCGGATTCCCGACTGCACGCCCGACCGGGTAGACCTCCATGGCTGCAGGCGGATACTCGCCGGCGAGTTCCCGCACCAGGTGCGCGTCGGTGACGCCAGGATCCAGCCAGGCGGCGTAGTCCTCGGGCCGGATGATGACGGGCATGCGCTCGTGGATGGGTCGCATCGCCTCGTTCGCGGCCGTCGTCAGGATCGAGAAGCTGAGCAGGCGCCCTTCGGGTCCAGCCCAGTGCTCCAGCAGGCCGCCGAAGCCGAACAGCGCCTCGCCGCCGGGCGGGCGGACGAAGTACGGCTGCTTGTACCCGGCGACCGGCGTCCATTCGTAGAAGCCCGACGCTGGCACGAGCACGCGCGAGCGTCTGAACGCGTGCCTGAACATGGGCTTCTCGCCCGCGGTCTCGAGCTTCGCGTTGATCGGCTGGGCAAGCCTTCCCGGCTCCTTCACCCAGGACGGCAGCAGCCCCCAGCGCGCTAAGATCAGCTCACGCCCGCCGTCGGCGCCGCCGCGGATCACCGGCGCATCCTGCGACGGCGCGATGTTGTAGCGCGCCGCGAACTCGCCGGGCTCGACACCGAACTGTTCCCTCAGCCGCGAATGCGGTCCATACAATGCATAGCGACCACACATGATCCAGTAATCATCCCGGTTTGCCGTCCGCACCCCACTCCGACCGGCCACATTCTGCGAAACCCCGCCCTGCCTAAACAATAGGCGGCAACCGCGAAACCATACCCGAAGCGGGCTCGCCCGAGTTATCCACAGGCCGGCCCACACCCCTGTCCCCAACGGCTGGGGACAACGCTCACCCGACACGCTCCAGGCTGACGCGGCTCGCCTCGTGGCATGAGACCCCTCCGGCACCCGGCGCGCGCATTGTTAATGCCATTAACACGCATACCGACCACATTCACAAAAGTCCTGCCCGTGTTAACAAGCCTTAACTACGATGAGAGCGTGGTCTTGAAACGGGCCGAATGACGGTCTGGCCGCCTGGCCGGGAGCGTGCGGATGTTAATTGCGCAGTTCCTGCTCGGCATATCTGTCAACACGGAGACTGAGACGTGAACAATCAAGCAAGCGGGCATTCCGCCCCCTCCGGAGCCGAGGCCTCCGGGCGCAAGAGCGAGTGGCCCAGGTTCCTGCTGCTCGCCTTCGTCGGCCTGCCCGTCGCGATGACGCTGGCGATCGCGGCCTACGGCTTCATCGTGTGGTTCCTGCAGATCCTGTTCTTCGGCCCCCCGTCCTGAGCCCCCCAGCCAGGAAGCAAAGCTGCGCGGCGCCCCGCCAGCCCGGGAATCAAAAAAACGCAGGAGCGACACCATGAAAAAGTTACTTCGGTCCCTCAAGGACCTCTTCCTCAGGCCATCGGTCAGGATCGGGCTCGGCGTGCTCGTGACCGGCGGCTTCATCGCCGGCGTGCTGGCCTGGCAAGGCTTCAACACCGCCATGGAAGCCACCAACAAGGAGGAGTTCTGCATCAGCTGTCACACGATGCACGACAACCTGCTCCCCGAGCTGCAGAAGACGGTGCACTGGAACAACCGTACCGGCGTGCGCGCACGCTGCCCGGACTGCCACGTGCCGCACGACTTCACCGACAAGATCGCGCGCAAGATGCAGGCCAGCCGCGAGGTGTGGGGCCATCTGGTCGGTACCATCGGCACCCGCGAGAAGTTCAAGGAGCACCGCATCGTGCTGGCGCAGCGCGAATGGGCCCGCTTCTCGGCCAACGGCTCGAAGGAATGCCGTGCCTGCCATGACTACAAGGACATGGACTTCGACAAGATGCGTCCGGCTTCGCAGGTGGCGATGCGCAAGGCCGCCGAGCGCAACCAGAGCTGCGTGGACTGCCACAAGGGCATCGCCCACCAGCTGCCCGAGATGAAGGGCGCACGAAACCCGGCCTTCGACACCCTGGTGTCCTCCGCCGCCGGCCAGAGCGTGGATTCGGGCAAGGAATACTTCCTGGTCGTGCCGCAGGATCTGTACGCCGACGAAGCGATGACCAAGCGCATCGGTTCGATCGAGGTCGCGACCCCGGTCAAGGTGCTCGAGACCAAGGGCGACGCGCAGCGCGTCGAACTGGCGCTGTGGCGCAAGAACAAGGGCTATGGCCGCGTCTGGTACAGCCACTTCGGCCTCAACATCACCAGCGCCACCTTCGACAAGGACATCGCCCAGGACGCGAGCTTCGTGAAGGTGCTCGACACCAAGCAAGACCCGATGACCGGTCTCGAATGGCAGCAGGTCACCGCCAGCGCGTGGATGCGCAAGGGCAGCGTGCTCGACAGCGTCGAGCCGGTGTGGTCGATCGCCCGCGCCAGCTACAGCAGCAGCTGCAGCGTGTGCCACCGCCAGCCGGAGGAAGCGCACTTCGACGCCAATACCTGGCCGGGCCTGTTCGGCGGCATGGTCGGCTTCACCAGCATGGATGACGACACCGCCCGCGTGGTGCTCAAGTACCTCCAGACCCATTCGTCCGATTTCAGCAAGTCGCATGGCGCCGGTTCGCCCGATTCCGCCCTGCAGACCGCGCGTCCCTGATCAGGAGTTGAACACCATGAACTACTCTCGGCGAGGTTTCCTCAAGGCCATGGCGGCCATGTCGGGCAGCGCGCTGGTCGCGCCCGGCCTGCTCACCAGCCGCTCTGCCCTGGCGGCCGGAGAGGCGGCCACGGTCAGCGACGACATCACCACCTGGAAGATCACCGGCTCGCACTTCGGCGCCGTGCGCGCCAAGGTGGTCGGCGACCGCGTGGTCGATATCCGCCCCTTCGAGCACGACAAGCACCCGACGGAGATGATCAAGGGCCTGCTCGGCCTGATCTACAGCCCGTCCCGCGTCCGCTACCCGATGGTGCGCCTGGACTGGTACCGCAAGCGTCACCTCAGCGACACCAGCCAGCGCGGCGACAACCGCTTCGTGCGGGTGAGCTGGGACGAGGCGCTGGACCTGTTCTACGAAGAGCTCGAGCGCATCCAGAAGGACTACGGCCCGTGGGCGCTGCACACCGGCGGCGTGGGCTGGCGCTCCGTCGGCCAGGTGCATAGCTGCGGCAACCACATGGTGCGCGGCGTCGGCATGCACGGCCGCAGCGTGGGCACCATCGGCGACTACTCGACCGGCGCCGGGCAGATGATCCTGCCCTACGTGCTCGGCTCGACCGAGGTGTATTCGCAGGGCACCTCGTGGGACGTGATCCTGCAGGAGAGCAAGCTCGTCGTGTTCTGGGCCAACGACCCGATCAAGAACCTGCAGGTGGGCTGGAACACCGAGACGCACGAGTCCTACGCCTACTTCGAGCAGCTCAAGCAGAAGGTGGCCGACAAGGCGATCCAGGTGATCTGCATCGACCCGGTCAAAAGCAAGACGCTGAACTACCTCGGCGCCGCCGAGCACCAGTACATCAACCCGATGACCGACGTGCCGCTGATGCTCGCCATCGCGCACACGCTGGTCAAGGAAGGCCTGCACGACCAGAAGTTCCTCGACACCTACACGCTGGGTTTCGACCAGTTCCTGCCCTACCTCGAGGGCAAGACCGAGGACAAGGTCGAGAAGACGCCCGAGTGGGCGGAGAAGATCTGCGGCGTGCCCGCCGAGCGCATCCGCGAGCTCGCCCGCCTGATGGCCAAGCACCGCACCCAGCTCATCTTCGGCTGGGCGGTGCAGCGCCAGCAGCATGGAGAGCAGCCCTACTGGATGGGCGCGGTGCTGGCCGCCATGCTCGGCCAGATCGGCCTGCCCGGCGGCGGCATCAGCTACGCGCACCACTACAGCTCGGTGGGCGTGTCCTCGTCGGGCGCGGCCATGCCCGGCGCCTTCCCGCTCAACCTCGACCCGGGCCGCAAGCCCAAGCACGACAACACCGACTACAAGGGCTACAGCGCGGTGGTGCCGATCGCGCGCGTCATCGACGCCCTGCTCGAGCCGGGCAAGGAGATCGACTTCAACGGCGGCAAGGTCAAGCTGCCGCCCTACAAGATGGCGATCTTCAGCGGCTGCAACCAGTGGCACCGCCAGCCCCAGCGCAACCGCATGAAGGAAGCCTGGCAGAAGCTCGAGACCGTGGTCGCC
>JARRBR010000147.1 GCA_029982755.1 Rhodocyclaceae bacterium
CGCATCAGGTTGTGGGCCAAGGCAAAGAACAGGACCACGCACTTGACCTTGGCCAGTCCGCGCACGCGGAACTGCTGCAGTCCCCGGTTGCGGCTTTGGGCATTGACGCACTCGGCGGTTGCGGCGCGCTTCTTGTAGATCGCCTTGGCCTCGTCGGTCCCCATGCGCGCGCGCCACGCCGCCACCGCAGCACTGTCATCGGGCTTGGGCTGGTGCGGATCCACCGTCTTGTCCCTGGCCGCCGGCACCGGCCCGTACACCGTGGTGTGCGCGCTGGCTTGTTCGACCTGCTGGTGACCCACGAAGCCGCCATCGACCAGCCAGGCCTCGGGCGCCTGACCGCAACGCTCGCGCACCTGCTCGATCATCGGCACCATCTGACCCTGATCACTTCCCGCCGTGGCCACCTCGACGCCTACGATCACCAGCGAATCGACGTCGCTGGCCAACTGCGGGTTGTACGCGGGCCGAAACCCGCCGTCGCCCATCTTCATGACCGTCGCCTCGGCATCGGTCGTCGAGGCGCGCGCCTGATCGGCGGCCTTGCCTTGGCGGCGCTTGATCGCTTCGAGTTCGGGCAAGCGCGCCAGCGCCTCGGCCACCCGGGCCTCGCGCTCACGGGCCGCGCGCAACCGTGCCGCCTGACGAGCCCGATCGGCCTTGCCCGGGTCGGCTTCGAGCTCGGCCTTGAGTTGCGCAACCCGCTCGCGGGCCGCCTCCAGGTAGCCCGCGAGCTTGTCCTCGCGCCGGAACGATCCCGCTCCCGCACTGGCCCGCACCCGCATGCCGTCTTGCGCCACCTGGCGCAGCTTCACCACCCCGGCGTCGATCAGCGTTGCCACATTGGCGCTGAGCAACTCGTCGAGCGCCTCGCCGTGATCCTTCCGAAAGTCCGACAGCGTGTGGTAATTGACCTGCACCCCGCCGCACAGCCACCGGTACGCATCATGCGCATCGGTCAGGCGCGCCACCGCGCGCGCGCTGCCCACCCCGTCGAGCGTCGCATACAGCCACAGCGACAGCAGGATCTCGGGCGCAATCGCCGCCCGACCCACCCCGCCCTCACGCACCCGAATCCGCTCATAGAAGCGCCCGAGATCCTGCCCGACTACATACGACCACACCAGCCGTGCCCGATGACCTTCCGGCAGCAGCGACTCGAGGTCGCTGGCGCGAAACTCCATCTGCCTGCGGTTGGGCAGAACCACGCGGGCGTGAGCAGTCATGACTGGGTTACCGGAGGGTGAAAAGAATGCAAGAATTATACCAAATGAATTGGCGGGAAATTTTCACAAACTCTCAGTTGAGCTCGACCGCGAGTTCGGCGAGCTGGCCGATCGAGACCGCGGTCTGGCGGGTGCCGAGCGAGGTCTGCTCGGTGACCGCGAGGATGTCCTTCATCGTCGCCGCGACGCGGTCGGCCACCGCCGCCTGGCTCTGGGTGTCCTGCGAGATGCGCTCGATTAGGCGGGCGGTCTCCATCGACACGTCGCCGATCTCGGCCAGCGCCTGGCCGGCGGCGTCGGAGAGCTGGGCGCCCTCGACCACGTTGCGGGTGGCGTTCTCCATCGCGCCCACCGCGTCCTGGGTGTCGGTCTGGATGGTCTTGACGATGGCCGCGATCTGCTTGGTGGCCTCGGCGGAACGTTCGGCAAGGCGCTGCACCTCTTCCGCGACCACGGTGAAGCCGCGCCCGGCCTCGCCGGCGGAGGCGGCCTGGATGGCGGCGTTGAGCGCGAGCACGTTGGTCTGCTCGGTGATGTCCGAGATCAGCTCGACGATCTCGCCGATCTCCTGCGAGGACTCGCCGAGGCGCTTGATGCGCTTGGCGGTCTCCTGGATCTGGCTGCGGATGTCGTTCATGCCGCGGATGGTGTTCTCCACTGCGTCGGCGCCCTTGCGCGCGGCGTCGAGCGAGCGGCGGGCGACCTGGGCGGATTGCAGCGCGCGCTCGGAGGAGTCGGTCATCGATTGCGCCATGCGCTCGGCCGTGGCGCCGGCCTCCTCGATCTCCCGCGACTGGCGCTCGGTGGCGGCCAGCAGTTCGGTCGAGGTCTGCTGCGCCGATTCGGTGGCGGCGGTCACGCGCGAGGCGGCGTCGTTGATGCGGCTCACGAGCACGGAGAGCTCCTCGATGGTGTAGTTCACCGAGTCGGCGATGGCGCCGGTGATGTCCTCGGTGACGGTGGCGCGCACGGTGAGGTCGCCGTCGGCGAGGTCGCCCATCTCGTTCATCAGGCGCAGGATCGCCTGCTGGGTGAGGTTGCGCTCGTCCTCGGCGCGCTGGCGCTGCTGCTCGGTCTCGAGGCGGCGGGTGGCCAGGTCGGCGCCGTAGGCGCGCGCCATCAGCAGCAGGGACAGCAGGGCGAGCACGGCGCTGACCGCCGCGCCGAGGTGCAGCGGGCCGAAGCCGCTGGCGCTGCGGGTCAGCGCCTCGGTGACCGCGGCGCTGCGCTGGAGCAGCGGCGTCGAGTCGAGGGCGATGTCGGTCGCCGCCTGCTTGGCCTGCATCAGCGGGTGCGTGCCGGCGACGATGCTGTTGATGGCGAGCAGCGTGGAGCCGGCGTCGGCCTCGAGGTCGCTGAACAGGTCCCGGTGCGGCGTGTCCGCCGTGGCCTGCTTGAGCCGGGCGAGCAGCTCGCGCAGGCGGTTGGCCTCGGTGGCCAGGTTCGCGGCGACGTCGGGGTTGGGCGCCTCGGCCAGCATCAGTGCGTTGGCGTGGCCGGTCGCGCGCTGGGCGTGGGTGATCACGCCGTACGCCGCGCCGATCGCCTCCGCCGCCGCGCCGTTGTCGAGCAGGCTGCGGACGAGCTTGTCGGTGCTGGCGAACAGCGGGACGTTGTCGGCGTTGATCGACTCCACCGCGGACGCAAGGGCGACGAAGATGCCGCCCTGCTCGACGAGCTGGCCGGTGCTGGCCGCCGTCCGCTGCCAGGCCTCGCCCAGGGCCTGGAGCGCGGGGCGGGTTTCGCCGCGCACCGGCGGCAGCGCGACGCCCGAGAAGCTGCCGCCCGCGTCGAGGGTCTGCAGCAGTCCGGCGAAGCGGCTGCGGGTCTGTTCGAGCTCGGTCACCGCCGCCGCATTGCCGCGCCGGGCAAGCTGGGCGGCCTTGGCGATCTGCTGGGACAGCGTCTGCAGTTCGCTCGCCGCACCCACCTGCAGGGTCGTGTGCGCGGATTCCCGCATCTGGTACAGCAGCATGCCGGCGCTGGCGCTGGCGAACACGGCGAACAGCAGGCCGAAGGTCCGCAGCCGGCCGCCGCCCGCAGCCGACACCGCGGCCTTGGCCGGCGCGGGCTGGCGTTCGCCGGTCTCGATGATGGTGGGGGTTTCCGCTGCGCCGGCGTCGGCGCGGGCCTGCTTGCTGGCGAAGATTTTCAGGGCCATCTTGGATGCTCGGTTCGGATGAATGGTGCGAAAGGTCGGGCCGGGCGGCTCATTCGAGGCCGGCGTCGAGGAAGCTGGGCTGGGCGAGCAGGCGGGCGGTGTCGAGCAGCAGCCAGGGCCGCCCCTGCAGGTCGCGCAGGCGGCTGGCGACCCAGGGGCGCTCGTCGCGCTCCGCGCTGCGCTCGAAGTCGTCCTGGCCGCGCAGGCCGGTCGAGGCCGACACCAGCAGCGCGCAATGCACGCCGTGGCGCATGCCTGCCAGCAGCAGGCGCGCACGGCCGGCGGGGGGCGTCGGCGCCTGGCCGTTGAACTGGCCGAAGTCGATCACGCCGTGCAGGGTGCCGCGCACGTTGGCGAGGCCGCGGTACCAGGGGCGGGTCAGCGGCACGGCGGACAGCGGCGGCGGCGGCAGGATCTCGCCCGCGTCGGCGAGCGGGATCAGCCAGTTCTCGGCGCCGCACTGGAAGCCGAGCAGGCCGCGGTGCTCCGCCGTCTTCGCGTCGGCGAGCCGGCGGGCGAGCCGTTCCTGGAATTCGCGCAGGCTGCTGCGGGCCATGCCGGGTCAGCCCATGGCCCGGATGCGGGCGAGGAGTTCCTCGTGGTCCACCGGCTTCACCAGGTAGGCCTGCGCGCCCTGGCGCATGCCCCAGATCTTGTCGGTCTCCTGGCCCTTGCTGGTGCACATGATGATCGGGATGCCGCGGGTGGCGTCCTTGCGCGAGATCGTGCGCGTGGCCTGGTAGCCGTTCATGCCCGGCATGACCACGTCCATCAGGATCAGGTCGGGCTTGTCGGATTCGCTGCGGGCGATGGCCTCCTCGCCGGTTTCCGCGGTGATGACGTTGTAGCCGTTGCGGGTCAGCACGTCGTTGAGGGCGAGGCGTTCGGTGGGCGAGTCGTCCACCACGAGGATCTTGTTGATCGGCATGTCTGGGTTCCTGGCCGGTTCGATGTCAGGGTGAGGCGATGGGAGTCCGGCCCGTGGCGGCGTGGCTGGCCACGGCCTTGAGCAGGCTGTCCTTGGTGAAGGGTTTGGTGAGGTATTCGTCGGAGCCGACCATGCGCCCGCGGGCGCGATCGAACAGCCCGTCGCGCGAGGACAGCATGATCACCGGCGTCGACGACAGCAGTGGGTTCTTCTTGATCAGCGCGCAGGTCTGGTAGCCGTCCAGACGCGGCATCATGATGTCGACGAAGATCACGTCCGGGCGATGGTCGGTGATCTTGGCCAGCGCGTCGAAGCCGTCCTCGGCGAGCAGCACCTGGCAGCCCACCTGGGTGAGGAAGATCTCGGCGCTGCGCCGGATCGTGTTGCTGTCGTCGATGACCATCACCTTCAGTCCAGCGATGTCCATGCTGCGTTCCTGATGCGTTGTCGATGCGGGAGATGGTTCCGGCCGGCGGGTGCCGGCTCAGAGTTCGACCATCTCGAAGTCTTCCTTGCGCGCGTGGCACTCGGGGCAGGTCCAGTTCGGCGGGACGTCTTCCCAGCGCGTGCCCGGCGCGATGCCTTCGTCGGGCAGTCCGGCGGCCTCGTCGTAGATGAAGCCGCAGATCAGGCACATCCAGGTCTTGTACGCGTTGTCGGCCATGAGTCAGCTTTGCTCGGGGGTTGGCGGTAGAATCCGGCGCATCTTAACGCATCCCTCCGGATGCCTTCCGTGGTGCATTTCTCGCTCATGCCGATCGCGATTCCCGAAACGCCGCCCTGTGTGATGTGCCTGTCGGCGGGCGATGCCACCGCCGGCGGCGGGCTGGCCGCCGACATCCTGACCCTCGCCAGCATGGGCTGCCATCCCCTGCCGGTGCAGACCGCCGCGCTGGTGCGCGATACGCGCGGCATCGACGAGGTGTGGCCGGTCGAGCCCGAACTGCTGTCGATGCAGGCGCGCGCGGTGCTCGAGGACGTGCCGGTGGCCGCGTTCAAGCTCGGCTTCTGCGGCAGCGTCGAGAACGTCGCGCTGATCGCGGAGATCCTCTCCGACTACCCCGAGGTGCCGCTCGTGGTCGAGCCGGCGCTGTACGCCTCGGTGCTGCTCGGCGAGGCCGGCGAGGAGATCGAGGCCGCGCTCGCCGACCTGATCGTGCCGCAGACCACGCTGCTGGTGGCGGACCGCCACGAGCTGTGCCGCCTGGCCGGGGTGGTCGACGACGCGGCCGCGGACGGCGAGGAGGAAGGCGAGGACGACCCTGGCGTCGACGAGGCGCTGGCCCGGCTGCTCGGCAGCGGCGCCGAGTTCATCCTGCTGACCGGGGGCGGCGATCATGGGCCACAGGTGGTCAACACCCTGTTCGGGCACGAGGGCGTGATCCGCACCGACGCCTGGCCGCGCCTGCCCGCACGCCACCTCGGCGCCGGTACCACGCTGGCCGCCGCGGCGGTGGCGGCGATGGCGCACGGCATGGCCCTGCCCGAGGCGGTGCGCGAGGCGCAGGAGTTCACCCAGCAGGCGCTGCGCCACGCCTACCGCGCCGGCATGGGGCGGGCGTTGCCCGACCGCTTCTTCTGGGCGCGCGGCAAGGGGGACGAAGATGTCTGAGCAGCCCCGCCAGGCGGCCGATGATCGCGGGCATGGCGCGAATGACGGCCGTTCGCGCCCCGCCGTGCCGGAGCCGCTTCGCGGCCTCTACGCCGTGACGCCCGACGAGCCCGACACCGCGCGCCTGCTCATGCTCGCCGAGCGCGTGCTGGCCGGCCGGCCGGTGCTGCTGCAGTACCGCAACAAGATCGCCGGCGCCGCGCTGCGCCGGGAGCAGGCGTGCGCGCTGCAGCGCCTGTGCCGCGCGGCGGGCGTGCCCTTCATCGTCAATGACGACCTCGCGCTGGCGCTAGAGATCGACGCCGACGGCGCCCATCTCGGCCGCGACGACGGCGCGCCGGCCGCCGCGCGCAAGGCGCTCGGCGTCCGCCGCATCCTCGGCCTGACCTGCTACGCAGACTGGTCGCGCGCCACCGAGGGGGCCGCGGTCGGGGCCGACTACATCGCCTTCGGCGCGATGTTCCCGTCGACGACCAAGCCGAACGCGCCGCCGGCACCGTTCGCCATGATCGCCCGCGCCAGGCGCGAGCTCGGCCTGCCGGTGGCGGCGATCGGCGGCATCACGCTCGCCAACGCGGGCGAAGTGCTGGCCGCCGGCGCCGACCTGCTGGCGGTGGTCAGCGACGTGTTCGCCGCTGACGATCCGGCCGCCCGGGCGGCGGCGTATCGTGCGCTGTTCTGAGCGCCTCCGCGCACCCAGGGATCTCCGCCTGCGCCCGAGCGGGAGGGCCGGAAAGGGGCGGCTCGCCCATTTCCGGCCGCGTTCTTGACCTGTGCGGTGGACCCGCCGCGCCTGCAGGCGCGACAATGCCGCCTTTCGCACGCAGCACAGGAACACTCTGCCATGACCAGCCGTAACGAAGCCCTTTTCCAGCGCGCCCAGCGCAGCATTCCCGGTGGCGTCAACTCGCCCGTCCGCGCCTTCCGTTCGGTGGGCGGTACGCCGCGCTTCATCGCGCGAGCCGAAGGCGCCCGGGTGTGGGACGCCGATGGCAAGGACTACATCGACTACGTCGGCTCTTGGGGCCCGGCGATCGCCGGCCACGCCCATCCGGCGATCGTCGAGGCGGTGCGCGAGGCGGCCTTGAAGGGCCTGTCCTTCGGCGCGCCCACCGAGGCCGAGGTCGAGATGGCCGAGCTCATCTGCGAGCTGCTCCCTGCGGTCGAGATGGTGCGCCTGGTGAGCTCGGGCACCGAGGCGACGATGAGCGCGATCCGCCTGGCGCGCGGCTTCACCGGCCGCGACGCGATCGTGAAGTTCGAGGGCTGCTACCACGGCCACGCCGACAGCCTGCTGGTGAAGGCCGGCTCCGGCCTGCTGACCTTCGGCAACCCGTCCTCGGGCGGCGTGCCGGCGGACTTCGCCAAGCACACCATCGTGCTCGACTACAACGACCTGCAGCAGGTCGACGACGTGTTCAAGGCGCGCGGCGGCGAGATCGCCGCGATCATCGTCGAGCCGGTGGCCGGCAACATGAACCTGGTGAAGCCGCAGCCCGGCTTCCTCGAGGGCTTGCGCCGCATCTGCACCGAGTACGGCGCGGTGCTGATCTTCGACGAGGTGATGACGGGCTTCCGCGTCGGCCCGCAGGGCGTGGCCGGCCTGAGCGGCATCACGCCGGATCTGGTCACGCTCGGCAAGGTGATCGGCGGCGGCATGCCGGTGGGCGCCTTCGGTGGCCGTCGCGACATCATGGAGAAGATCGCGCCGCTCGGTTCGGTGTATCAGGCCGGCACGTTGTCGGGCAGCCCGGTGGCGGTGGCGGCCGGCATCGTGTCGCTGAAGCTGACGCGGGAGCCGGGCTTCTACGAGACGCTGGCGGCGCGCACGCAGCGCCTGGTCGCGGGCCTCGCCGCGGCGGCCAAGGATGCGGGCGTCACCTTCAGCGCGGATTCGGTGGGCGGCATGTTCGGCGTCTATTTCGCCGACAAGGTGCCGGCTTCGTTCGCCGACGTGATGGCCTCGGACAAGGAGCGCTTCAACCGCTTCTTCCACGCCATGCTGGACGCGGGCCACTACTTCGCGCCCTCGGCCTTCGAGGCCGGCTTCGTGTCGGCTGCGCATGGCGAGGCGGAGATCGACGCGACGGTGGCGGCGGCGCGCGAGGTGTTTGCGAAGCTGGGGTAAGGGTGGCAGGAGGCCGCAGTCGGTGACTGGTGCAATCTGGCGCGCGCCTCTCGCGCAGCCGGGTTGCCCAAGTTCGGAGACGTAGCAACGATGCTGCGGGCTGCGGGCTGCGGGCTGCGGGCTGCGGGCTGCGGGCTGCGGGCTGCGGGCTCGTTGCTCGCAATCCGCCGGGGACGCGCGGGGTATTCCCTCCGGGGCTGCGGAACTCGCCCTTCGGGCTCGGACAGTCCTCGCCCCTTCACGAATACCCCACACATCCCCGGCTACCGTGGTCGCCGCTCGACTGCGTAAAAGCACAT
>JARRBR010000148.1 GCA_029982755.1 Rhodocyclaceae bacterium
CGCGTACCGGGGCCCGTGCGCCCGCCCGCGCAGGCGGGCGCACTGCCGAGCGCGGCGGCCGCGTCGGCAGGCTGCGCGCGGCCTTTGGTGTAACATTCCAACGAAACCTTTTGCCCCCGTCGCTGCCCGATGCGGGCCATCTCTCCGAGACAATTCAATGGTTCCCCACCTGACGACCGCACTGACCGGCCCCCTGCTCGAACTCGAGCGCCAGTTCCTCGACAACGCCTGCGACATCGAAAAGTGGTTCCGCGCCCAGTGGCAGGACCACATGCCGCCGTTCTACGGTTCGACCGACCTGCGCAACTCGGGCTTCAAGCTCGCGCCGGTCGACCTGAACCTGTTCCCCGGTGGCTTCAACAACCTCAACGACGCGTTCATGCCGCTGTGCGTGCAGGCGGCGCAGGCGGCGATCGAGCGCATCTGCCCGGACGCGAGCAAGCTGCTGCTGATCCCCGAGAACCACACCCGCAACCAGTTCTATCTGCAGAACGTGGCCAAGCTGGTGTCGATCCTGCGCCTGACCGGCCTCGACGTGCGCATCGGCAGCCTGCTGCCCGACGTCACCGCGCCGACCGTGCTCGAGCTCGCCAACGGCGCCACGCTGACGCTCGAGCCGCTGCGCCGCAGCGGCAGCCGCCTCGGCCTGGACAACTTCGACCCCTGCGCGGTGCTGCTCAACAACGACCTCTCGGCCGGCATCCCGCCGGTGCTCGCCGGGCTCGACGAGCAGTGGCTGATCCCGCCGCTGCATGCCGGCTGGCACCAGCGCCGCAAGTCGAAGCACGCCGAATGCTATGACCGCGTCGCGCGCGAGTTCGCCGCGGCGATCGGCATCGACCCGTGGCGGATCAACCCCGAGTTCGGCGTCTGCGGCCAGATCAACTTCCAGGAGCGCACCGGCGAGGAGTGCCTCGCCGCCCAGGTCGACTCGCTGCTCACCCGCATCCGCGCCAAGTACAAGGAGTACGGCGTCACCGACCAGCCCTTCGTGGTGGTCAAGGCCGATGCCGGCACCTACGGCATGGGGGTGATGACGGTGAAGGACGCCTCCGAGGTGGTCGGCCTAAACCGCCGCCAGCGCAACAAGATGGCGGTGGTGAAGGAAGGCCTGCAGGTGCATGAGGTGATCATCCAGGAGGGCGTGCACACCTTCGAGACGGTCGAGGACGGCGTCGCCGAGCCGGTCGTGTACATGATGGATCACTACGTGGTGGGCGGCTTCTACCGTGTGCACACCGAGCGTGGCCGCGACGAGAACCTCAACGCGCCGGGCATGCACTTCAAGCCGCTCGCCTTCGACACCAGCTGCACTCTGCCCGACGTCGGCCAGGGGCCGGATGCGCCGCCGAACCGCTTCTACGCCTACGGTGTGGTCGCCCGCCTGGCGCTGCTGGCGGCCTCGGTCGAGATCGAGGAGACCGCGCCGGTCGAGGACGAGGACGCGCTGGCGGCGTGACGACACGGTGACGCAGCCATGACCCGCAAGCTCAAGCTCCTCTTCATCCTCGACCCGCTCGCCGGGCTCAAGGCGTACAAGGATTCCAGCATCGCGATGATGCGTGCGGCGGCCGCGCGCGGGCACGCGGTGTGGACGACGCAGCGCGGCGCGCTGGCCTGGCGCGACGGCGCGGTGAGCGCGCGCGCCCTGCCGATCCATCTGCTGGCGAGCGACGCGCCGTGGTATGCAGCGGCCGGGGCCGAGCAGGCCCTGTCACTGGCCGAGTTCGACGCCGTGCTGATGCGCCAGGATCCGCCCTTCGACTTCGAGTACGTCACCGCCACCTGGCTGCTGGAAGACGCGGCCCAGGCCGGCGCGCGGGTGTTCAACAACCCGCGCGCGATCCGCGATCATTCCGAGAAGCTCGCGATCACCGAATTCCCGCAGTTCATGGCCACCTCGCTGGTGGCGCGCGATGCGGTCGACATCCAGGCCTTCATCGACGAGCTCGGCGACGTCATCCTCAAGCCGCTGGACGGCATGGGCGGCAGCCAGATCTTCCGCGTGCGCGCCGACGACCCCAACCGCAACGTCATCATCGAGACGCTGACCCAGGAAGGGCGGCGCACGATCATGGCGCAGCGCTACCTGGCGCAGATCGCCGAGGGCGACAAGCGCGTGCTGATCATCGGCGGCGAGGTCGTGCCCTTCGCGCTGGCGCGCATCCCGCAGGCCGGCGAGACGCGCGGCAACCTCGCCGCCGGCGGGCGCGGGGTGGCGATGCCGCTGACCGCGCGCGAGCGCGAGATCGCCGAGTACCTGGCGCCGATCCTGTGGCAGCGCGGGCTGCTGATCGTCGGCCTGGACGTCATCGGCGGCCATCTCACCGAGATCAACGTCACCAGCCCCACCTGCATGGTCGAGATCGCCGCGCAGCAGGGCTTCGACGTCGCCGGGCTGGTGATCGACAAGCTGGAGCAGGTGTGCGGATAGGGACGGAAAACCGGGGACGGATCCCGGTTTCCCGGGCGGGCCTGGTGCCCGTACCTCAGTTCCTCGTGGCGCTGCTCGTCGTGTTCCTGCTGTCGGCGTGCTCGCGCGCCGAGGTCTTCCGCCACGAGGCCTTCGTGTTCGGCACCCGGGTCGATGTGGCGGTGTTCGGCGACAGCCAGGCCGCAGCCGACGCGGCGGCCGGCGCGGTGCTGCGCGAGTTCGATCGCCTGCACCGGGCGTACCACGCCTGGGAGCCTTCCGAGCTCACCGCGCTGAACGCCGCGATCGCGCGCGGCGAGACCGCCACCGTGTCGGACGAGCTGGCGTCGATGTTGAAGGATGCGCAGCGGATCGCCGCCACCGGCGACCAGCTCTTCAACCCCGCGCTCGGCGGCCTGATCGCGCTGTGGGGCTTCCATACCGACAATTTCGTGCCGCAGCGCCCCGACCCGGCGAAGCTGCAGGCGCTGCTCGATGCCCGCCCGTCGATGGCCGACCTCGTCATCGACGGCAACCGGGTGAGCAGCCGCAACCCGGCGGTGCAGCTCGATCTCGGCGGCTACGCCAAGGGCTACGCGCTCGACCGCGCCGCCGCCATCCTGCGCGAGAACGGCGTGGCCAACGCGCTGATCAACATCGGCGGCAACGTCATGGCGCTCGGGAAGAAGGGCGACCAGCCGTGGCGCATCGGCATCCAGCATCCGCGCACCCCGGCGCCGCTCGCCACCCTGCCGCTCTACGACGGCGAGGCGGTGGGCACCTCGGGCGACTACCAGCGTTACTTCGAGCTCGACGGCGAGCGCTACGCGCACCTGCTCGATCCGCGCACCGGGCAGCCGGCGCGCGGCACGCAGTCGCTGACCGTCCTGATCACGCCGCGTCCGCATGCCGGCACGCTGTCGGATGCGCCCTCCAAGCCGCCCTACCTCGCCGCGGACCATTGGCGCGAACATACTCGCCGATTCGGCATCGAACATGCGTTGCGCGTCGCAGCCGACGGGCGCGTCGAGGTCACCCGCGCACTGCGCGCGCGGCTGCAGTTTCCGGCACCGCTCGAGGTGACGGTCGTCGATTGAACACAAAGGGAGGGGAATCATGGACATGACACCGCAAACCGCCTGGCTGATCGCCATCTCCGCCGTCGTGCTCGTCGGCGTGGTGGCCTTCTTCATCGGGCGAAGCACCGCCGGCACCAAGGCGCGCATCGACGAGCTGGAGGCCGAACTCGAGAGCAAGAAGGCCGAGGTCGAGGGCTACCGCAAGGAGGTCGAGCAGCATTTCGACAAGACGGCAACCCTGTTCGTGTCGATGGCGGGCTCGTACAAGGAAATGTTCGAGCACCTGTCCTCGGGCTACGAGAAGCTCTCGACCGGCTCGGCGCGCGACCTGTTCCAGCAGCGCGTGGACGCGCTGCTGATCGGTGATGCCCGGCGCGCGGCGGGCGAGGATGCCGGCAAGCTGCTCGCCGGCGTGGCAGCGGCCGGGGCGGTGGGAACGGCGGCAGCCGAGACTGCCAGCGCTGCGCCGGACACGGTCACCACCGAGGCCGGCCCCGACGTGTCGGGGCCGGAGACGCCAGAGGCGCCCGCGCAAGCTGCCGCCGAGGCGGCGGAGACGGTGGGCGGCGGTACCCGGCCCGCCGCGCCTGAACCGCCGGCCGAGGCCGGGCCGGATGCGGCCCCGGCGACGCCCGCGCCCGCGCAGGACGCCGATGACGAGTCCGACGAGCGCGTGCGCAAGGCTGAAGGCATCGCCTTCGATCCGACCCTCGACGAGGCCTCGCCGCGCGCCGAGGTGCCGCGGAGCGAGCTGCGCTGAGCGAGATGCTTTGAGCGAGCGCTGGCGGGGGACTGCGTGCCAGCCCGCCTCCCACGTGGCGGAGGTGCCGCGAACTTCACGCGGGGGCTGACGTCCTAGCGGCCATGCGTATGCCGCTCCGTAACCTTCCCGGCCTGCCAGGCCGCGTGATGCTCGTGTTGCTGGTCGCCGCCATCGCGGTGGGCGGGTGCACCTTGCAATTCGCCTACTCACGGCTCGACTGGATCGTGCCGTGGTATCTGCGTGACTATGTGACGCTGGACGCCGGGCAGCGTGTTGCGCTCGACGCGCGCCTCACCGCCCGGCTCGACTGGCACTGCCGCACTCACGTACCCGAGTACGCCGTCACCTTGCGCGAGGCGCAGGCGCTGCTCGCGGGCGACACCGTAGAGGCCGCCGCGCTCGAGCCTTTCCTCTCGCGTGGCGAGGCATGGTGGGGCGAGGTGCTTGCGGCGCTCGAGCCCGACGCACGCGTGCTGCTGGCCGGGCTGGCGAACGAACAGGTCGACGAGCTGCGCCAGGCCTTTGCGCGCAAGCAGCGCGAGGTGCGCGAAGAATTTCTGGATGGCAGCGACGCGGCGCGGATCGCGCGCATGGAGAAGCGGCTGCAGCGCTGGTTCGGCCGCATGACACCGGCGCAGCGTGAGCGCATCGCCGCGTGGAGCGCCGGGCTCAGCCCGACCACCGAAGCCTGGCTGGAGCAGCGCGCGCGCTGGCAGGGCGCACTGCTCGATGCCCTGCAGGTGCGCCGCGACCAGGCCGCCTTTGCCGCGCGCCTCGCCCCGCTGTTGACGCCGCAGCAGGCGTACTGGCCTGAGGCATACCGCGAAGGCGTCGCCCGCAACCGGGCACTGACCCTGGCGCTGCTGGCCGATGTGTTCAATCTGGCGCCGGAAGCACAGCGCGCGCGCCTGAATCGCGAGCTCGACGCGCTCGCAGGACAGTTCGAGTCGCTGGCGTGTGCGGCGCCCGCTCGCCTTTCCGCTGCGCTCGGCCGATAATCCGCGCCATTCACCGATCATCCGACGCCGATCGCATGCGCTGCGCCGGCCATTCGCTGCCGCGCCAGGTTCCATGCACAAGAACGAACTCGACCGCCTTGCCATCGGCCTGATGGTGTTGTTCTGCACGATCTGGGGCCTGCAGCAGGTGGCGATCAAGCTCGCCAGCGCGGGGATCTCGCCCCTCTGGCAGGCGGCGCTGCGCTCGCTCGGCGCCACGCTGATCGTGTTCCTGTGGGCCCGGCTGCGCGGCGTGCGGCTGTACGAGCGTGACGGCACGCTGTGGCCGGGACTGCTCGCCGGGCTGCTGTTCGCGGCCGAGTTCGCGCTGATCTTTCTCGGCCTCGAATACACCACCGCCTCACGCGGCGTGATCTTCCTCTATACCGCGCCCTTCTTCGTCGCCCTCGGTGCGCGCTGGCTGCTGCCCCTGGAACACATGCGCCGTGCGCAGTGGGCGGGCATGGCGCTGGCCTTCACGGGCATCCTGGCGCTGTTCGGCGAACATCTTTTCAGTGCGGCGGACCAGGCCTGGATCGGCGACCTGATGATCGTGCTGGCCGCGATGTTCTGGGCGGCGACCACGCTGACCGTCAAGGCGAGCGCGCTGGCGCGCGTGAAGGCCGAGAAGACGCTGCTCTACCAGCTGGCAGTGTCGGCGCTGTGCCTGCCGCTGCTGTCCCTGGCGTTCGGCGAGCCGGGGGTGTTTGCGCCGACGCCGCTCGTGTGGGCGAGCCTGTTCTTCCAGACCTTCATCGTCGCCGGGGCCTCCTATCTGGGCTGGTTCTGGCTGATCAGCCAGTATCCGGCCACGCGGCTGTCGTCGTTTTCCTTCCTGACGCCGGTGATGGGCGTGCTGGCAGGCGGCGTGCTGCTCGGCGAGCCGGTGACGCCCGCGGTGTTCGCTGCGCTGGGCCTCGTCGGGGCCGGCATCTGGGTGGCGAACCGGCCAGGCTAAGCCGGCCGCGCAGCGCGGCTGCAGCAGGCTTCGCCTATAGTGACAAGTCCCAGCCCTGCCGAGGAGCGCCGCCATGTCCCGTCCCGTCGTCGAGTTCTGGTTCGAGTTCGCCAGCACCTATTCCTACCTGTCGGTGATGCGCATCGAGCGCGCGGCGCAGGCGGCCGGCGTGGAGGTGGCGTGGAAGCCCTTCCTGCTCGGGCCGGTGTTCCTGGCGCTGGGCTGGAACGATTCGCCGTTCAACATCTACCCGCCCAAGGGGCGTTACATGTGGCGCGACCTCGAGCGCCTGGCCGCCAGGGAAGGGCTGCCCTTCCGGCGGCCGACGCGTTTCCCGCGCAACGGCCTGCTCGCCGCGCGGGTGGCGCTGGTCGGGGTCGCGGACGGCTGGGTGGCACCCTTCGCGCGTGCGGTGATGACGGCCAACTTCGCCGAGGATCGCGAGATCGGCGAGCCGGCGGTGATCGAAGACATCCTGACCGCGCTGTCGCTGCCGGCGGGCGAGGTGCTGGCGCGGGCGCAGACCGACGCCAACAAGCTCGCGCTGCGCAGCCAGACCGAGCGCGCGGCCGAACTCGGGCTGTTCGGTGCGCCGAGCTTCCGCGTCGGCGACGAGCTGTTCTGGGGCAACGACCGTCTGGACGATGCGCTCGCCTGGGCGAGACGGCCCGGCCTGGCCGCCGGCGCTGCGGGTTGAGCCGCCGCGCCTTCTCCTCCTGAGCCGGCGCTACTTCTTCTTCTGCGCCTGCTCTTCCTCGTACTTGCGGATGCGCTCCTCGTAGCGCGCGCGGTCCTCGGCGGCCTGCTGCGCGCGGCGAGCGGCGGCTTCCTCGGCGTCGCGGCGTTCGGCGGCGCGTTCCGCGTCGGCCGCGGCGC
>JARRBR010000149.1 GCA_029982755.1 Rhodocyclaceae bacterium
TGCTGCGCTCCGACATGCTCGTGCTCCCTGAGAAACGGAACTCGAAGCATGCGGGCTCAACTGGGGCTACGTAAGGATGGGGTTCGTGGAGCGCTTACGATGGAGAGCTCCGCATGTGCCTGCGTGCGCAGTACCTCGTAATCGCTTTCCGCCGACAGCAGCACCAGGTTGGCCGGCCGTCCGACCTCGATGCCATAGCCCTCGCCGAGATTCATTGCCCGCGCGCTGTGATCCGTGACGAAGTCCAGGGCGCGCTGCAGGTCCTCGTAACCGAGCATGTGGCAGATGTGCAGTCCGGCGTCGAGCACGCGCAGGATGTTGCCGTTTCCGAGCGGGTACCACGGGTCGACGATCGAGTCCTGGGCGAAGCAGACGTTCAGGCCGGCGCGGTCGAGTTCCGGCACGCGCGTCAGGCCGCGGCGTTTTGGGTAGGTGTCGAAGCGCCCTTGCAGGTGGATGCTCTCGGTCGGGCAGCTTACGAAGTTCAGGGCGGCCTGCTTGAGCAGCCGGAACAGCTTTGAGCAGTAGGCGTTGTCGTACGACCCCATGGCCGTGGTGTGGCTGGCGGTGACGCGCGGACCCAGGCCTTTCACCCGGGTGATTTCGGCCAGAACCTCGAGAAAGCGGGACTGGGGGTCGTCGGTTTCGTCGCAGTGCACATCGACCAGGCGGTCGTGGCGCTCGGCCAGATCCATGAGGAAGTGCAGGGACGACACGCCCTGCTCGCGCGTGTTCTCGAAGTGTGGAATGCCGCCGACCACGTCCGCGCCCATCGCCACGGCCTCCGTCATCAGTGCGCACCCGTTGGCGAAGGATTCGATGCCCTCCTGCGGGAAGGCGACGATCTGCAGGTCCGCGAGCGCGCGCGCCTCCTCGCGCACTTCCAGCATGGCCTGGAGGGTGCCGAGGCCGGGTTCGGTGACGTCGACATGGGTGCGTACGTGCTGGACGCCGTGCGCGGCGAGCATGCGAATGGCGCGATGCGCACGGGACTTGGTGTCTTCCCGGGTGACCAGTGCCTTGCGCTCGGTCCAGCATTCGATGCCTTCGAACAGGGTGCCGCTCAGGTTCCAGTGCGGTTCGCCAGCCGTGAGGGTGGCGTCGAGGTGGATGTGCGGCTCGACCAGTGGCGGGACGACCAGCTTGCCGAGGGCGTCGAGCGCCGCGCTGTCGGGCATGGGGGGCGGGACGGGAGCGGCCTGGGGATCGATCGTGCTGAAGGCGCCATCGGCCCAGCGCACGGTGAAGAGCCCGTCGCGCCCCCGCAGGCGAGCATTGACGATGTGGTCCATTCAGGTTCCTCGCGCTCGCGTCAACGGTGAGTGATGCGGCTTACCCGGCCTGCTTCTTGATCCGGTAGGTCAGCTGCGGCCGGGTCATGCCGAGGAGGCGGGCGGCGGCGGCGAGGTTGCCGTTCGCCTGTTCCACCGCGCGATTCAGCAGGCGCTGCTCGAAGTCCTCGAGCGAGACGCCCGACGCCAGCACCGCGGATGCCAGGTCCTGAACGGGCTTGCGCGCCTCCTTCAGTTCCCCGTCGGCGCTGAGCGCGTGTTCCTGGGCCGGTTCGGCGAGGGCGCCCATGAAGAGGTGCTCGACTTCGATCAGGCCGTTCTGAGGCGCAAGGATCACGCCGCGCTCGAGCACGTTCTCCAGCTCGCGCACGTTGCCCGGCCACGGATGGAGCTTCAGCGCGTGCATCGCCTTGTCGCTGATGCCCGCGATGCGCTTGCCGTGCAGGGTCTCGAAGCGGCGGACCATCGCTTCGACGAGGGCGGGGATGTCGCCGGTGCGCTCGCGCAGCGGCGGAATCGTCACCGGATAGACGTTGAGGCGGTAGAACAGGTCGCGCCGGAAGGTCCCGGCATTGACCGCCTTCTGCAGGTCGACGTTGGTGGCGGCGACGAGGCGGACATTGACCTTGCGCGTGCGTTCGTCGCCCAAGCGCTCGATCTCGCCTTCCTGCAGCACACGCAGCAGCTTCGCCTGCGCCGGCAGCGGCAACTCGCCCACCTCGTCGAGGAAGAGGGTGCCGCCGTGCGCGCGCTCGAACTTGCCCGCCCGCGAGGCATGGGCGCCGGTGAAGGCGCCCCGTTCGACGCCGAAGAGCTCGGACTCGATCAGCTCGTCGGGCAGCGCCGCGCAGTTGACGGCGACGAAGGGGGCGTCCTTGCGCGTGCTCATCTCGTGCAGCGTGCGTGCGAAGCGCTCCTTGCCGACCCCGGTTTCGCCGAGCAGCAGCACCGAGACGTTGGTCGACGCGGCACGGCTGACCAGGTCGTAGGCATGCAGGAAGGCGGTGGAGTTGCCGATGAGGTCCGGTGTCTTGCGCGGACAGTTGATCGTATGGCGCATGGCCTCGATTTCGTCGCGCAACTCCAGCAGCCGGCCGACGATCGAGTCCGCTTCGAAATAAGCTTTGAGCTGGTCTGCGTCGGGCCATTCTTCGGCCGGCTTGCCGACGATGCGGCAGTGCTTGCAGCCCGTCGCCGCGCACTCGACTTCCTTGAACAGGATGAAGCGCCCCATGAACGCGCTGGTGTAGCCGGATGCGTAGCCGATCATCATCCAGCACACCGGATGGTCGACCTCGCCGAAGGCCTGGACATGGGCCTCGGCTTCCCAGGCGTTGTGCCACAGAAACTCGCCATACAAGGCATTGTCCGGTCCGCCGATCTCAAGGCGAACCGGCTCGACCCGGGCGCAGCCCTCGAGCATGTGCAGTTGCGGGCCAAAGACGAAGGCATCGGCAGGTTCGCTGGCCCGGCGCGTCTTGCGCGCCAGCTCGGCGTCGCGCATGCCAGAGGCGAAACCCATGCGCGTCAGGATGCGGCGCGCCTGCTGTTGCCCCACCGATTCAATCAGCTCCTTGCGCAGCTCGGACATCGCACCCACGTGCAGGAGCAGCATGCGGTGCTCCCCCAGCCAGATGTGTCCATCTTCAGCGGCAAACCGGAGCAGGCTGCGGATGTCCGCGCTCTCCGGGTATTGGATTGTGGCCAAGGGTCTCCTCCAGATTTGTGGCGCATCCGCTCTGCGGCGGGTCGTTCAGCGTGCACCTCGGCGTTGCCCGCAATGTGGGCGAAGCTTAACCGAGGCCGAACCCGTTTGCGATCCAGGGCGCGAGGCGATCATAGATAAAATCTCGAGAAAAATAAACGATTGGCACGATTCTTGTACGGCTTAGAGAGATTCGCCGGCAGAGCACATCAATTGCTGATCGGCGAGCGTCATATCGAGACTGAGGAGACTTTGGGGATGGGGCAAAGGTTTGCGGTGACGATCGAGGACAGCGGCGAGCGGGTTGCCTGTGCGGACAACGATAACGTCTTGCGCGCGATGGAGGCGCTCGGGCGCAAAGGCATTCCGGTCGGGTGTCGAGGCGGTGGCTGCGGGGTGTGCAAGGTACAAGTGACCGGTGGGGCCTATCACACCCGCAAGATGAGTCGTGCCTGTGTCACCGAGGCCGAGGAGGCCGACGGCGTGGTGCTGGCGTGCAAGCTGTTTCCGGAAAGCGACCTGAGCGTGAAGGTGGTGGGAAAGATGGTGAAGGCAGTGTGTGCCGGCATCCAGGGGAGCACTTGATCGCCATCTTGAACAACGCACAGCGGGCCGGCGGACGTAAGTCCCCGGCCCGCTGTGCGTTTGGGGGGGCAATGGTGCACGGCAATAAAAAGCATGAATCAAATAATCAATGAAATGCATCGATTGATCATTTGGTGAAGCCCTGCATTGACTCGCTGACCGGAAAAATCTCGAGACAAGCGATAAATACTGTCGATCAGGCTATTCAGCGAGATTGGCACGGAAGTTGTTTATGTCTCTCCCGGAGCAAGCCCATGTTGATCAAACCGAAGGAGAGCAGGGCATGAACACCGTAGCGCCCGCGATTGATCTCAGTCGGAAGTTCGTACGCCTGATCGAGCGCCGACCGGATGGTTTCGTGGAGTTCGAGTTTGCGATTGGCGATCCCGAGCTTTACGCCGAGATGTTGTTGCCGGCCGAGGCCTATACGTCGTTCTGCGACTCGAACAACGTCACGCTTCTCGGGCCACGCCCGGAGGCGGCAGAGGGCGAGGCCGAAGGCTCGGACTGGAACTGGAACCTGCATCAAGCCACACATCAGCGTTTCCGCTGAGCGAAAACAGATAAGGAGGAGCACTCATGCAGATCGATTTGCGCACCGTGACCATCAAGCCGCTGCGCCACACCTTCGACAACATCGCCCGGCGTATCGGTGCGGACAAGCCGGCATCCCGCTACCAGGAAGGCACCCTGGACATGCAGCAGGAGGCGAACTACCACTATCGCCCCACCTGGGATCCCGATCACCTGATCTACGACCGTGCCCGCACTGCGCTGAAGATGGCGGACTGGTACAGCTTCAAGGATCCGCGCCAGTTCTACTACGGCGCCTACACGCTGGCACGTGCCAAGCAGCAGGACACCGCCGAGGCCAATTTCGACTTCGTCGAGAACCGCGGCCTGGCCGCAACGCTGCCCGAGCCCATCCGCGACACGGTGCTGAAGCTGCTGATTCCGCTGCGCCACGTGGCCTGGGGCGCCAACATGAACAACGCCTCGGTGTGCGCCTACGGCTATGGTACGGCGTTCAGTCAGCCCTGCATCTATCAGGCCATGGATCAGCTGGGCATCGCCCAGTACCTGACGCGCGTCGGCCTGTTGCTGGGGGACGTCGATGTGCTGGATGCCGCCAAGCAGGCGTGGATGGAGGACGACACCTGGCAGGGCCTCCGCCGCTACGTCGAGGACACCATGGTGCTGAAAGACCCGGTGGAGCTCTTCGTCGCGCAGAACGTCGCGCTCGACGGCCTGCTGTATCCGCTGGTGTACGAAACCATCATCGACGACGTGCTTTCCGCGCAGGGCGGCACGCCGGTGGCGATGCTGACGCAGTTCATGACCGACTGGTATGCGGAAACACGCAAGTGGATCGACGCCACGATGAAGACCGCCGCGGCTGAGTCCGAGGACAACAAGGCGCTGGTGGTCCAGTGGGTGGGTCAATGGCGCGATCGTGCCGCGGCCGCACTGTTGCCGGTTGCCCGCATTGCCCTGGGCGAACGTGCCGACGAACTGACCGGCGAGGTCGTCCAGCAATTCAATGCACGCATGGCCAAGGCCGGCGTGCCCGTCTAAGGATTCCCCGATGTCCACCGTATTCATCGCGCTGCAAACCAACGAAGAAACCCGCCAGATCATCGAAGCCATCGTGCAGGACAACCCTGAGGCCGTCGTCAATGAGCAGCCGGCCATGGTCAAGATCGATGCCCAGGACCGCCTGGTCATCCGCCGCGAAACCATCGAAGAGCTGATCGGCCGCCGCTACGACCTGCAGGAGCTGCAGGTGAACATGATCACCATGTCGGGCAACCTCGATCAGACCGACGACGAAATCACCCTGTTCTGGAAATCCTGAGCCCCAAGGAGACAAGACAATGGACATGCAAGTCGCCAAGAAGAAGCTCGGCCTCAAAGAGCGCTACGCCGTGATGACGCGCGGTCTGGACTGGACCCCGTCGTACCAGAAGATGGAAGACATCTACCCCTACATCGCCTACGAGGGGATCAAGATCCACGACTGGGACAAATGGGAAGACCCGTTCCGCCTGACCATGGACGCCTACTGGAAGTACCAGGCCGAAAAGGAACGCAAACTGTACGCGATCATCGACGCCTTCAACCAGAACAACGGCCACCTGAACGTCACCGACGCGCGCTACGTCAACACGGTCAAGCTCTTCATCAGCGGCATCAGCCCGCTCGAGTACGTTGCCCACCGTGGTTTCGCCCACGCCGGCCGTGCCTTCCCCGGCCCGGGGCCGCGCGTCGCCTGCCTGATGCAGTCGCTCGACGAGATCCGCCACGCCCAGACCCAGGTGCACGCGATCTCGAACTACAACAAGTACTACAACGGGATGCATGACTTCCACCACATGCACGACCGCGTGTGGTTCCTGTCGGTGCCGAAGTCGTTCTTCGACGACGCCATCACCGCCGGCCCGTTCGAGTTCATGGTCTCGATCGGCTTCTCGTTCGAGTACGTGCTGACCAACCTGCTGTTCGTGCCCTTCGTCTCGGGCGCGGCCTACAACGGCGACATGGGCACGATGACCTTCGGCTTCTCGGCGCAGTCCGACGAGGCGCGCCACATGACGCTGGGCCTGGAGGTGATCAAGTTCATCCTCGAGCAGGATCCGGCCAACGTGCCCATCGTGCAGCGCTGGATCGACAAGTGGACCTGGCGCGGCTATCGCGTGCTGACCCTGGTGGCGATGATGATGGACTACATGCTGCCCAAGCGCACGATGAGCTGGAAGGAAGCCTGGGAGGTGTATTTCGAGGAGAACGGCGGTGCGCTGTTCAAGGACCTCGCCCGCTACGGCATCACCATGCCCAAGTGCGCGGAGCAGATCGCCCTCGAGAAGGACCACCTTTCGCACCAGGCCTGGAGCACCTTCTACAACTACGCCGCCGCCGCCAACTTCCACACCTGGATGCCGGACGAGGACGAGATGGCGTGGCTGTCGAGCAAGTACCCGGAGAGCTTCGACAAGCACTACCGTCCGCGCTACGAGTTCTGGCGCGAGCAGGCGGCCAAGGGCAACCGCTTCTACAACAAGACGCTGCCCATGCTGTGCCAGACCTGCCAGATCCCGATGTTGTTCACCGAGCCGGGCGACCCGACCAAGATCTGTTACCGCGAGGTCGATTACAAGGGCGACAAGTATCACTTCTGCTCGGATCACTGCAAGGAGATCTTCGAGTACGAGCCCGAGAAGTACGTCCAGGCCTGGCTGCCGGTGCACCAGATCTACCAGGGCAACTGCTTCCCCGAGGGCACCGACCCGACGGTGGAGGGCTTCGACCCGCTGGCCGCGGTGCTGCAGTACTACAACTTCGAGCACGGTCGCGACAACCTCGACTTCGA
>JARRBR010000028.1 GCA_029982755.1 Rhodocyclaceae bacterium
TGACCAGTTCTTCGTGGGCACCGAGCACGTCCGCCATCTTGTCGGAGTCGTACTCGTTCATCTGGCACCCGAAGGTGCGGATGTAGAGTTTCTTCATCTTGAAAGGGAAATCAGGCTGAACCTTGCGGCAGCGGGTCGGGCAGGCATCGCGGCGGCGTTCAGCGCTTGGGCATCGGCGCCGCTGCCTCTTCCGGGGTGAGGATCCACACCCGGTGCACCTGGCCGTTGTTGTCGAGCAGCATGCGCACCGTGTACTCGCCGCGCACGTGCGAGGGCAGGACGATGCGATTGGCGGCGTCGCGGATCTGCGCGCCCGGGCTCAGCAGCAGCGCCTCGCCCTTGACCTCGACCGCGCCCGGCCGCGAAAAGGACGCCTTCGCCTTCACCGCGTCGTCGGGAATCGGCCGCGACGGAGCCGCGATCGCCAGGGACGACGCCAGGCCGAGCATGCCGGCCACCAGAACGGAAATTGAATGCGGGCGCAAGGGCGAGCCGGACAGATCCGGAACGGTAGGGAACAGGCGACGGATGATCACCGATCGCCCTCCCGATGTCAATGCAAAAGCCTTATAAATCAAGACTTCCGAACCTGAGGCGGAGACTGGTGACGAGGCGGCGCCATAGCCGCGACCCGATGCGCACGTCCGGCCAACCCGCACGGAAACTATTGACGCGCATGTAACAGACCCGCTATATTCGCGAGCTCGGTTGGTGATGTAGCTCAGACGGTTAGAGCGATGGATTCATAACCCATAGGTCGGCGGTTCGATTCCGCCCATCACCACCAACAAATTCAGGGGCTTGCAGCGATGCAAGCCCCTTTCTCGTTTACGTCGTGCAGCATGCGGGCGCCACTCGCGTTGTTCGCGCGCCCTCCCGCCGACACAATCCGCCCGGGCGCGTCTTCCTCCACGCACACGCGGCCCGCGACACGGCATGATTCGCTCATGCCCACCGCACCGCGCGCTCCCGCCCCGACGCCCCCGCCCGCCGACGTGCCACGCAGCACCGGCGGGCGGGGCTTCATGCGCCTGGCGGGGGCGTACTGGAACTGCGAGCGCAAGTGGCAGGTGCGCGGGGCGGTGCTGTTGCTGATGGCGCTGACGGTCGCCCAGGTCGGGCTGGTGATCTGGGTCAGCTACTGGAACCGCGACCTCTTCGATGCCCTCGAGGCCCGCTCGCTGACCGAGCTGCTGCACCTGATCGCGGTGTTCGCGCTCATCTTCGCACTGACCATGGGCGTGACCGCCCTCCACCTGCACGTCAAGCGCTGGATCCAGCTCGACTGGCGGCGCTGGCTGACCGCGTTGCTGCTCGACCACTGGCTGGCGCACGGCCACCTGTACCGGCTGCAGCTCGCCGCCGGCGACCACGACAACCCCGATGGCCGCATCGCCGAGGACATCCGCATCGCCACCGAGGTGGCGGTGGCGCTGGCGCATTCGCTGCTGTTCTCGCTGCTGATCCTCGGCAGCTTCGTCGACATCCTGCTCAGCGTCTCGGGCAGCGCGCCGCTGCCGGGCACCTCGATCGCGGTACCCGGCTACCTGGTGGTGGCGGCCTTCCTGTATGCCGGCATCGGCAGCATGCTCGGCCTGCTGCTCGGGCGTCCGCTGATCCGCAGCACCAACCGCCTGCAGACGGTGGAGGCCAACCTGCGCTTCGGCCTGGCACAGGCACGCGAACACGCCGAGCCGATCACACTGCTGCGCGGCGAGCCGCGCGCGCGCAGCGAGGCGACCCGGCTGTTCGACGACGTAGGCCAGGGCTGGAACCGGCAGACGCTGGCCTACCTCGGCATCGTGTCGTTCTCGACCGGCTACGGCACGCTGCTGCCGGTGTTCCCGATCCTGATCGCGGCGCCGCAGTACATCGCCGGAGCGATGAGCCTCGGCCTGCTGATGCAGGCGGCGCAGGCCTTCCAGCGCCTGACCTCGGCGCTGTCGTGGCCAATCGACAACCTCGGCGAGCTGGCGCGCTGGCGGGCCTCGGCCGACCGCATCACCAGCCTTCATGCGGACATGCTGGCGCTGGAGCGCCTCGAGGCCGAGCGCGACCCCGACCGTCCCCGCCTCACGCCCACGACCTCCACGCACCCGGACTTCGAGCTGCGCGGACTGTGCCTGACCACCCCGGGCGGCGAGCCGCTGCTCGAGCACCTCGACCTGCGCGTGCGCCGCGGCGAGCGCATCCTGATCTGCGGCGATCCGGCGGTCACCGTGAGCCTGTTCAAGGCCGTGGCCGGGCTGTGGCCGTGGGGCCGCGGCGAGATCCTGCTGCCGCCCGGGCGCGAGCCGATGTTCGTCCCCCAGCACCCCTTCCTGCCGGCCGGCAGCCTGCGCGCGGTGCTGAGCTACCCGCAGCCTCCCGAGCGCTACTCGACCGCCGCCCTGCATCGCGCGCTGGAATGCACCGGCCTCGCCTGGCTCGCCCCGCGCCTGGACGAACACGAGGACTGGAGTCGCGAGCTGCCGATGCGCACGCAGCAGCGGCTGGGCCTGGCCCGCGTCTTCCTGCAGCAGCCGGCGTGGATCTTCATGCAGGAAGCGACCGACGCGTTCACGCCCAAGGAGGAGGTCGACACCCTGGAGCTGCTCCGCCACGAACTGCCGGCCGCGACGCTGCTCAACATCAGCCGGCGCGGCCGGCAGAACCACTTCTACGACCGCCGGCTGGTGCTCGAGCGCCGGCGCGAACCGCGCCACGCCTCCGGCGCCGGCGCACACACCTCAGCCGAAGCGTGAGGGCAGCCAGCCGCGCTCGACGCATGCGCGCAGGCACCACGCCGGCGTGGTCTCGGTCTTGTAGCTCCAGAAGAACCAGCCCGCCAGGCGCTCGAAGGTGAGCAGCTGGCTGTCGCCATAGGCGCGGCTGGCCACGTCCTGCTGGAAGGCATCCATGTGCTCGAGGGCATGGTTGAAAGGCCCCTCGGCCCACAGCGACACCACCTTCAGGTCCAGCCCCAGGCTCCACTCGCCGCAGATCGCCGGCAGGCCGAGCCCGGCGTTGATCGCGTCGGCCTCCTCGCGCCAGTCCACCGCCACCTTGCGGATGTGGCCGTGGATGTCCAGGTCGATGTCGCCGCGCTCGAAGCACTGGTAGCGGTGATAGTCGAACATGACGTTGCGGAAGGCCGGCGCCTGCATGAAGCCGAGGTACTCGCGGAAGCTGCGGAAGCCGTCGTGGAACACCACCGCCACCTTCTCCGGCGGGCAGTGCCTGCGGATGCGGGCGTAGGCATCCTCGTAGTACGCCTTCAGATAGCCGGTCGGCACGTCCCAGCGCGGCTCGTTGAGCAGCTCGATGCCGCACAGCGCCGGATGCGCCCGGTAGCGGGCCGCCAGGCGTTCGAGCACGTCGAGCGAATGGTCCCGATAATCCGGCTTCGTGTGCCACTCGACCACGTCCTTGATGCCGCCGTTGTCGAAACCGTTCTGGCAGCCGGGCGCGGCGTGCAGGTCGACGATCACCGCGAGGCCGAATTCCTGCGCCCATTCGAGCGCGCGGTCGAGCACCTCGATGCCGCCTTCGACGAAGGGATGGCGGTTCGGCCCGTATTTCGGGTGATAGGGGTAGTCCGGGCCGAATATCCAGTGCCCGACCGGGATCCGCACCGCGTTGAGGCCGCGCCCGGCGATCCAGGCGAAGTCCTCGCGGGCGATGAAGCTGTCCCAGTGCCGGCGCAGGCGACCGGCGGCGGCGGGACCGAGCTCGACGCACCAGGTGGTCTCGTCGGTGGCCGCGAGCCCTTCGAACAGGCTCGGCACCATCCACTTCTCCAGCAGCAGCCAGCCGCCGAGGTTGACCCCGCGCAGCTTGGTACGAGTCGTTTCCATCCGGCGTCTCCCATGCCCGGATCGGGCGCCATGCACAGGTTTCATTCTCGCAGCCAAAGCCGCCCGCGCACCGTGACAAAGCTCGCGCCGCCCCCTTCCCGCCGCTCGGCGGGAAGGGCCGCGGTCGAGGCCGTGGAGGCGATGAAGGTGGCGGGCGCTTTGGCGCGGTGGGAATTGCGAAAGTCGTGGGCGCCGCGGGACCGGCGGCGGTCGCGATCCGCCGCCCGCCCCTCCGGCCATGGCAGAATCGCCCCCCTCCCCCGTCCCGGCCCGACCCCATGCGCACCATCGAACACGTCGTCACCCACCTGATCGTCCACGCCCTCGTCCGCGAGCCCGGCGCCCCCGCACGCCTGGTGCTGCGCGACGCGCCCTGCGCGCTCGACGCTGCGGCGCTGCGCCTGGTCGAGCGCCTGTGCGCCGAGTACGAGCGCCGCAGCGCCAAGGGCTTCGGCCGCTTCGAGGAGGACGAGGAGAGCTTCCCCCTCGCGCGCTGGCTGCGCGAACACCGGGTGGACGAGACGCTCGATTTCACCGCGCTGTCGCGCCAGCTCGCCGAGCGCGTGCAGGTGATCGCCGACGAGGAGGAGCTCGAGGACGGCGGCCACCTGGTGCTCGCTCGCATCCGCGAGGGCGAAGGCGACAGCCTGTGGATGGCGCTCATCGGCAGCGCCGCGGGCGTGACGATCGGCGGCGGCCTGGCGCCGCTCGATTGCACCCATGTGGACTTCTCCGCGCTGCACGCCGCCGGCCGCGTCGACCTCGCCGGCTGGCGGCGCGGCGACGAACGCTACCTCGGCTTCCTGCGCGGCCGTGGCAAGGGCGGCGCCTGGTTCAAGCGCGTGCTCGGCTGCAGCGACGTGATGGTGGCGCTGCAGGAGACCAAGAAGCTCGTGGCCACCCTCGACCGCTTTGTCGACACCGAACAGCTCGCCCCCGCCACCCGCGACGCCGTGCTCGAACGCGCCCACGACTACCTCGACACCCTCGGCGAGGCGGGCGCCCCGGTGGTGTTCGAGGAACTCGCGCGCGAAGTCTTCCCCGAGCGCCCGGAGCGCCTCGACGCCCTGCTGCGCGCCGAAGAGACGAAGATCGCCCCCGGCTTCGTCCCCAACCGCCGCGCCATCCGCCCGCTGGTGCGCTTCAGCGCCAGCGCCGAGAACTGGAAGCTGGAGTTCGAGCGCAGCGGGCTGCATTCCGGCGCGGTGCACTACGACCGCGCCACCGATACGCTGATCCTTTCCGGCGTGCCCGACTACCTCAAACGCATGCTGGACGAGGACGGGGACGCCTGAAGCACGCCCGGTTCGCCAAGCCGTCGCGCGCTACGGCACGAGCACCGCAAGCACCCCGCCGAGCGCACCGCACGCGGCCACGACCAGCCACGGCGGCCATTTCCAGAACATCAGCGCGACCAGCGCCAGCAGCCCGAGCGCGAAGTCCTGCGGGCGATGGATCGCGCTCGTCCACACCGGCTGGTACAGCGCCGCCAGCAACAGGCCGACCACCGCCGCGTTGATCCCCGCCAGCGCCGCCTGCATGCGCGCATCGCGGCGCAGTCGCTCCCAGAACGGCAGCGCGCCCGCCACCAGCAGGAAGGAAGGCGCGAACACGGCCAGCAGGCACACGAAACCACCCGCCCAGCCGCCATAGCCGCCCTGCGCCGCCGCACCGAGGAAGGCAGCGAAGGTGAACAGCGGCCCCGGCACCGCCTGCGCCGCACCGTAGCCGGCGAGGAAGGCCTCGTTGTCCACCCAGCCCGGCGGCACCACCTCGGCCTGCAGCAGCGGCAGCACCACATGGCCGCCGCCGAACACCAGTGCGCCGGCGCGGTAGAAGGCGTCGATGCGCGCCAGCCAGCCCTCCGGCTGCAGCGCGGCAAGGAGCGGCAGGCCGACGAGCAGCGCGAAGAACAGCGCCAGCCAAAGCATCCCGGCACGCGTGCCCACGGCCGCCGGCAAGGCCTCGTACGCCGCATCCGCCTGCGGGCGGAACAGCGCCAGCCCGAGCACGCCCGCGGCTACGATCACGCCGACCTGGCTCCACACCGAGGGCAGCGCCAACACCGCGCAAGCCGCCACCGCCATGATCGTGACGCGCTGCGCATCCGCACACAGCTTGCCCGCCATGCCCCACACCGCCTGCGCCACCACCGCCACCGCCACCACCTTGAGCCCGTGCAGCACGCCCGCCGGCAGCGCGTCGCCATATTCGGCGAGACCGAGCGCGAACAGGATCAGCGCGACCGCCGACGGCAGCGTGAAGCCCGCCCACGCCGCCAGGGCACCGCCGTAGCCTGCGCGCTGCAGGCCCAGCGCCATGCCGACCTGGCTGCTCGCCGGACCGGGCAGGAACTGGCACAGCGCGACCAGGTCGGCATAGGCACGCTCCCCCAGCCAGCGCCGGCGGGCAACGAACTCGGCATGGAAATAGCCCAGGTGCGCCACCGGTCCACCGAAGGAGGTCAGCCCCAGGCGCAGGAAGATCAGGAACACCGCCCACGGGCTGCGCTCGGTTTCGTTCGCTTCGTTCATGTCTCGTCTCATTCTCGGTTGCCGCGCCCCCGGCCTCGGTCACCGCAGCCGCAGGATGCGCACCGCCCCGGCCAGCACCACCGCGCCGATCGCCAGACCGACCATCCAGTCCGGCCACGAGCTGCCGGTCCCCGCCACCAGCGCGCCCGCCACGATCACGCCGAGGTTGGCGACGACGTCGTTGGCCGAGAAGATGTAGCTCGCCTTCATGTGCACGCCGCCGTCGCGGTGGCGGGCGATCAGCACCAGGCAGGCGACGTTGGCGGCGAGCGCGAGCAGCGAGATCCCCATCATCCCGGCCGGCTCCGGCATCGCCCCGGTGAGCATGCGGCGCGCCGCCTCGCCGATGGCGCCCAGCGCGAGCAGCAGCTGCAGCAGCCCCGCCAGGCGTGCGGCGCCGAGCTTGTAGTGCGCTGCACGCCCGACCGCGTAGAGCGCTGCGCCATACACGGCGGCGTCGGCGAACATGTCCATCGCGTCGGCGATCAGTCCCGCCGAGCGCGCCCAGACCCCAGCGCCGAGCTCGATCACGAACATCGCCGCGTTGATCGCCAGCAGCAGCCACAGCACCCGTGCCTCGGCCACATCGTCGGCGGGCGGTGCGAGCTGCGCCTCGCCGGCCGCGAGCGGGCAGGACTCGGCGAGCTCGGCGCCATAGCCCAGCGGTACGAGGCGGGCGAGGATCAGCGCCGGGTCGCCGTCGTGATCCACGGTCAGCCGTCGCCCGGCGAGGTCGAAAGCCAGCGCCGCCACCGGCGCGTCGGCCAGGCGCAGGCGGATCATCTGCTCCTCGGACGGACAGTCCATGCCGGGGATGCGGAACACGCTGCGCGTGCGTGCCTCGGGCATCATCGGCTGCAGCCTTGGCTTCGGCGCCACGCCGCCGCAGTTGCCGCAGCACCCGCCCGAGTCACGATCTTCGACTTCGAACGGCGACTTCTCGATCAATGCGGTTCTCCTGCGCTGCGGCGGAAAATCAGGCTGAAGTTGTTCGCCGGCATGTCGACCACCTCCTCCAGCCGGAAGCCGCGGCGCAGCGCCTCGGCCGCCACCGCTTCCAGGTCGCGCACGGCGAAGCGGGGATCGACGCTGCGCAGCCACTCGTCGAAGTCGGCGTTGCTCGGCGCGGTGTGAACGCCCCCGCGGCGGTACGGGCCGTAGCAGACCACGACGCCACCTGCGGGCAAGACCTCGGCCGCGCCGGCAAACAGCGCGGGCGTGGTCTCCCAGGGCGAGTAATGCAGCACATTGATCGCCACGATGGCGTCCGCGGCGCCGACCGGCCAGGGCGTGGCGGCAAGGTCGAAGCACAGCGGCGGCAGCACGTTGGCCCGCGCGCTGTGCGCCACCCAGTCCGCGATCGAGGCCAGCGCCGCGGGCTCGGCATCGCTCGGCTGCCAGTGCAGCGCGGGGAGGTAGCGGGCGAAATGCACCGCATGCTCGCCGGTCCCGCTGCCCAGTTCCAGCACAAGGCCCGCTGCCGGCAGCACGCGCTGCAGCACGGCGAGGATGGGGTCGCGGTTGCGTGCGGCGGAGGGTGAGAACTGGCGGCGATCGGGCGTCGGCATGGAGCGCTGGGAGATGAAGGAAGTGGCCCGGATTATCGCCCGCCCCGGCTCAGCAAATCACCACGTCTGTGCACTCCGGAACGTACTCCCGTCGGACCGCCCGGAACTGATCCCGAACCGTCTCCCTGTCGTACTTCTCCAGGTTGGCGTCCATGAGGCCTTGCTCATCGAGACGCAACCACACTGCACGTCAGTCCGCCAGCCGCGATCACCGGGCGTGAGCCGCTACCGCCAGCGTGCGACGGATTCGGGGAAGTGCAAGTCAACGCTGAGATAATCACGCATCCCCTTCACTGCCCCGCCCCATCATGACCGCACCCACCAAACCCCTCGCCGGCATCAAGGTCGTCGAGCTCGGCACCCTGATCGCCGGCCCCTTCGCCGCGCGCATCCTCGCCGAGTTCGGCGCCGAAGTGATCAAGATCGAAGCGCCCGACGGCGGCGATCCACTGCGCACGTGGCGCAAGCTATACGAAGGCACCTCGCTGTGGTGGTACCTGCAGTCGCGCAACAAGAAGTCGGTGACGGTCAACCTCAAGCACCCCGAGGGTGTCGAGGTTGTGCGCCGGCTGGTGGCCGAGGCCGACATCGTGGTCGAGAACTTCCGCCCCGGCGTGCTCGACAAGCTCGGCCTGGGCTGGGAGGCGCTGTCCGCGCTCAACCCCGGCCTGGTCATGCTGCGTCTGTCGGGCTTCGGCCAGAGCGGACCGATGGCGCAGCAGCCGGGCTTCGGCGCGATCGGCGAGTCGATGGGCGGGCTGCGCTACGTGACCGGCTTTCCCGACCGGCCGCCGGTCAAGACCGGGATCTCGATCGGCGACTCGATCGCCGCGCTGTGGGGTGCGCTCGGGGCGCTGATGGCGCTGCGCCACAAGGAGGTCAATGGCGGTGCGGGCCAGGTGGTGGACGTGGCGCTGTACGAGGCGGTGTTCGCGATGATGGAGTCGCTGGTGCCGGAGTTCGACGTGTTCGGCTTCGTGCGCGAGCGCACTGGCAACATCATGCCCGGCATCACGCCGTCCAACACCCACACCACCCGCGACGGCCGCCACATCACCATCGGCGCCAACGGCGACGCGATCTTCCGCCGGCTGATGAAGGCGATGGGTCGCGCGGACCTCGCCGAAGACCCGACGCTGGCCGACAACGCCGGCCGCGATGCCCGTCGCGACGAGCTCTACGCGCTGATCGACGCCTGGGTGGCGCGGCACGACGAGGCCGCGGTGCTGGCGACGCTGGCCGCCGCCGAGGTGCCGGCCTCGCGCATCTACTCGGTGGCCGACATGTTCGCCGACCCGCAATTCCTCGCCCGCGAGATGCTGCAGACGGTGAAGCTGCCCGATGGGCGCGACTGCCGCATGCCGGGCGTGGTTCCGAAGCTATCGGCCACGCCCGGCGGTACCGAGTGGATCGGGCCGGCGCTGGGCGAGCACACCGATGCCGTACTGCGCGCCCTCGGCTATGACGACGCACGCATCGCCGCCCTGCGCGAGGCCGGCGCCATCTGAACAGGCGCTGCACGGGCGCGACCGCCGCCCCGTTCACACGCGGCGGCTGCCTTGCGCGAGCGGACGCTGCGGGCGCGGGCCTGCCCGCGAACTTCTCCCGCTCCACGCCCGGGCTCGCGCACGGGCCTGCCCGGTACGGCCTGCGCAGGATCAAGGCGCGGCACCGCAGGCAGGGGACAATCGCGGCTGCCTTCCTGCCCGCGGAATCCGCCATGCCCATCGAACGCTTCCCCGATTTCTTCGCCGCCGTGCCGCGCCTCGCGGTGCGCGACCCGCTCGCCGAGTTCCTCGGCGCCGCCGAGGGTGGCGTGCTCGAGTACGGCTACGCCGACGCGGTGCGCCTGGCCGGGCATTCCTGCCCCACCGTAGCCTCGGCCTACGCCCTCGCCCATCACGCGCAGACGCGCCTTTATCCCGGCGAACTTCCGGTACGCGGCGACGTGCGGGTGAGCTTCCAGCAGCCGCTCGACGAGGGCGTGACCGGCGTGATCGCCGCGGTGGTCGGTCTCCTCACCGGCAGCGCGCAGGCGGGAGGCTTCAAGGGCATCGGCGGCCAGTTCGTGCGCCGCGACCTGCAGCATTTCGGCGAGGCGCAGCCGCTGGCGCTGCGCTTCACCCGCGCCGACACCGGCGCGACCATCGACGCCGCGGCGGAACTCGCCCACGTTCCAGCGCACGCGGAGATGCCCGAGCTGATGCGGCGCTGCATGCGCGGCCAGGCGGATGCGGCGGAAACCGCGCGCTTCCGCGCGCACTGGCAGGACCGCGTGGCCCGCATCCTGCTCGAGCACTGGGACGACCCCGCGGTGTTCCAGCTGCGCGTGGCCGCCTGAGCGGCATTCAGGCGGCACAGGACGGACCGCCGTCGAGCGCCGCATCGCAACCGGGACTCACCGTCCCCGGTTCGGTCGCCGCGCCACTGCGATGCCGTAAGTCGCGGCGAGCCCGCGGCGGCGCTTTCCCGTCTTCTCAGGCCGGCTCGACGGCAGTCGTCTCGGCGGAGTCCTCGGCCGCCTCCTCGCCCAGGAAACCCCCGCTCTGCCGCGCCCACAGGCGCGCATACAGGCCGCCGCGGGCGAGCAGGCTGCGGTGGTCGCCCTCCTCGACGATGCGCCCGCGGTCCATGACCACCAGGCGGTCCATCGCGGCGATCGTGGACAGGCGGTGGGCGATCGCGACCACGGTCTTGCCCTCCATCAGGCGGTAGAGGCTGGCCTGGATCGCGGCCTCGACCTCGGAGTCGAGCGCGCTGGTAGCCTCGTCGAGAAGCAGGATGGGCGCGTCCTTCAGCATCACGCGCGCGATCGCGATGCGCTGGCGCTGGCCGCCGGAGAGCTTCACGCCACGCTCGCCGACGTGGGCGTCGTAGCCGCGGCGGCCCTTGGGGTCGGTGAGGCCGAGGATGAACTCGTGCGCCTCCGCCCGCTTTGCCGCGGCGATCATGTCCGCGTCGGAGGCGTCGGGGCGGCCGTAGAGGATGTTGTCGCGCACCGAGCGGTGCAGCAGCGAGGTGTCCTGGGTGACCATGCCGATCTGCGCGCGCAGGCTGTTCTGGGTGACGCCGGCGATGTCCTGGCCGTCGATCAGGATGCGGCCCCGCTCGAGGTCGTAGAAGCGCAGCAGCAGGTTCACCAGCGTGGACTTGCCCGCGCCCGAGCGCCCGACCACGCCGATCTTCTCGCCGGGGCGGATTGTGAGCGTGAAGTCGTCGATCACCCGCCTGGCCTGCGGGCCGGTGGCGCCGTAGGAAAACACGAGCTGCTCGAAGCGGACCTCGCCGCGGCCCACGACCAGCGGCTTCGCGTCGGCGCGATCGACCACCGCATGCGGACGCGACAGCGTGTTGATGCCGTCCTGCACGGTGCCGACGTTCTCGAACAGCGAGGCCATCTCCCACATCACCCAGTGCGACATGCCGTTGAGGCGCAGCGCCATCGCGGTCGCCGCCGCCACCGCGCCGACGCCGACCTGGCCCTGGCTCCACAGCCACAGCGCGACCCCGCTGGTGGCGAGGATGAGCCCCATCGACAGGCTGTGCACGACGATCTCGATGCCGCTCACCAGGCGCATCTGCGCGTGCACGGTGTGCATGAACTCCTGCATCGCGCTGCGCGCGTAGGCCGCCTCGCGGCCGGCGTGGGAGAACAGCTTGACGGTGGCGATGTTGGTGTAGGCGTCGGTGATGCGTCCGGTCATCAGCGCGCGCGCGTCGGCCTGGGTGCGCGACACCTTCGACAGCCGCGGCACGAACCAGCGCAGCACCAGCACGTAGAGCGCCAGCCAGCCCAGGAAGGGCACGAGCAGCCAGGCGTCGAAGCTCGCCGCCACCAGGGTCAGGGTGACGAAGTAGATCACGACGAAGACCAGGATGTCGGTCATGATCAGGCAGGTGTCGCGCACCGCGAGCGCGGTCTGCATGACCTTGGCCGACACGCGGCCGGCGAATTCGTCCTGATAGAAGCTCATGCTCTGGCCGAGCATCAGGCGGTGGAAGTTCCAGCGCAGGCGCATCGGGAAGTTGCCCGCCAGGCTCTGGTGCTTGAGCATGGTCTGCACCGCCACCAGCGCGATGCTGCCGACGATGATGGCGGCGAGCAGCAGCAGGGTGTCGCCCTCGTCGGTCCACAGGCGCGCGGGTTCGACCGCCGCCAGCCAGTCCACCACCCGGCCGAGCATCGCGAACAGCAGCGCCTCGAAGGCGCCGATGCTCGCGGTGAGCAGCATCATGCAGAGGATGAAGGGCCGCATGCCCTCGGTGCCCGCCCACAGGAAGGCGAAGAAGCGCTTCGGAGCGGGGGCGGGGGCGGCTTCGGGATAGGGATCGACGCGGCGTTCGAACCAGCTGAAAAGCACGGGCGCTCTCCGTTGTGAATCCGGCCTGTGACAGGCCGAGTGTGCCGCGGGTGCCGCAGCAAAGCAAAAAGCCCCGCTCGAGGCGGGGCGTCGTGCAGCCGAGCGGCGCGGAATCAGGCCGGCGCGCTGCTGCGGATCAGGTGGTCGAAGGCCGACAGCGAGGCCTTGGCCCCCTCGCCCATGGCGATGATGATCTGCTTGTACGGCACGGTGGTGCAGTCGCCGGCAGCGAACACGCCCGGCACCGAGGTCTGGCCCTTGGCATCGACGATGATCTCGCCGAAGCGGGTCAGCTCCAGCGTGCCCTTCAGGAAGTCGGTGTTGGGCAGCAGGCCGATCTGCACGAAGATGCCTTCCAGGTCGAGTCGCTTCGACTCGCCCGAGGCGCGGTCCTTGTACAGCAGGCCATTGACCTTGTCGGTGCCGGTGACCTCGGTGGTCTGCGCGTTCTTGATCACGGTGACGTTGGGCAGGCTGTAGAGCTTCTTCTGCAGCACGGCGTCGGCACGCAGGTCCTCGAGGAATTCGATCAGCGTGACGTGGGCGACCACGCCGGCGAGGTCGATCGCGGCCTCGACGCCGGAGTTGCCGCCGCCGATCACCGCCACGCGCTTGCCCTTGAACAGCGGGCCGTCGCAGTGCGGGCAGTAGGCCACGCCCTTGCCGCGGAACTCCTTCTCGCCCGGCACGTTCATCTCGCGCCAGCGCGCGCCGGTGGCGACGATGACGGTCTTGGCCTTCAGGCTGGCGCCGTTCTCGAGCTGCACCTCGGCCAGCGTGCTGCCGTCCGCGCTGCCCGGCACGAGCCTGGCGGCGCGCTGCAGGTTCATGACGTCGACTTCGTATTCCTTGACGTGCTCCTCGAGGCTGGCGACCAGCTTGGGACCCTCGGTGTACTTCACCGAGATGAAGTTCTCGATCGCCATCGTGTCCATGACCTGACCGCCGAAGCGCTCGGCCACCACGCCGGTGCGGATGCCCTTGCGCGCGGCATAGATCGCCGCCGCCGCGCCGGCCGGACCGCCGCCCACGACCAGCACGTCGAACGCGTCCTTGGCGGAGAGCTTCTTGGCGTCGCGCGCCGCGGCGCCGGTATCGACTTTGGCGAGGATCTCGGCGAGCTCCATGCGGCCCTGGCCGAACTCCTGCCCATTCAGGTACACCGTCGGCACCGCCATGATCTGGCGCGAATCAACTTCCTGCTGGAACAGCGCGCCATCGATCATGGTGTGGCGGATGTTCGGGTTGAGGATGGCCATCAGGTTCAGCGCCTGCACCACGTCCGGGCAATTGTGGCAGGACAGCGAGATGTAGGTCTCGAAGTTGAACTCGCCTTCGAGGTTCCTGATCTGCTCGATCAGGTCGGCCTCGACCTTGGGCGGATAGCCCGCCGACTGAAGCAGGGCGAGGATCAGCGAGGTGAACTCGTGGCCCATCGGCAGGCCGGCGAAGCGCACGCGGCCGTCGCCGTCCTTGGGGCCGACCGAGAACGAGGGCTTGCGCGCATCGTTGCCGTTCTCGGTCAGGGTGATCAGTGCAGACTGCTCGGCGACGTCGCGCAGCAGCTCGCGCATTTCCTGCGACTTGGGACCATCGTCCAGCGACGCCACGATCTCGATCGGCTGCGTCACCCGCTCCAGGTAGGCTTTCAGTTGAGTCTTAATGTTGGCGTCCAGCATGATGGTTACTCCCTTTCTGATTTGAGACCGCCGCTGTTTTCGGTGGTCCTGATACGACGCAGCCGGCGCGTGGCCGGCTGCGGAGCGTGCAGCCCGGACCGGCTCTCGGCCCGGGCTGAGGCAGCGACCTGCTTAGATCTTGCCGACCAGGTCGATCGACGGGGCCAGCGTGGCTTCGCCTTCCTTCCACTTCGCCGGGCAGACTTCGTTCGGGTGCGAGGCGACGTACTGGGCGGCCTTGAGCTTGCGAACGGTCTCGGTCACGTCACGAGCGATGGCGTTGTCGTGCACTTCCATCGTCTTGATGACGCCTTCCGGATTGATGATGAAGGTGCCGCGCAGGGCCAGACCTTCCTCGTCGATATGCACGTCGAACGCACGGGTCAGCTTGTGGGTCGGGTCGCCGACCAGCGCGAACTGGGCCTTGCCGACGGCCGGCGAGGTCTCGTGCCAGACCTTGTGCGAGAAGTGGGTGTCGGTGGTGACGATGTACACCTCGGCACCGGCCTTCTGGAACTCGGCGTAGTGTTCGGCCGCATCCTCGATCTCGGTCGGGCAGTTGAAGGTGAAGGCGGCCGGCATGAAGATCAGCACGGACCACTTGCCCTTCAGGTCGGCATCGGTCACTTCGATGAACTTGCCATTCTTGTAGGCCTGGGCTTTGAACGGTTGAACCTGGGTGTTGATCAGCGACATCTGAAATCCTCCAGAAGGGTTGTTGGTACGGTGTGTCGGAACTCGATGGAAAGAAGTCTAGCCCCCTTCCAAGAATTGATCTAATTGATAATCGAGATGCTCTCGATTGGCCGTTCCTATCAACCAACCATCAGGGAACGGCCCGTTGCCGATCTCGATGGCGCACGGGGCTCACTGCGCCCCACCGACACCGGCAACCCAACTTACATGGGGACAGATGACAGGAAATCAAGCGCCGGCGAGATGCCGGCGCACCGAGATCACCGCGCCCAGCCAGCCGAGGAGGGCGGCGAAGGCGACGATGGCGAGCGACGCACGCCAGTCCGGCCCCGCGAGCTGGAAGACCGCGCCATAGGTCTCGGCCAGGCGGGCAACCGGCTGCGCCAGCGCCTGCACGCCCAGCCACACCGTGCCCAGCGCCACCAGTCCGCCGAGCGCACCCTGCAGGCCGCCGAACCAGTAGAAGGGACGTCGGATGAAGGGGTCGGTGGCCCCCAGCAGCTGGCTCACCGCGATCTCCTGGCGCTGGGTCAGGATCTGCAGGCGGATGGTGTTGAAGGTGACGATGACCAGCGCGAAGCCGAGCAGGCCGGCCAGGATCAGCACCGCCGAGCGCCCGAGCCCGAGCAGGGCGTGCAGGCGCTCGACCCAGGCGGAGTCGAGCTGCACGTGGGCGACCCGGGGCCAGCCGCTGACCCGCTCGGCCAGATCCGCGAACACCGCCGGATCCTCGCCGCGCGGCGCGATCACGAAGGCATCCGGCAGCGGATTCGCCTTCAGTCCGCCGAGCACGTCGCCGAGGCCGGCGGCCTCGAGCTGGCGCAGTCCCTCGTCGCGCGGCACGAATCGGTAGCTCGCCAGCGCCGGCTCGGCCTTCAGGCGCTCCTCGATCGCGGCCACGTCCGGCGCGCCGGCCGCGGTGTCGAGGAAGACGCTGATCTCGGGCGTGCCAGAGACGCCGCGCACCAGCGAGGACACGTTGTCCAGCAGCAGGTAGCCGCCGCCGGGCAGCGACAGCGCGATGCCGACCACCAGCGCCGACAGCAGCGTGCCCAGCGGCTGCGCGACCAGGCGGCGCAGCGCATGGCCGATCGCACGCAGGTGCAGGTAGAACCAGTTGATCATGCCGCCTCCTGCGCCGGACGTCCGGTCGGGCGCGAATCCTCGACCAGCAGGCCCTTGGCCAGCACCAGCCGGCGCGGGCGGCTGGCGGCGAAAAGGCTGGCGTCGTGGGTGGACACCAGCACGGTGACCCCGGCCTCGTTGAACGAACGGAACAGCGCGGCGATGTCGGCCGCGTAGGCCGGGTCGAGGTGGGCGGTCGGCTCGTCGGCGATCAGGATCGACGGCCGGTTCACGATCGCGCGCGCGATCGCCACCCGCTGCTGCTCGCCTCCCGACAGGCCTGCCGGCATTTCCTTGCCGCGCCCGTCCAGGCCCACGCGCTCCAGCGCCGCGGCGACGCGCCTGGCGGCATCGCCCGGCGGGTGGCCGGTGATCACCAGCGGCAGCATCACGTTGTCGAACACGTTGCGGTCGAACAGCAGCCGGCTCTCCTGCAGCACCAGACCGAGGTTGCGGCGCAGGTAGGGGATGGCCGTCTTCGGCAGATGCGACACGTCCTGGCCGTTGATCAGCACGCGCCCGGCGGTCGGCCGCTCGATGACCGGGATGAGCTTGAACAGCGTGCTCTTGCCCGCGCCCGAATGGCCCGACAGCACGACCAGCTCGCCATGGCGGATCTCGAAACTGACGCCCGCCAGCGCCGTGTAGCCGCCCGCATAGCGTTTGGCCACGTCCTCGAAGACGATCATGCGCGCCCGCCCGCTCCGTTCTTCACTGCGCCGGCGCCCGGCTCGAACAGCGCATCGACGAACTCGCGCGCCGCGAAGGGCTGCAGGTCGTCGATGCCCTCGCCCACGCCGATGAAGCGCAGCGGCTTCGGACACTGGCGCGCGATCGCCGCCAGCACGCCACCCTTGGCGGTGCCGTCGAGCTTGGTGACGACCAGGCCAGTGACGCCGATCGCCTTGTCGAAGGCCTTGACCTGCGCGAGCGCGTTCTGGCCGATGTTGGCGTCGAGCACCAGCAGCACCTCGTGCGGGCCGCTGGGGTCGGCCTTGGCGATCACGCGGCGCACCTTGGCGATCTCTTCCATCAGGTGGAGCTGGGTCGGCAGGCGCCCGGCGGTGTCGGCGAGCACGACGTCGATGTTGCGCGCCCGCGCGGCGTTGATGGCGTCGAAGATCACCGCCGCGGCGTCGCCGCTGTCCTGCGCGACCACGGTGACCTTGTTGCGCTCGCCCCAGGTCATCAGCTGCTCGCGCGCGGCGGCGCGGAAGGTGTCGCCGGCGGCCAGCAGCACGCTCTTGCCCTGGCTCTGGAAATACTTGGCGAGCTTGCCGATCGAGGTCGTCTTGCCCGAGCCATTGACGCCCGCGATCATGATGATGAAGGGCTGATGGCCATCGACCTGCAGCGGCGCCTCGAGCGGGGCGATGATCTCGTGCAGGCCGTCGGCGAGCGCCTTCTGCAGCTGGTCGGCGGTTTCCAGGCGGTCGCGCTTCCAGCGCCGGCGCAGGTCGTCCATCAGGTGCTGGGTCGCATCGACCCCGCAGTCGGCCATCAGCAGCGTGGACTCGAGCTCCTCGAGCAGGTCCTCGTCGATCTTGCGCAGGCCGAACAGGTTCGCCAGGCCGCCGCCGATCTGCTGGCGGGTGCGGGCGAGGCCGGCCTTCAGGCGCTCGGCCCACGACTTCTTCGCCACCGGGGCGGCGACGAGCGCCTCGGTCACGGGCTCGGTCGCGGACTCCGATGGGGCCGGTGCTGCGGATTCGGACGACCGTGCCGGTGCGGCGTCGCGCTCAGCACCCGGCCCCGCTTCGGCAACCGGTTCGGCGGCCTGCCGAGGCTCAGGCTCGGCAGGCACCGCTTCGGGCTGCGCGGCCGGCTCTGCCGCCGGCGCGACTTCGGCCACCGCCTCGCCGGCGGGCGCGACATCGGCCGGCGCGGTCTGCGGCGGGACGTCGGCGACCGCCGCGGGCGCGCTGTCCTCGCCAGCCGTCTCGGCAATGGGCTGCGCCTCGGCCGCCTGCTCGGCGGACTTTTCCGCCTCGCCGGCCTTGCCGAACTTCTTCTTCAGGAAACCAAACATGAAACGCTCGGGTCAGAGGGGACGTTTTGCGTCGGCGCACGCGGCCCGGCAAGTATGGGCGCGCACCGCCGATCACGCTAAGATGCGGCTCCCCGGCCGGGCTGCGCAGCGCGCAGCAGGCCTCGCGGAGTGCCGCGGATTCTAACAGATGCAGGACAACTCCATGTTTCGCCAAGCCCTTGCCCGCAGTCTGACGCTCGGCGCCGTGCTCGCCGCCGCCCTCGCCCAGCCAGCCCTCGCCAACCCGTTCGAGACCACGCTCGCCAACGGCATGAAGCTGATCGTCAAGGAGGACCGCCGCGCGCCCTCGGTCGTGCACATGGTGTGGTACCGCGCCGGCGCGATGGACGAGCCGGACGGCGTCTCCGGCGTCGCCCACGTGCTCGAGCACATGATGTTCAAGGGCACGGAGGAGGTCGGCCCGGGCGAGTTCAACAAGCGCGTCGCCGCGCTCGGCGGGCGCGACAACGCCTTCACCGGCAAGGACTACACCGCCTACTTCCAGCAGGTGCCCCCCGCGCATCTGTCGACGATGATGGCCCTCGAGGCCGACCGCATGCAGAACCTGGTGCTGACCGACGAGGAGTTCGCGCGCGAGCTCGAGGTGGTCAAGGAGGAGCGCCGGCTGCGCACCGACGACCAGCCGCGCGCGCTGGTGTTCGAGCAGCTGATGGCCACGGCCTACCAGGCCCACCCCTACCGCCGCCCGGTGATCGGCTGGATGACCGACCTCGAGGCGATGCAGCCGGAGGACGCCCGCGCGTGGTACCGGCGCTGGTATGCGCCCAACAACGCGTACCTGGTAGTGGTCGGCGACGTGGACCACCGCGAGGTTTTCCGCCAGGCCGAGCAGCACTACGGCGCGATTCCCGCGCGCGAAACTCCGGCGCGGCGGACCTCCGCCGAGCCCGCGCAGCGCGGCCCGCGCGCCGCGGTGGTGAAGGCGCCCGCCGAACTGCCCTATGTCGCGATGGCCTGGCACGTGCCCGCGCTGCGCGATCCGGAGCACGACCGCGAGGCCTATGCGCTCGACGTGCTCGCCGCGGTCCTCGACGGCTACGACGGCGCCCGCCTCACGCGCAACCTCGTCCGCGACCGCCAGATCGCGGTCAGCGCCGGCGCCAGCTACGACACCGGCAACCGCGGCCCGGCGCTGTTCCACCTCCACGGCGTGCCCGCCGCCGGCACCACGCCCGACGCGCTCGCCACGGCGCTGCGCGCCGAGCTGCAGCGCATCCGCGACGAGGGCATCAGCGCGCAGGAGCTGGCGCGAGTGAAGACGCAGGCCATCGCCGCCCAGGTCTACAAGCGCGACTCGCTGATGGGCCAGGCGATGGAGATCGGCTACCTCGAATCCGCCGGCATGTCCTGGCGTGACGAGAAAAGGCTGCTCGACGGCCTGCGCGCGGTCACCGCCGAGGAGGTGCAGGCGGTGGCGAAGCGCTACTTCGACGACCTCAGCCTCAACACCGCGCGCCTCGAACCCCAGGCGCTGGGCGAGAAACGCCCCCGCGCGCCCGCCGCCACGACCTCGCGCCACTGAACCCCGCGCCTGGACTCGACCCATCGAGTCCCCGTGCTGCCGGGACGCCAAGGACGGAATCCGCATCGCCATGACCACCCCATCGCCATGACCACCTTCTTCCCGCTCACCGCTTCGCCCGCCTGCGCGCGCCGCATCGGGCGCACGCGGGCGATCGCCGCCCTCGCCCGCAGCGCCGCGCTCTGCCTCGGCCTTGCCGCCCTCGCCACCCCGGTCCGCGCCGCACCCGAGATCCAGCACTGGACCGCGCCGACCGGCGCGCGCGTGCATTTCGTCGAGAGCCGCGCGCTGCCGCTCGTCGACATCCAGATCGACTTCGCCGCCGGCAGCGCGCTCGACCCGGCGGACAAGGCCGGGCTGGCCGGCATGACGCAGGCCCTGCTCGACGCCGGCGCCGGCGGCCTCGACGAGCAGACCATCGCCGAGCGCAAGGCCGACCTCGGCATCGAGGTCCGCGGCGGAGCCGACGACGACCGCGCCAGCCTGTCGCTGCGCAGCCTGTCCTCGAGCGCCGAGCTCGACGCCGCGGTCGAGCTCGTGGCCACCCTGCTCGCCCACCCGGTCTTCCCCGCCGAGGTCCTGGAACGCGAGCGCAGCCGCGCGATCGCCGGCCTGCGCGAGGCGCTCACCAAGCCCGCGACGCTCGCCGCACGCCAGTTCAAGGCCGCGCTCTATCCCGCCCATCCCTACGGCCACGACAGCACGCCGGAGTCGCTGGCGGCGATCCAGCGCGAGGACCTGGCGGACTTCCACCGCCGCCACTACGGCGCCAACCGCGCCTCCGTGGCCATCGTCGGCGACCTCGACCGTGCGACCGCCGAGCGCATCGCGATCCGTCTCACCGAAGCCCTGCCCGCCACCGAGCCCGCGGTCGCGCCGCCCGTGCCCGCGACCACCGCGGAGCAAGTGTTCCGCATCCCGCATCCCTCGGCCCAGGCCCACATCCTGGTCGGGCAGCCGGGCATGGCGCGCCAGGACCCGGACTACTTCCCGCTGCTGGTCGGCAACCACGTGCTCGGCGGGGGCGGCTTCGTGTCGCGGCTGACCCGCGAGGTGCGCGAGAAACGCGGCTTCGCCTACAGCGTGTACAGCTTCCTTTCGCCGCAGCAGGTCGCCGGGCCGTTCCAGATCGGCCTGCAGACCCGTGGCGGCCAGGCCGAGGAAGCGCTCGCGGTGGTGCGCGCAACGCTCGCCGCCTTCCTCGCCGAAGGCCCCGGGGCCGAGGAACTGCAGGCAGCCAAGGACAACATCGTCAATGGCTTCGGCCTGCGCCTGGACTCCAATGCCAAGCTGCTCGACTACGTGGCGATGATCGGCTTCTACCGCCTGCCGCTCGACTGGCTGGAGACCTATCCGCGCCAGGTCGAGGCGGTCACCGTCGAGGCGGTGCGCGACGCCTGGCAACGCCGCATCCGCCCCGAACGGCTGGTCACCGTGATCGCCGGCGGCGACGGCGACCGCGGCGAGCCGGCGCCGGCGAACGGTGCCCCGGCCGCCGGCAACGCAGGTGCCGGCGAGACCTCCGCACGATGAGCCGCGTCCGCATCGTCGGCGGGCAGTGGCGCTCCCGCCTGCTCGATGTCGCCGCCGTGCCCGGCCTGCGGCCGACGCCGGACCGGGTGCGCGAAACCCTTTTCAACTGGCTGGGCCAGGACCTCGGCGGCCAGCACTGCCTGGATCTCTTCGCCGGCACCGGCATCCTCGGCTTCGAGGCCGCATCGCGCGGCGCGGCGGGCGTGGTGCTGGTCGAGCGGGATCCGCGCGCGCTCGATGCACTGCACAAGGCGGCAAAGACCCTACAGGCGTCGCAAGTAGAGATGGTGCGCGGCGATGCGGTAAGATTCGCGCAAACGACGCCGCGCAGGTTCGACGGCGTGTTCCTAGACCCGCCCTACAAGCAGGGCTGGATCGAGCGGGTGCAGCCCTGGCTCGACCGGCTGCTCGAGCCGGCGGGTTGGCTTTATGTCGAGTCCGAGGCCGCTGTGGAGCAGCTCGGTGCATGGCATGTCGTCAGGCAGGGCCGCGCCGGGCAGGTCCATTTCCATCTGATGCGCAGGAGTCAGGCATGAAGGAAGCGATCGCGGTCTATCCGGGCACCTTCGATCCGTTCACCCGCGGACACGAGGATCTGGTGCGGCGCGCGTCGATCCTGTTCGACCGCGTCGTGGTCGCGGTCGCGCGCAGCAACAGCAAGAATCCGATCTTCTCGCTCGATGACCGGGTCGACATCGCGCGCGAGGCGGTGTCGGCCTTCCCGAACGTGGACGTGGTCGGCTTCGACTGCCTGCTGATGGAGTTCCTCAAGCAGCAGGATGCGCGCGTGATCCTGCGCGGACTGCGTGCGGTATCGGACTTCGAATACGAATTCCAGATGGCGGGCATGAACCGCAAGCTCTATCCGGACGTCGAAACGGTATTCCTGACGCCCGGCGAGGAGTTCATGTTCATTTCCGCCACGATGGTGCGGGAGATCGCCCGCCTCGGCGGCGACGTCAGCAAGTTCGTGCAGCCGAGGGTGCTCGCACGGCTGCAGGAAAGACTCAAATCAAAGTAAACGCAAGGAAGCGAAGACCATGGCTCTGATGATTACCGACGAATGCATCAACTGCGACGTCTGCGAACCGGAGTGCCCCAACGGCGCCATTTCCCAGGGCGACGAGATCTATGAGATCGACCCCAACAAGTGCACCGAGTGCGTCGGCCATTTCGACGAACCGCAGTGCCAGCAGGTGTGCCCGGTCGACTGTATCCCGCTCGACCCCGACCACAAGGAAACGAAGGACCAGCTGATGGAGAAGTTCCTCAAGCTGACCGGCAAGGCCTGAGCGGGCGGACGGCATCCCGAAAAGCGAAGGGGCGGACCAGTGGTCCGCCCCTTCGTCCATTCCGCCCCCGACTCGGGGCTCACCCGGCCTCAGGCGGCCGCGCGCACCGCATCGCGCTCCCGCGCTGCGGCGACCGGCACGCCGAGCGTCTCGGCGATGCCGGCCTCGAGGGCGTCCAGTTCGGCGATCAGCGCACGGACGGCAGCCTCGTTCTGCGCGAGCTCCTCGACCCGGTTCTCCAGCGTGTCGGTCGCCTCGTGGATGCGCTTGACGCTCTCCAGGCGGCGCTTGAGCTGGATCTGGTACTCGCGCACCTGGGTCTCCAGCGGCGACATCACCGCGCGCAGCCACTGCTCGACGTCCTGGTTGGCGACCTCGAAGGTGCGCCGCGCCTGCATCGCCACGGTCTCGAAGAACTGTTGCGTCAGCGCCTGCTTGCCGGTCGTCACCAGGGTGAGCGCGGTGTTGATCTGGCGATTGAAGATCGCCTCCAGGCGGTCGAGCTCGCTCTCGTAGCGCAGCGTGGAGAAGGCCTCCGGCGCCGACAGCTTGAGACCGTGTTCGACGCTGAAGCGCTTGTACATCGCCTCGAGCATGCGGGCGATCTCGGCGATCTCGGCGGTCGAGCGCTGCAGGTTGGCGCGCAGGTTCTGGAAGTAGCTCTCCATCGCCTCGCGCAGGCCGCGGGTGAAGGTCGACTCGAGCATCGCCTCGCGGGTGCGGCGGGTTTCGTCGCGCAGCGTGTCCAGCCCCATGTGGTCGAGCAGGCTGTTGGTGAGGTCCGAGAACACCGAGCGCACCGCGTAGTACTTCTGCAGGCCCTGGTCGAACTCCTCCTTCTCGCTGCGGATCTTGCGCATCATGTACTCGATGACGCTCTGGTTCTTGCCGCGCAGGTCGGTGAGTTCCTGCAGCTGCTCGCGCAATCCGGACAGCCGGGCCTCGAGCAGCGTACGGGTCTTCGCGCTCGCCTCGCGGGTCTCGGCGAGGACGTCGTCGCGCACGATCTCCTGCCGGGTCGGCAGCAGGTCCTCGCTCAGCGCACGCTCGAGCGCGGGGATGCGGCTGCGCGAGAGCAGCGGCCGGTCGCCCTGGATGCGCGCGACCAGGGCCTTCTGCGCCGAGACCGGGAACACCGCGCCGCGATCGATGCCGAGCGTCCCGGCGACCGTCTCGACCTGGCGACCGATCTCGCGGTCGATCTGTGCGTCGTCGCGCAGGCCGTCCCACAGTCCGTCGATCTTGTTGAGCACCACGATGCGCCCGCGCTGACGCGTCGCACCGCACTGCACGTAGTTGCGCCACACCGCGAGATCGCTCTGGGTCACGCCGGTATCGGCGGCGAGGATGAACAGCACCGCATGGGCGTTGGGCAGCATCGACAGGGTCAGCTCGGGCTCCGCACCGATCGCGTTCAGGCCCGGCGTGTCGAGCACGACCAGCCCCTGCTCGAGCAGCGGATGCGGGAACTGGATCAGCGCGTGCCGCCAGCGCGGGATCTCGACCAGTCCGTCGGCGCCCGGCTTGAGGCCCTCGTCACCGCGGGAGTCGACCGCGAAGCCCAGCGTCCGCGCCTCCTCGGCGCCGACGCGTTCGGTCTCGCTCACGCGCGCGAGCGCACGCTGCAGGCTGGACGCATCGACCGCGCCCAGCGGCTCGATCGTCCATTCCTCGCGCTGGCGCTTGAGCTCGCTCACCGGCGCCTGCCGCGCACGCGTGCGGATCGGCAGCAGGCGCAGCTCGGGGACCGCGCCCTTGCTCCACTGCAGCTCGGTCGGACACATCGTCGTGCGCCCCGCGCTCGAAGGCAGGATGCGGTCGCCGTGGTCGCCGAAGAAGATGGCGTTGATCAGCTCGGACTTGCCGCGCGAGAACTCGGCCACGAAGGCCACGGTGAGCTTGTCGTCGCGCAGCCTGTCGAGCAGGTACTGCAGGCGCAGATCGGACTGCGCGTCGCCCACGTCGTTGCGCGCCAGCCAGCTGCGCAGGCGGGTCACCGCCTCTCCCGCGTGGCTGCGCCAACGGCTGTAGGCCGAGAATTGTTCGGTCAGATCGGTCATCGGTTCACTCGTCGGACAGGGTGCCGCGCGGCGGACGGCGCGACGGGAAGGCCGCCGTCCTGCAGGCCCTCGCTCGCCGGAGCATAGCCAGCTTTCCACGCCGCTTCCGTGCCAAATTGCACGCCTGGCGCGGATCATGCCGCCGGGCGCATGCCAGACGACTCAGCTGCGGCGCTGGCAGCGCGGGCAGAAGAAGGTCGCACGCTGCCCGCTGACCACGCGCCGGACCGGCGTGGCGCACACGCGGCAGGCTTCGCCGTCGCGCCCGTAGACGAAATACTGCTGCTGGAAATAGCCCGGCTGGCCGTCCCCACCGACGAAGTCGCGCAGCGTGCTGCCGCCGGCAGCGATCGCCGCCACCAGCGTCTCGCGCACCGCCGCGACCAGCCGCGCACAGCGCTGCGGGCCGAGGCGACCGGCCGGCTCGAGCGGATGGATGCGGGCCCGGAACAGGCTCTCCGACGCGTAGATGTTGCCCACGCCCACGACGCGATGGCTGTCCATCAGCACGTGCTTGATCGGCGCCCGCAGGCCGCGGGTGACCTTGTGCAGCCAGGCGGCGTCGAAGGCGGCGTCGAGCGGCTCGGGACCGAGCCGCGCCAGCAGCGGATGGCGCGCCGCCTCGCCCTCCTGCCACACCACCATGCCGAAGCGGCGCGGATCGCGCAGGCGCAGCGCATGCGCGCCGAAGACGAAATCGAGGTGGTCGTGCGCGCCGGGCGACTCCTCGCTGCGCACCACGCGCAGGCTGCCCGACATGCCCAGGTGCACGATCACCGTGCCGGCGTCGAAATCCAGCAGCAGGTACTTGGCGCGCCGCCCCACCGCGCGCAAGGCCCGCCCCGCGAGCCGCGCCGGCAGCTCCTCCGGCACCGGTACGCGCAGGCGCGGATTGCGCACCGTCAGCGCGGTCAGCACCCGGCCCTCGACGTGGGGCAGGATGCCGCGGCGGGTGGTCTCGACTTCGGGCAGCTCGGGCATCGACGGGAATCTCTCGGGCGGGACAGGTTGCGGCCATGGCGGCGATCTGCATACCATGGCACGGCGCGAACGGAATTCTAGTTCAGCCCTCCAACCCGCTCCAGCCGACGACCCGCGCAGCCGGTCGCCGCGGTCGCGTGTCGCGTCGCATTCCATCGAAGTCCGCCGGACCCTTGCCATGAAGACCCAGCTTTCCCGCCTCGCCCGCTCACTCTGCCTCGCCCTGGCGCTCGGCGCGGGCGGGACCGCGCTGGCGGCCAATGGCGATGCGGTCGGCGGCCCGCTTCCGAACCAGGAGCTGACCCCGCGCACGCTGTACCACTTCCTGCTCGCCGAGATCGCCGGCGCGCGCGGGCAGATCGGTCTCTCGGCGCAGCTCTACCTCGACCTTGCGCGCTCCACCCGCGACCCGCGCATCGCGCGCCGGGCGACCGAGATCGCGATGTATTCGCGCAACCTGCGCATGGCGACCGAAGCGGCGCGCATCTGGGCCGAGCTCGCCCCCGACTCGGAGGAAGCCCGGCGCGTGCTGGCGAGCATGAGCGGCGCCGAGCACGGTGGCGAAGTCGATCTCGACGCCATCCAGATCCAGCTCGCGCGCGTGCTGGCGCAGTCCAACGGCCGGCTCGCGCAGAACCTGCTCGGCCTCAACCGCACCCTGGCGCGGGTGCCCGACAAGCAGGCGGTGCGCGGCATCGTCGGCCGGCTCACCGAGCCCTATCTTGACGTCCCGGAGGCGCACATCGCGCGCGCGCAGGCCGCAATGGCGACCGAGGATCCGATGGGTGCCCTGGCCGCCGTGGAACGCGCGCTCCAGCTCCACCCGGGCTGGGAACCCGCCGTGCTGATGAAGGCGCAGATCCTGCAGCAGGCCGGCGCCAGCGAGGAAGCCCTGCGCCAGCTCGAGGCCGAGGTCGCGCGCAAACCCGACAGCACCACGCTGCGCCTGGCCTGGGCGCGCGCCCTGGTGTCGGCGCAGCGCTTCGAGGCCGCACGCAACGAGTTCCGCCGCCTGCTCGAGGCCTCGCCGAACGACGCCGAACTGCTCTATGCGGTCGGCCTGCTGTCGCTGCAGCTGGAGCAGCCGGGTGAGGCCGAGGTCCATTTCGTGCGCGCGCTCGCGGCCGGACATCCGCAATCCGATCTGATCCGCCTGCACCTCGGGCAGATCGTCGCCGAGCGCGGCCAGGGCGAAGCGGCACGGAAGTGGTTCGACGAGGTCACCGACCCCGAACTGCGCCCCGAGGCCAACATCCGCAGCGCGCAGAGCATCGCCCGCGAGGGCCGTGTCGACGAGGCCCGCGCCCTGCTGCAGGCCGAGGCCGACGAACCGGAGGTCATGCGCCGCTACATCCTCGCCGAGGTGCAGATCCTGCGCGACGCCAGGCGCCCGGCCGAGGCGCTGCTGGTGCTCGACGATGCCCTGCGCGAGACGCCCGACGACACCGGCCTGCTCTACGAGGCGGCGATGCTGGCCGAACACATCGACCGCGTCGACCTGATGGAAACCCGCCTGCGCCGCGTGATCGAACTGCAGCCCGACCACGCCCATGCGCACAACGCGCTCGGCTACTCGCTCGCCGACCGCAACCTGCGCCTGGAAGAGGCCGAGGCGCTGATCGTGCGCGCACTCGAGCTCGCCCCCGACGATCCCTTCATCCTCGACAGCCTGGGATGGGTCCGCTTCCGGCGCGGCGACGGCGCGGGCGCACTGGTCCATCTGGAACGCGCCTACGCCAAGCGCCAGGACGCCGAGATCGCCGCCCACCTGGGCGAGGTGCTGTGGAGCCTGTCCCGCCGCGACGATGCCCGCCGCATCCTCGACCAGGCGCTCGCCGCCCATCCGGACAACGCCCTCCTCAACGCGACCGCACACCGTCTGGGCATCCGATGAGCGGCACGGAATCGTCGCGACCGTTTGCGCCGCGCCGTCGCGCACTGCTCGTCGGCGCACTCGCCGCGCTGACGCTCGCAGCCTGCGCCCCGCTCGCCCCGCGCGAGACGGTCAGCGCCGCAGCGCGCCCGCTGATGAACGCCTTCCTGCTCGAGGGCCGTCTGTCGGCCACCGACGGACGCCAGGCCGCGAGCGGCCGGGTCGAATGGGAGCACGCCGCGCAGGCCGACCGCCTGACCCTGCTCAGCCCGCTCGGGCAGATCGTCGCCCGCCTCGACAGCGGCCCCGACGGCGCCCGCCTGCTGAGCGCGGACGGCACCCAGCGCGACGCTGCCAGCGCCGATGCGCTGCTGCCCGAGGTGCTGGGTGTCGACGTGCCGTCCGCCCGCCTGCCGCGCTGGGTGCAGGGCGCGCCGGACGACGGCGCCGAAGTCCGTGAGCGCGATGGCGCCGGACGGCCGCTGCTGGTGATCGACCACGGCTGGCGGATCGACTACCTCGCCTACGCCGACGATCGCCCCGACGCCCTGCCCGCCCGCCTCGACATCTCGCGCGGCGACGCCCGCATCCGCCTGCTCATCGATTCATGGACCGCCCTGCCCTGACCGCCCCTGCAACTGCTCGCGACCAGCACCCGACGCGGCTCGACGCCTGCCCGGCACCGGCCAAGCTCAACCTCTTCCTGCACGTCGTCGGCCGTCGTGCCGACGGCTACCATCTGCTGCAGACGGCGTTCCGCCTGCTCGACTGGGGCGACACGCTCGACTTCGCACTGCGCAGCGACGGCCGCATCCGCCGCGTGAACGACGTGCCCGGCGTGGCCGAGGCCGACGACCTGGTCGTGCGCGCCGCGCACCTGCTGCAGGCGCACAGCGGCAGCACGCTCGGCGCCGACATCACGGTGCACAAGGTGCTGCCGATGGGCGGCGGCATCGGCGGCGGCAGCTCGGATGCGGCGACCACGCTGATCGCCCTCAACCGGCTGTGGGGATGCGGGCTTTCGCGTACCGAACTGCAGGCGCTCGGCCTGCGCCTCGGCGCCGACGTACCGGTGTTCGTCTTCGGTCGCGACGCCTTCGCCGAAGGCGTCGGCGAGGCACTGCAGCCGCTCGCGCTGCCGCCGGCCTGGTACGTGGTGGTCTCGCCGGGGGTCTCGGTGCCGACCGCGGAAATTTTTTCGGCGGAGGACTTGACGCGAAATACTGCGCCCATCAGAATGGCGGACTTCGCAGCAAGCACTACGCGAAACGACCTGCAAGCCGTGGCCTGCAGTCGCTATCCGGAAGTGCAGCGCGCGATCGATTGGCTGGATGCCTTTGCACCGGCCATGATGACAGGCTCGGGCGCCTGCGTGTTTGCGGAAGTCCCCTCGGAAGCCGAGGCCGACCGCATCACGAAAAATTGTCCGCCACGCTGGAAAGCATGGAAGGCGCGATCTCTCTCTCGCCATCCGCTTTACGAGTGGTTACAATAGCGCCCGCCTCAGCGATCGCATCGCAGGCGAAAAGGTTTCTTGGGGAGTCGCCAAGTCGGTTAAGGCACCGGATTTTGATTCCGGCATTCGAGGGTTCGAATCCTTCCTCCCCAGCCATACAACGACGGGCA
>JARRBR010000150.1 GCA_029982755.1 Rhodocyclaceae bacterium
GCAGGTCGTTGGGGAATTCGATGTCGGCCTTGTCGATCTCGTCGATCAGCACCACGGTCGGGCGCTCGGCCTCGAAGGCCTGCCACAGCACGCCCTTGATGATGTAATTGGCGATGTCCTTGACGCGGTCGTCGCCGAGCTGGGAGTCGCGCAGGCGCGAAACCGCGTCGTACTCGTACAGGCCCTGCTGGGCCTTGGTGGTGGACTTGATGTGCCACTGCAGCAGCGGCAGGCCGAGGGCGGCGGCCACCTCCTCGGCGAGCATGGTCTTGCCTGTGCCGGGCTCGCCCTTGATCAGCAGCGGGCGCTGCAGGCGGATCGCGGCGTTGACCGCGAGCATCAGGTCGGGGGTGGCGACGTAATCCTGCGAGCCTTCGAAACGCAAATCGGACATGCGATGTTCCTCGATACGAATGCAATGGATTATAGGGCGCGGACCGGCTTGTTTCTCCCCGACGCGTTGCCAGGCACCCCGTGTGCAGCGCAACCCCGGCCCTCTGCCGCGAGCGACGGCGGACGGCTCGCAATCGCGGCCGAAGTGCTAGCATCGCGCGCCATGGACATCGATCACATCCGCCAGCGCCTGCGCGCACTCGGCGCCCGCCCCAGCCATGAGGGCCGCCTGCTGCGCGCCTGGCTGCAGGGCCGCGCGCTCGACGCCGGTCCGCACTCCGACTCGAACCGCCTGCCCAAGGCGCTGCAGGCGGCGCTGCCCGCGCTGGAGGCCGAGCTGCACGGGCTCGCCCGCGTACGCTCCGAGCACCCGGGCGAGGACGGCACCCGGCTGCTGGTCGACCTCGCCGACGGGCAGACGGTGGAGAGCGTGCTGCTGCCGCGCGACGGCCTGTGCGTGTCCACCCAGCTCGGCTGCGCGGTCGGCTGCGTGTTCTGCATGACCGGCAAGGACGGCCTGCTGCGCCAGCTCGGCAGCGCCGAGATCGTCGCCCAGGTCGCGCTCGCACGCCGGCTGCGTCGGGTGCACAAGGTGGTGTTCATGGGCATGGGCGAGCCGGCGCACAACCTCGACGCGGTGGTCGAGGCGATCGAGCTGCTCGGCACCGAGGGCGCGATCCCGCACAAGAACCTGGTGTTCTCCACCGTAGGTGACGTGCGCGTGTTCGAGCGCCTGCCGCGGATGCGGGTGAAGCCAGCGCTGGCCCTGTCGCTGCACACGACCAAGGCGGAGCTGCGCGCGCAGCTGCTGCCGCGCGCGCCGCGCATCGATCCGGCGGAGCTGGTCGAGCTCGGCGAGGCCTGGGCGCGCGCCACCGGCTATCCGATCCAGTACCAGTGGACGCTGATCGAGGGCGTCAACGACGGCGCGGACGAGATCGAAGGCATCGTGCGCCTGCTCGCCGGCAGGTACGCGGTGATGAACATGATCCCGTTCAACACCGTCGAGGGGCTCGACTTCCGCCGCCCGGGCGCCGAGCGCGCCGCCGAGATCGCGCGCAACCTGCACCGCCGCGGCATCCTCACCAAGCTGCGACAATCGGCCGGCCAGGACGTGGATGCGGGCTGCGGCCAGCTGCGTGCCCGCGAGAGCAAGCTGGCCTTCGTGCGCCGGGAGGAGAAGCGCGCGGCGCGCGCAGCCGGCCTGCCTGCAGTCGAGCGCTGAGCGTCCCGCGGCCCGCGCACACCGGCTCGCGTAGGGATTCGTCTCCCGCGAGCGGGGTCAGTGACTGGCGAAGACGGCGGTCCTGCCTTGCGCGTCGAAGCTGACCACGTCGTAGCGGTCGGCCGGGTAAGGGCCTTCCATGCCGGGCGAGCCCATCGGCATGCCGGGAGCGGAGATTCCAGCGATGGCGGGCTTTTCGGTGAGCATGCGGCGGACGTCGGCCGCGGGGACATGGCCCTCGACGACGTAGCCCCCGACCTTGGCGGTGTGGCAGGAGCCGAGCGCCTGCGGCACGCCGGCCTCGCGCTTGACCACGCCCATCTCGGAGGTGGCGACTTCCTTGACCTTGAAGCCGTGCGTGCGCATGTGCTCGGCCCACTTGCCGCAGCAGCCGCAGTTGGGATCCTTGTACATGACGACCTCGTCGTCGGCCGCGAGCGCGGGCGAGAAGCTGCCGACGGTGGCGAGGGCGGCGAGGCTCAGTAGCGCGCCAGCGATCATGCGGCGCATCGGGCCGTGCGGCGATTGGGGGTGGCGGTTCATGGTGCGGACTCCGGGGTGGATCTCGATGGCGGAATTGTGCCCCGCCATGGCGCACGAGGACGAAGCTGACAGGAATGTAATCCAGGCGTCAGGCTGGTGACGGGTTCGGCGCTGGTGCGGTGCGGGCGCGATCGGTCTTGCTGGATTCTTGGCCGAAAGCCGGTTGACCTTCCCACCTTGGCAAGGTCTACAGTGGCTACATCACGATTCCCAAGGCAGGAAGCATCATGAACAACAGCACAGCAAGCGCGCCCGCGATTTCCGTACGCACCTTGAGCATCGCCGGCATGACCTGCGCTTCGTGCGTGGCTCACGTCGAGAAGGCCTTGCTGAAGGTCGAGGGCGTGCAGGCCGCCAGCGTCAACCTCGCCACCGAGACCGCGACCGTGACCGCGACCGCCTCGGTGCCGCTATCGGCGCTGATCGACGCGGTCGCCAAGGCCGGTTACGAGGTGCGGCGCGACACGCTAGAGCTCGACATCGAGGGCATGAGCTGCGCCGCCTGCGTCGGTCGCGTCGAGAAGGTGCTGCAGCGTGTGCCGGGCGTGGTGAGCGCGAACGTGAACCTCGCCGCGCGCCGCGCCCATGTCGAGATCGCGGGCAGCGTGCCAAGCGCTGCCCTGGTCGCGGCGGTGAAGAAGGCCGGCTTTGGTGCGACGCCGGCCGCGGAGGTGAGCGCGGGTGCACGTGAGGCTGATGCCGCCGCCGAGGAGGCCGCGCTGCGGCGCGCGGTGTGGGTCGCGGTGGCGCTGACGCTGCCGGTGTTCGTGCTCGAGATGGGCTCGCACCTGATCCCCGGCATGCACGACTGGGTCATGAGCACGATCGGGCACCGGGAGAGCTGGCTGCTGCAGTTCGTGCTCACCAGCGCGGTGATGTTCGGCCCGGGCCTGCGCTTCTTCCGCAAGGGCGTGCCGGCGCTGCTGCGCGGCGCGCCCGACATGAACGCACTGGTGGCGGTGGGTACCGCGGCGGCGTGGGCGTACTCGGTGGTGGCGCTGTTCGCGCCCGGCGTGCTGCCCGAAGGCACGGTCAATGTGTACTTCGAGGCGGCCGCGGTGATCATCACCCTGATCCTGATCGGGCGGCTGCTCGAGGCGCGCGCGCGCGGCCGCACCAGTGACGCGATCCGGCGCCTGATGCGCATCCAGCCGCGTACCGCGCGCGTGCGCCGCGGGACGGAGGTCGTGGAGATCCCGATCGGCGAGGTCGCGGTCGGCGACGTGGTCGAGGTGCGCCCGGGCGAGAAGGTGGCGGTCGATGGCGAGGTGGTCGAGGGCGCATCCTTCGTCGACGAGTCGATGATCACCGGCGAGCCGGTGCCGGTGGAGAAGGGCGTGGGCGCGACGGTCGTCGGCGGCACGCTGAACACGCGCGGCGCCTTCGCCTTCCGCGCCACGCGCGTCGGCGCCGACACCGTGCTGGCGCAGATCATCCGCATGGTGGAGGCGGCGCAGGGCGCCAAGCTGCCGATCCAGGCGCTGGTGGACAAGGTCACCATGGTGTTCGTGCCGGTGGTGATGGGCGTGGCGGCGCTGACCTTCCTCGCCTGGCTGCTGTTCGGCGCCGGTGCGCTGCCGGCGGAGGTGCCGGCGCTGAGCTTCGCGCTGGTGTGCGCGGTGGCGGTGCTGATCGTCGCCTGCCCGTGCGCGATGGGGCTGGCGACCCCGACCTCGATCATGGTCGCCACCGGACGCGCGGCGCAGATGGGCGTGCTGTTCCGCAAGGGCGACGCGCTGCAGCTGCTGCGCGATGCCGAAGTCGTGGCGGTGGACAAGACGGGCACGCTGACCGTCGGTCGCCCCGAGCTGACCGACCTGCAGGTGGCGGAAGGCTTCGAACGCGCCGAGGTGCTGGCGCTGGTGGCTGCCGTCGAGCGCCGCTCCGAGCACCCGATCGCCGAGGCCATCGTTGCCGCCGCACGGGCCGAGGGGCTGACGCTGGCAGAGGCCGCGGGCTTCGAGGCCGACGCCGGCCACGGCGTGCGTGCGACGGTGGCTGGCCGCCGGGTGGAGGTGGGCGCCGATCGCCTGATGCGCCGGCTCGGCCTGGACATCGGCCTCTTCGCCGACACCGCCGCACGCCTCGGCGACGAGGGAAAGTCGCCGCTCTACGCCGCGATCGACGGCCGCCTGGCGGCGATCATCGCCGTGGCCGATCCGCTCAAGCCCACCTCGGTGGCGGCGGTGAAGGCTCTGCACGCCATGGGGCTGAAGGTGGCGATGATCACCGGCGACAACGAACGCACCGCGCGCGCCATCGCCCGCCAGGCGGGCATCGACGAGGTGATCGCGGAGGTGCTGCCGGACGGCAAGGTGGCGGCGCTGCGGCGGCTGGCGCAGGGCGCCGCGGGCAGGCGCCGCGTCGCCTTCGTCGGCGACGGCATCAACGACGCGCCGGCGCTGGCCGAGGCCGACGTGGGCATCGCAATCGGCACCGGCACCGACGTGGCGATCGAGAGCGCCGACGTGGTCCTGATGTCTGGCGACCTGGTGGGGGTGCCGCGCGCGATCGCGCTGTCGCGGGCGACCATGCGCAACATCCGCCAGAACCTGTTCTGGGCCTTCGCGTACAACAGCGCGCTGATTCCGCTCGCCGCGGGCGCGTTCTACCCGGGCTTCGGCGCGCTGCTGTCACCGGTGTTCGCGGCGGCGGCGATGTCGATGTCGAGCGTCTTCGTGCTCGGTAACGCGCTGCGCCTGCGCCGCTTCGGCGCGGACGCGGTGCTGGCAGCGGCTTGAAGGAGGTCACGATCGTGATGAACATCGGCAAGGCGGCCGCAGCCTCCGGCGTGTCGGCGAAGATGATCCGCTACTACGAATCGATCGACCTGCTGGCGGCGGCGCGCCGCACCGACGCGGGTTACCGCGCTTACACCGACGAGGACGTGCATGTGCTGCGCTTCATCCGCCGCGCGCGCGACCTGGGCTTTTCGCTGGCGGACATCGGCGACTTGCTCGCGCTGTGGCGCGACCAGGGGCGCGCGAGCGCGGACGTGAAGCGGATCGCGCTCACGCATGTCGCCGCGCTCGAACGCAAGATCGGCGAACTGCAGGGCATGGCGGACACGCTGCGCACGCTCGCCGCGCATTGCCATGGTGACGCGCGCCCGGATTGCCCCATCCTCACCGACCTCGACGCGGGCGGCGGGCACTGAAGGGCGACGGGGCGGGGCAATCGTCGCAGGGCAGCGGCGCGGCGGGTTACCATCCCACCCCCATCCCTCGATAGAAGCGCGCTGAATGCAAACAGACCTCGCCGACGAACACCGGAAGGCCATCGTCGCCTCGGTGCAACGGCCCAACGTCAGCGATGCCGAGTTCGAAGCCTCGCTTGCCGAGCTGCGCGAGCTGGCGAAAACCCTCGGCTACCGGGTGGTCCACACCTTCACCCAGAAGCGCGCGGGTTTCGACACCCACGGCTATCTGGGAGTCGGCAAGCGCCAGGAGATCCGTGAGTTCGTCGCCGCCCAGGCCGGCTTCGAGGCCGCGCCGACGGACACCGTGCCGCGCACCGGCGCGATCGAGGCGCTGCTGGTCGACCACGAGATCTCGCCCTCGCAGGCGCGCAATCTCGAGCTGGAGACCGGCTGCGAGGTGATGGACCGGACCATGGTCATCCTCGAGATCTTCCACCGCAACGCGCGCTCTCGCGCGGCCAAGGCGCAGGTGGAAATCGCCCGCCTGGGCTACATGGCGCCGCGCCTGCGCGAAGCCGCCAAGCTCGCCGGGCCGCAGGGGCGACAGCGCAGCGGCGTGGGCGGTCGCGGGGCTGGCGAGTCGCACACCGAGCTCGATCGCCGCAAGATCCGCGACCGCATCGCCGAGCTGCAACTGGAGATCGTCGCGATGGAGGCCGAGCGCAAGATCCAGCGCGCACGCCGCCAGGGTCGCCAGAGTCCCGCCAGCGTGGCGCTGGTCGGCTACACCAATGCCGGCAAATCCACGCTGATGCGCGCGCTTACGGGCAGCGAGGTGCTGGTCGCCAACAAGCTCTTCGCCACGCTCGACACCACCGTGCGCACGCTTTATCCCGAGAGCGTGCCGCGCGTGCTGGTCAGCGACACCGTCGGCTTCATCAAGAACCTGCCGCACGGCCTGGTGGCCTCGTTCAAGTCCACCCTGGACGAAGCCCTGGATGCCGGCCTGCTGCTGCACGTCATCGACGCCAGCGATCCCGGCTTCGAACGCCAGCTCGAAGTCACCGACACGGTCCTGCAGGAAATCGGCGCCGACGAGCTGCCGCGCATCCGCGTCTTCAACAAGATCGACCACGTCGGCGATGCCGCGGCGCAGGCTGAATGCGAGGCCGCGCTGCACGCAAAATACCCCGGCTGCATCGTCATGAGCGCGCGCCGGCCGGACGAGGTGGCCAGGCTGCGGCAGACGATCGTCGCCTTCTTCCAGCAGGACCTGATCGAGGCGGAGCTGCTGCTGCCGTGGTCGGCGCAGCAATTGCGCAAGGAGATCTACGCGAACTGCGAGGTGCTGGAGGAAAGGGCGGAGGATGAAGGGGCGGTCTTCAGGCTGCGCGGGGAGCCCGATACCGTGGAGCGCCTGCGCGCGCAATCTGCCCTGACGCGCTGACGGGGTGACGCATTGATCGGGATAGGGGCGGTCAGCTTACCTGACCGTTCCCCTCCCACACCACCCGGCATGCGGGTCCGCACCGGGCGGTTCGAGTTGTTGAGGTTATGA
>JARRBR010000029.1 GCA_029982755.1 Rhodocyclaceae bacterium
CTCGTGAAAGTAGGTCATCGTCAGACTAACCCACAAAACAAACGCCCTGATCGCTCAAAAAAGCAATCAGGGCGTTTGGCCGTGAACTAAACCCAAAATGACTCGCAAGAACCCCGCAGGTCACAGCGCCGGGCCGATCCCACGGGGCCGCACGCGCCGCGACACCCCGGTGGGATTGAGCCAGGGCTCAGGTACGGGCGGGGATCAGCAGTTCGGCCTCGCCGTCGAGAACCACGGTCGCGCCGACCGTGCACACGGTAGAAAAGACGGCGCGGCGCTTCTCGGTCTTCAACTCCTTGACCGTGACGCGTGCAACTACGGTGTCGCCAATCTTCACCGGAGCCTTGAACTTCAGGTTCTGCGACAGATAGATGCAGCCGGGCCCGGGCAGACGGGTGCCGAAGACGGCGGAAATCAGGCCGGCGGACAGCATGCCGTGCGCGATTCGGCCGCCGAACATGGTGCTTGCAGCGAATTCCTGGTCGAGATGCACGGGGTTGGTGTCGCCGGACACGCCGGCAAACATGAGGATGTCCGCTTCGCTCACCGTGCGCGAGACGGCAGCGCTCATGCCGAGTTCCAGATCCTCGAAGCGATAGCCGTAGACTTCGCTGAAGTCGCGTTCAGTGCTGCTCATGTGTTCTCCTTTTATTAGGCGGATGGGAGGGGGATGACGGGGCCCGACGCTACAGGCTCCGGATGCTAAAATCAACTTGCGTTATGCGTCGGGCGGCGATCTGGGGGGAGGGGGTCGGCAGAGGTGTTTCCGTGGGCGTGAACTGCTTCACGCGCACGAAGGTGGGATTGCACTAGGTTTATCACCTAGTTGTGTTCTTCGCGCTGCGCGGGCGTTCCGGCCTCGTGGCTCGCTGATCGTGGTCGCTGGCTTCGATATACGGAGGCGCAGGATGCTGAAGGTTTTCAGGCACTACCTCCCCATGAACGCGCTGCAGCAGGTCCTTCTGGATGCAGCGGCCCTGTTCGTGGTGGTGGTGGCCGCGATCGCGTTGCAGGTATCGCCGGCCGTGCCGTGGGTGGAGTGCGTCCCGTCGGCGCTGGCATTTGCCGCGATCATGATCACGCTCAACGCCGCGATGGGATTGTACCGGCCTGTCTATCAGCGCTCCGGCAAGCAGACCTTCGCCCGGGTCGCGCTCTCGGTCGTCGTGAGCATTCCCGTGGCGTACGTGGTGTTCGGGCTCCTGCCGTGGGCCGAGATCGCACCGCATTCGCTGCAGGTCAGCGTCCTTATCCTGCTCTGTTCCCTGTTGGCGATCCGGGGCCTGGTCAACCAGCGTCAGGCCGCGGGCTTCCTCGTTCCACGGGTGCTCATCGTCGGTACGGGCCACGATGCACGGATCGTGCATCACGACCTCACGCGTCCCCTTCAGCGCAGCGTCGAGATCGTGGGCTTCCTGCCGGTGAGCGGGGGCGAGCGCGTCGAGGTGGACCCGTCGAACGTACTGCCGCCTGGAAACCTTTCGGATGTGGTGCGCAACCTGCGTGTCGACGAGGTGATCGTCGCGGTGCGTGAGCGGCGGGGCGGGGTGTTGTCGCTTCGGGAACTGCTGGACTGCAAGCTTGCCGGCGTGCGCATCCTGGACCTGTCCTCGTTCTTCGAGCGCGTCCAGGGACAGGTGCGACTCGACTCGTTGCGCGCAAGCTGGCTGATCTATGGGGATGGCTTCCGGCAGGATTGGGCGAGGACCTTCGTGAAGCGCTGTTTCGATCTGGCTGTCGGAACGACGCTGTTGCTGCTGGCGGCGCCGATCATGCTGCTGACGGCCTTGCTGATCCTGCTCGAGGACGGCGCGCCGATCTTCTACTCCCAGGAGCGCGTGGGTCGTGGTGGAAGGATCTTCCGGGTGATCAAGTTCCGCAGCATGCGCCGGGATGCGGAGAAGGACGGCAAGCCGCGTTGGGCGAGCTCCAACGACGATCGTGTGACCCGGGTTGGCCGGGTGATCCGCAAGCTGCGGATCGATGAGCTGCCGCAATTGTTCAACGTGCTGGCCGGCGAGATGAGCCTGGTCGGGCCGCGCCCGGAGCGGCTCTATTTCGTCGATCAGCTGACGCAGCAGATTCCGTTCTACGCCGTGCGCCATTGTGTGAAGCCTGGCGTCACCGGCTGGGCGCAGGTGCGCTATCAATATGGCGCGTCGGTCGACGATGCCGCCGAAAAGTTGCAGTACGACCTCTACTACGTGAAGAATCACTCGCTGATACTGGATACGCTCGTGTTGTTCGAGACGGTTCGGGTCGTGCTGACGGGCGAAGGCGCCCATTGATGTGGAAGTCTGATCGGCGGCGGCACCGAGGTGTTCGTGGTTGAGCACGGCGGCCGTGGATCGGTGAGGAAGGGAGGCGTCTGGCGTGGCTGAAGTCGCGACCTGGAGTCATGGGCTTGCGGCCTTGGCCTATCTCTTGTTCGGGCTCTACATCTTCTTCGCCTGGCGCGGGGGCCTGCCTGGGGGTGTGCTGCTGGGGGCAGTCGCCATCTCGTCGCTGTGGGCTGCGGTGTCGGCCGCCAACGCGCACGAGCCGCAGGCTTGGCTGGGCCTGCTGACGGTGGTGCTCGACATCGCCCGCAGTGGCGTCTGGTACGCCTTCGTGATCGTGCTGTCCCGGCCGCTGTGGGCTGGAAGGCTCAGATGGCCTGCGGTACTGGCCGGGCTCGTCGTCCTTTTCCAGATTGGCGCGCTGGTCTTCGAGGCGCTGTTCGGCAGCGAGGGGCTGCCCCTGCGGCCGCTTCTGGCGGCATGGCTGGCACACGCGATCGTCGGCCTGGTGCTGGTCGAGCAACTCTACCGGGGCGTACCCGCGAATTCGCGCTGGGGGATCAAGCCTGCGTGCCTGGCGCTGGCGGCCGGCTACACCTTCGAGCTCTACCTCTTCGCCGACGCCTTCCTGTTCTCGCGCATCGACGAGGACGTGTGGGCGGTACGCGGCATCGCGCATGCGCTGCTCATCCCCCTGATCGCGCTGTCGGGGAACCGCAGCCCCTCGTGGACGCTGCGCATGTCGGTGTCGCGCGAGATCGTGTTCCATTCCACTGCGCTCGCCGGCGCTGGACTTTATCTGCTGGTGATCGCCGGTGCGGCCTACTACGTGCGCTACTTCGGCGGCGACTGGGGGCGGGCGCTGCAGATGACGCTGCTGTTCGCCGGCCTCGTGCTGCTCGGCGCGTTGCTGTTCTCCGGGGCCCTGCGCGCAAAGTTGCGTGTGTTCATCAGCAAGCATCTGTTCTCCTATCGCTACGACTACCGCAACGAGTGGCTGCGATTCACGCAGGCGCTGTCGTCCGCGGATCGCGGGCTCGACCTCGGCCAGTCGGTGATCCGCGCGCTGTCCGATCTCGTCGAAAGCCCGGGCGGGGCGCTCTGGCTGGCCGATGCCTACGGCAACTGCGCGATGCACTCGCGGCTGAACCACCCGCAGCTGCCGGCGGTGGAGTCGCTGCAGTCGCCGTTCTGCCGCTTCCTCGACGAGCGCGGGTGGATCCTCAATCTCGAGGAGTTCCGGCTTCAGCCTGCGCGCTACGAGGGCTTGGTACTGCCCGAGTGGCTTGCCGCCCTCGACGATGCCTGGCTCGTGATCCCGCTCAAGACCGGCGAGCGCCTGATCGGTTTCGTGGTGCTCTCGTCCCCGCGCACGCCCTTCGAGATCGACTGGGAGGTGCTCGACCTGCTGAAGACCGCGCAGCGCCAGGCCGCCGGCTATCTCGACCGCATGCTCGCCGCGGAAGCGTTGCTCGAAGCGCGCAAGTTCGATTCCTTCAACCGAATGTCGGCCTTCGTCGTGCACGACCTGAAGAACCTCGTCGCGCAACTGTCCCTGATGCTGAAGAACGCCGAGCGTCATCGCGACAACCCCGAATTCCAGCAGGACATGCTGGAGACGGTGGCGCACGTCGAGTCCCGCATGCGGGGGCTGATGACCCAGTTGCAGGAAAAGCGCTCGATCGATCCCCCGCGCGTGGTGGACCTGCTGGCGCTCCTGCGTGCCGTGCGCGATCACAAGCGTGGGCTGCGCCCGGGCATCGATCTGCGCCTGGGCGACGTGGTGTCCTGCGAGGTCACGGCCCACCCCGAACGGCTCGAGCGGATCATCGGCCACGTCGTGCAAAATGCCCTCGACGCCACGGGCGAGGATGGTAAGGTGTCCATGACGCTGCAGGTCCCGAATGCCCAGCGCGCGCGCGTGGTGGTCGAGGACAACGGCTGCGGCATGAGTCCCGAGTTCATCCTCGAGCGCCTCTCGCGCCCCTTCCAGACCACCAAGGCGAGCGGAATGGGGATCGGTGTTTTCGAGACGCGCCAGTACCTCGAGGAGATCGGCGGTACGTTGCGCTACGACAGCGAGGTGGGCGTCGGAACCCGGGTCACGATCGAACTTCCAATGAGCCGGCGCGATCCTTGATGAACTGACATGGGCAGGGAAACAGTGAATTCGACGACCGAGAAGCGGCGCACCCTCTTGATCGTGGAGGACGACCCGGCATTGCAGAAGCAGATGCGCTGGGCCTTCGATGCCTGCGACACCGTCGTGGCCGACGATCGCGAGAGCGCGATCAACCAGCTGCGCAAGCACGAGCCCGCGGTGGTGACCATGGATCTGGGCCTTCCGCCGGCGCCGGACGACGTCAGCGAGGGTTTCAAGCTGCTGCGCGAGATGCTCGCGCTCGCCCCGGATACCAAGGTGATCGTCCTCACGGGGCAGCACGACCGCGAGAATGCGGTGAAGGCGGTGGGGCTCGGCGCCTATGATTTCTTCGCCAAGCCCTTCGAGCCCGAACTGCTCAGCCTTACCATCGACCGCGCCTTCCGCATGCACGATCTGCAGCGCGAGAACGCGCGCCTGGCCGCGCTCGAGGGCAGCCCGATGTCCGGCCTGCTCACGCGCGATCCCGGCATGCTGAAGATCTGCCGGACGATCGAGAAGCTCGCCTCGGCATCGGTCACGGTCGCGCTGCTCGGCGAGAGCGGCACCGGCAAGGAGATCCTCGCCCGCGCCCTGCATGTGTTGTCGCCGCGCGCGCGCGAGCGCTTCGTCGCGATCAACTGCGCCGCGATCCCCGACACCCTGCTCGAGAGCGAGCTGTTCGGCTACGAGAAGGGCGCCTTCACCGGCGCGGTCAAGCAGACTCCGGGCAAGATCGAGACTGCGCACGGCGGCACGCTGTTCCTCGACGAAATCGGCGACCTGCCGCTGGCGCTGCAGGCCAAGCTGCTGCGCTTCCTGCAGGAGCGCCGGATCGAGCGCGTCGGCGGGCGCGAGGAGATCCCGGTCGACGTCCGCATCGTCTGCGCCACGCACCGCGACCTGAAGGCACAGATCCGCAGCAGCCACTTCCGCGAGGACCTCTACTACCGGCTGGCCGAGATCGTGGTCGAGATTCCGCCGCTGCGCGATCGCGAGGGCGATGCTGCGCTGCTGGCGCATGCCTTCGCGCAGCGCTTCGCGCGCGAGAATGGGCGCAGGACGCCGGTGCTCGCCGAGGACGCGCTGTCCGCGATCGAGGCGCACAAGTGGCCGGGCAACGTCCGCGAGCTCGAGAACTGCATCAAGCGTGCGGTGATCATGGCCGACGGCGACTGCATCACCGCGGCCGACCTCGGTCTGCAGGCCCCCGACGACGACCTCGAGCACCTCAACCTGCGCGCGGTGCGTGAGGAGGCCGAGCGCAACGCCGTGCTCAAGGTCATCGCGCGTACCAACGGAAACATCGCCCGTGCGGCCGAGATCCTCGGCATCAGCCGGCCCTCTCTCTACGATCTGCTCGGCCGCTTCGGTCTCAAGAAGGAGAATGTGTCGTGAGTCGCAAGCTGAAGGCTATTCGCCCCTCGGGGTGGTCGGTGCGTGGCCGCGGCATCGCCGTCGCCGCGCTGTCGGCGGCGCTGCTCGCAGGCTGTGCGCAGAGCCCCGAGGACATGCTGGCGTCGGCGAAGTCCTACCTCGAAAAACAGGATTTGAGCGCCGCGAGCATCCAGCTCAAGAACGCCCTTCAGGAAGACGGCAACCTCGCCGAAGCGCGCTTCCTGCTCGGCAGCATCCACGTCAGGCAGGGGGACGCCGTTGCGGCCGTCAAGGAGCTGCAGCGCGCCCGCGACCTCGGCTATCCGCAGGAGCAGGTCGCGCCCCTGCTGGCCCGCGCGCTGTTCGGCGCCGGTGAGCTCGACAAGCTGCTGGCCGACTTTTCCGACATGCGCCTGACCGACGCCAGAGGCCAGGCCGCGGTTCTCGCCGCGCTCGGCGATGCCCACCTGGCCAGGCGGGATGTGGACAAGGCGCGTGCCGCCTACGTCGACGCGCTCGCCGCCGATGCGGACCAGACCGAGGCGCGCATCGGGCTCGCCCGCACCCATATCCTCAAGCAGGACCTCAAGGCGGCCGAGGACGAGGTGCGCGAAGCGATCCGGCGCAAGCCCGACAGCGCCGAAGCGCATGCGACGCTGTCCGACGTGCTGATGATGCGAGCCGAGCCGGAGCAGTCCCTGCTGTCGCTGCGCGAGGCGATCCGGCTCGCACCGGGCGCGGTGAATTACCACTTCGCCCACGTCTCGCAACTGCTGCGGCAGGGGAAGCGGCCCGAGGCCGAGAAAGCCCTCGAGGCCATGCAGGCAAATGCGCCGAATCATCCGTCGACGCGCTACCTGAAGGCCTTGCTCGATTACCAGAGCGATCGGCTGACCGAGGCGCGCGACACCCTGATGCAGGTGCTCAAGGACGCGCCGCAGTACCTGCCGGCCGAGCTGCTCGCCGGAACCGTGCTGGTGCGCCTCAACGATCATGTGCTCGGCCGCGCGCATCTGGCGCGCGTGCTCGAACGGGTTCCCGGAGAGCCGACGGCGCGGCGCACCCTGGTCGCCTCGCATCTGGCCACGGGCGAGGCCGAACGCGCGCTCGAGCAGCTGCAGCCGTTGCTGCAGGTGCAGGATCCGGACGCACGGCTGCTCGGCCTGGCGGGCCAGGTCTTCCTTGCCAACGGCGATTTCGAACGCGCCGAGGAATACCTCGAGCGCGCGGCGCGCGCGGCCCCCGAAGATGCCCAGGCCCGCATGCGGCTCGGCGTGGCGCGGATGGCCGGCGGCGATGCCGAAGCCGCCTTCGCCGACCTGGAAAATGCCGCGCAGATGGACGACTCGGCCTTCCAGGCCGATCTCGCGCTGGTGATGGCGCACCTTCGCCGCGGCGAGACCGACAAGGCGCTCGAGGCGCATGCCCAGCTCGAGCGCAAGCAGCCCGACAATCCCCTCGTGCACAACCTGCGCGGTGGCCTGATGCTCGCCAAACGCGACATTCCCGCCGCGCGTGCCGCCTTCGAGAAGGCGCTGGCGCTGCGGCCCGACTACCTGTCGGCCGCCGTCAACCTGGCGCGCCTCGACCTCGCGGAGCGCCGCCCGGACGATGCGCTGGGGCGGGTGAGGGCGGTGGTCGAGCGCAACCCGAAGAACGTCGAGGCCCTGCTGACGCTGGCCGAGCTCCAGCGCGCCACCGGCGCCGCACCGGCCGAGGTTTTCGCCACCCTCGAGCGGGCCGAAGCGGCCTCGCCGGGCGCGGTGGCGCCCAGCCTGGCGATCGTCCAGCACCACCTGCGCCAGCGCGAGTTCGCGCGCGCGCTGCAGGTCGCGCAGAAGGTCGCGGTGGCTCACCCCGCGGATCTGCGCGTGGTCGAGGCGCTCGGCCGCGCGCAACTCGCCGCGGGCGACAGCCAGCAGGCGATATCGGCCTTCAACAAGCTCGCTGGCCTGATGCCGCGCTCGCCCCAGCCCCTGGTGATGCTGGCCGACGTGCATCGCTCGCTGAAGAACAACGACGCGGCCGAACAGGCCTTGCGCCGCGCGCTGACCATCGCGCCCGATGCCCTCGAAGCCCAGCGCCGTCTGATCGCGCTGCTGCTCGAGGACGGCAAGCGCGACGCTGCGCTCAGGCTTGCGCGCGAGGCGCAGGCCCGCCAGCCGCAGCGGGCAGGGGGCTATGTGCTCGAGGGCGAAATCCACGGTACCGACCGGAAATGGGCCGAGGCGGCGGGCGCCTACCGCAAGGCGCTGGACAACGGCGGTGGCGGACAGGCCGCCATCCGCCTCCACGCCGCGTTGCTGCGCGGCGAGCGCAAGGCGGAGGCGGAGCGCGTCGCAGCCGACTGGCTGGCGAGCAATCCCACCGACCTGGCGATGCGCGGCTACCTCGCCGAACGCGCGCTTGCCGAGAAGCGCTACCAGGACGCCGGGGCGCTGTTCGGCAAGATGCACGAGATGGCGCCGCAGAACGCGCTGATCCTCAACAACCTGGCATGGACCGCCAGGGAGCTCGGGGACCCCAAGGCGCTCGACTACGCCGAGCAAGCCCTGCGCCTGGCGCCCGAGAATCCGGCCATCATCGACACCGTCGGCATGATCCAGGTCGCGCGCGGCGAGTTCGATGCCGGCATCGCCAACCTCGAGCGCGCGGTGGCGCTCGGCCCGGACCTGCTACCGCTGCAGCTCAACCTGGCCAAGGCGCTGGCCAAGGCCGGCCGCAGCGCCGATGCGCGCACCCGGCTCGACGCGCTGCTGCCGCGCCTCAAGGAAGGCTCGCCGCTGCATGGCGAGGCGCTCGCACTGCAGAAGACCCTCTGAACATCGAAACGACTCAAGGCAACAAGGAACACCATCATGACCACCATCGCCGTCATCGGCCTCGGCTACGTCGGCCTGCCGCTCGCAGTGGAGTTCGGCAAGAAGTACCGCACCGTCGGCTTCGACCTTTCCGCCGAGAAGGTCGCGGCCTATCGCGAGTTCTACGACCCCACCGGCGAGGTGTCCTCGGATGACCTGCGCGCAGCCACCCGGCTCACCTGCCACACCGATCCCGCCGTGTTGCGCGAGGCCGACTTCGTGATCATCGCCGTGCCGACGCCGGTCGATGAGGCCCACCAGCCGGACTTCACCCCGCTGGTCAAATCCTCCGAGACCGCCGGTCGCCACCTCAAGCGCGGCGCGATCGTCGTGTACGAATCGACCGTATATCCGGGCGCGACCGAGGAGGTCTGCATCCCCATCCTCGAGCGCGAATCGGGCATGAAGTGGAAGCAGGACTTCTTCGTCGGCTATTCGCCCGAGCGCATCAACCCCGGCGACAAGGAGCGCACCGTCACCCGGATCCTCAAGGTCGTCTCCGGCGACACGCCCGAGACCCTGGCCACGGTGCAGGAGATCTACGGTTCGGTGATCACCGCCGGGGTGTATCCGGCGAGCTCGATCAAGGTCGCCGAAGCTGCCAAGGTCATCGAGAACACTCAGCGCGACCTCAACATCGCGCTGATGAACGAACTCGCGGTGCTCTTCCACAAGATCGGCATCGATACCCTGGAGGTGCTGCAGGCCGCCGGCACCAAGTGGAACTTCCTGCCCTTCCGCCCGGGGCTGGTCGGCGGCCACTGCATCGGCGTGGATCCGTACTACCTGACGCACAAGGCCGACATGCTCGGCTACCACCCGCAGGTCATCCTCGCCGGCCGCCGCATCAACGACGGCATGGGTAAGTACGTGGCCGAGCAGACGGTCAAGGAGATGATCGCCGCCGGATCGAGCATCAAGGGCGCCCGTGTGATCGTGCTCGGCCTCACCTTCAAGGAAAACTGCCCCGACCTGCGCAACAGCAAGGTCATCGACGTGATCCACGAGCTGCAAAGCTACGGCTGCAACGTGCATGTGCACGACCCGGTCGCCGCCTCGGCCGAGGCCGAGCACGAGTACGGCGTGCGCCTGGAGAGCTGGGACGCGTTGCCGGTGGCCGACGCGATCGTCGCCGCGGTGGCGCACAAGGAGTATCTGCAGATGCCGCTGCCCGGGCTGCTCGAAAAGCTCGCGCCCGGTGGGGTGTTCGCGGACGTGAAGTCCAGCTACGACCAGGCGGCGATGAGGGAGGCGGGCGTACGGCTCTGGCGTCTTTGAGTTTCGTCTGCCATAAAGAATTATGGCGAAGAAGAAACGACATCCATCCGCTCGGGGCGCCGGCGAGGGCAGGCAGTCCGCCCTTGCACGCTACGTCCGGCGTGCATTGGGCCTGGGGGCTGCGCTGGTGTGCTCGATGTCCGCCGTGGCCGCCGACGCGGACCTGATTGCACGCGCCTTCGCCGAGCAGGCGCGTTATCTGGCGCGCGAGGCGCTGGGCTACGAGCATGGCGAGGGCGTGCCTCGCGACCAGCCTTATGCGGCGCGGCTGTATTGCGAGTCGGCGCGCCTCGGTGATCCGGAGGGCATGTATGCACTGGGCTGGATGTATGCAAACGGCCGCGGCGTCGAGCGCAACGACGACTATGCCGCGACCTTCTTCGCGATGGCGGCGGAGAAGGGCAACGAGTACGCCGCCCGCATGCAGCGCTATACCGGCGAATCGACCGGCGCCGTGCCGGAGTGCATGCAGACGCCGTCTACCCTGCTCGTGCAGCGCTGGCCGGTCGAGGCGCTGATCGCCCGCCTGCCGCCGGCGCGCCAGGAGGTGGCGCGCATGCTGAGCGAACTGGCGCCGAAGTACGGCATCCTGCCGCAGTTCGCGCTCGCGATCGGCTTGACCGAGTCTGCGCTCAACCCGCAGGCTTTGTCGCCGAAGAACGCCATGGGCGTCATGCAGCTGATTCCGGCGACGGCCGAGCGCTTCAATGTCAGCAAGCCCTACGATCCGGAGCAGAACATCCGCGGCGGTCTGGCCTACCTGCGCTGGCTGCTCGCCTATTTCGAAGGCGACATCGCGCTTGCGGCTGCCGGCTACAACGCCGGGGAGGGCGCGGTCGACCGCCACCGCGGCGTGCCGCCTTACCGCGAGACCCGCGCCTATGTCGAGCGCATCCTGCGCCATGTCGGTCAGGCGCGTCATCCCTACGACGGCAGCGTGGTGCCGCCGAGTCCGATGCTGCGCAGCCTGCGCCTGGCCAGCCAGGAGGATCACGAGACATGAGCTCGTCCGCGCCCGCAAGGGCGGTGCGGTCGATGCGACGCCGGTTCCTGTTCTGTGCGCTGGCCCTGTCCGCGCTGGCGGGCATGGGCGCGTCCGCACGGGCGGACCTCGTGGCCACGGTGCCGCGGATCAAGCCCTCGGTGGTGGCGATCGGCACCTACCAGCGCACCCGCAGCCCGGCCTTCCTGTTTCGCGGCACCGGCTTTGTGGTCGGCAACGGCCTGCTCGTCGCCACCAACGCGCACGTGCTCCCCGAGCGCGTGGACACCGACAAGCTGGAGGCGCTGGTCGTCGTGGTGCCGGAGGATGGGCAGACCGGGACGGTCCGCTCCGCCCGTGTCGTGGCCAGCGAGCGCAGCCGCGATCTGGCCGTGCTGCGCCTGGACGGCGGCCCGGCGCTGCCGGCGCTGCGCCTGGGGGCCAACGCGCGCGTGCTCGAGGGGCAGGAGATCGCCTTCACCGGGTTTCCGATCGGCAACGTGCTGGGCATGACGCCGGTCACGCATCGCGGCATCGTGTCCGCGATCACGCCGATCGGGATTCCGCAGGCCAATTCGCGCGACCTCGATCCGGCCCTGATCCGTCGCCTCGCCAACGACGTGTTTCGCGTCTATCAGCTCGATGCCACGGCCTACCCGGGCAACAGCGGCAGTCCGCTCTACGACCCCGCCAGCGGCGAGGTGCTGGGGGTCATGAACATGGTGTTCGTGAAGTCCACCAAGGAGAACGTGCTGTCCGATCCCTCCGGCATCAGCTACGCGATCCCGGTCGAGTATCTGCAGCGCCTGCTCGCCGAGCTGAAGTAGCCGGGTACCGGCCGCTGTTCTAGAGCGCCTGGGCGGACAGGATCGCGTCGCCGAGTGCCGCCGGTGTGGCGACCGCGCGCCAGTGGGGGGCCATTTCCGCGCTGCTCAGGCTGCCATAGCCCCAGGTCGCGGCGAGGAAGGGGAGGCCGTTCGCGTCGGCCGATTCGCCGTCTTCGCTGCGGTCGCCGACATAGACCGCCCGGCCGTGCGGGATCGCCCGGTCCTGCATCAGGCGCGCGATCATCGCCGCCTTGTGCGGCAGGCGCGGCTCGAACAGGTCGAGCGCGTACACCGCTGCGAAGTGCCCGGCCCAGCCCAGATGTTCCAGGATCAGCCGTGTCGGCAGCAGGCGCTTGTTGGTGGCGATCGCCAGCGTGCATCCGGCGTCGACCAGGCGTTGCAGCATCTCGCCGACGCCCTCGTAGGCCGCGGTCTGGCGGTAGCCGGTGGAGTCGTAGCTGGCCTTGAAGCCCGCCGCCAGGGTGTCGATCACCGCCGCGTCGGTGGTGCCCGCCAGCATCTGCAGGGTCTCGAGCAGCGGCGGGCCGACGATCGAGGCGTCGATCGGCACCACCGCCTCGCGTCCGGCCGCGGCGAAGGCGTCGCGATAGCTGGCGAGGATGGCGGGCGCGGAATCGATCAGGGTGCCGTCGAGGTCGAACAGCACGTGGTCGTAGCGGGGCATGCGGGGAACCGGCGGGTGGGCGGTCAGCGCGAAAGGCGCCACGGAAATAGTATTGGTCCCGTCACCAGGAATCGAACCTGGATCTGGCGCTTAGGAGGCGCCCGTTCTATCCATTGAACTATGACGAGACTCAGGGCGCGCATTCTAGCCGTTCGGGGGCGCGGGACCAAGTGCCGGCTCATCGCTCCGCGGCGGAAAGAGGAAGGCGGCCGGCTTGCGCAGCAGTCGCTTCAGCAGCAGGCCGCCCAGCGTGCGGCCCTGCGCGAAGCTGATGCGGCGCGCGCGCATGGCCACGCTCAGGGTGAGCATGAAGCTCACCAGCAGGTTGGTGAGGCCGATCAGCAGCACGCCGCCGAGGGCGAGCGCCACGGTGGCGGCCGGGATGGAGAAGTCGAGCGCGGTCGCGGCGTAACCCAGATAGGCCGAGGAGAAGGCGATGTGGCGGATGTCGATCGGCAGGCCGAACAGCACGCCGATCGCGGTGGCGCCGCCGAGCAGGAAACCGAAGAAGAAATTGCCGACCAGCGCGCCGATGTTCTGCTCGACATAGGCGGCGAAGCGTTCGGCCCGTGCCTCGCCCAGCAGCCTGCGCAGGCCGCGCAGCTGGCGCAGGCGCTGCGGCACGCGGTTGTAGGCCGAGAGGTTGTCGTAATAGGCGGCGATCAGGCCCGATGTGAACAGGCACACGCCGGCGATCGCGGCGAACAGCAGGGCGCCGCCGCGCGGGTCGATCTCGTCGAGCAGCTTGAGTGCCTTTTCCGGGCCGATGAAGTGCTCGCCGGTGCCGAGCTTGATAAGCAGGCCCACCAGCAACGCCACCGGGATCGCCACGCCGATGTTGCCGAGGATGGCACCGATCTGGCTGCGTATGGTGCGCACGACCAGGTCGGCCAGCGCCTCCAGGTCGCGGGTCTTGCCGCGGGCTTCGCCGATCGAGGCGGCGATGGCGTTGGCCGTCATCGCCGGCTGCTTGGTGGCCACCGTGCCGCCGAGCATGTGGATCAGCATGAAGCCGAGGCCGTAGTTGAGGCAGAAGGATAGCAGCTCGTTGAGCGGTGCCATGCCCTGGCTGCCGAGCACGATCTTGTTGCCGGCCATGAAGGCGATGATCAGGCCGCCGAGCGCGGCCGACGCCATCAGCCCGAAGTATTCGCTGCGCGAACTGGTGATGTATTTCTCGCCGGTCTTGCTCGCGCTTTCGGTCATGCGCAGCGACAGCAGCTCGACGTTCTGCCCCCAGTAGTCGGACAGGATGTTCTTGCGGCACTCGGCGCGCACCAGGGTCTTGAACAGGCGCACGATGCGCGGCGCCGCGTCCTCGACCACGCGCCGGGTGCGCAGCTCGCTCAGCAGCGAGTTGAGCTCGTGGATGCGCTCGAGGTGCTGGCGCAGGCGCTCGAGCTTGAAGGTCAGGGTCAGGCTGGTGCCGATGCGCATCGCGCGCTTGCGGACGCGCTGCAGCACCTCGTCGCACTGGTGCAGCATCACGGTGAGGTGGGCGTCGTCGGCGATCAGTGCGCCGGGGGTGGTCCACCACGCGCTGTAATGTTCGATGTAGGTCAGCAGTTCGGCGTTCTGCGCTAGGAAGGGCGACTCGTGCTCCTCCAGGTTGGGGTCGATGCGCACCAGCTCGCGGTCGAGGCCGATCGCCGAGACGTGGAAGGACAGCACGCGCATCGACTCCAGGATCTCGCCGACCGCGTTGGGCAGCGGGCTGGCGTCCTCCTCGAACATCGGCGTCTGATGGCCGACGAGCAGGCGGAGCAGTTCCAGCCAGTCCTCGTCGGCGATGGCGTTGACCCAGATCTCGTCGTCCACGCGATGGAAGACGACCGCGATCAGGTCCTTGAGGTAGGTGGTGTCGACCACTTCCGGCAGAAGCCGGTTGCCGATGCGGCGCGAGGTCTCGGAGAAGAAGCCGGTCGAGGGCAGCAGGCCCGAGGAGACGTACATCGTCACCTGCTTGTGCTCGTCGAACAGACGCAGCATGGCGTTGCGCAGGTTGGCCAGCAGATCCGGGCGGCGCGCCAGCAGACGGCACAGCGTGCGCAGGTTCTCGGTGGCCTTGTCGGCCTCGGTCGGTCGCCGCGGGCGCAGTTTGTCGACCAGCGCCACCCACAGGGCGACCTGGTCCTGATCGGGCTGAGCGAAGCGTTCGAGGAGTCTTTCCATCGTGTTCCTGTATCTGTTTGCTGCGCGCCGCAGCGCCAGGCAGGGCGCACGCAGCGGTACCGGGGACAGGCGTAAGGAGCGCCTCCGGAGAGAAATTGTGCACTGCATTATGCGGTATTCCGCCGCCACCGCCAGCGCGGGGCTAAAATCCCCGGCCCTGTTCCAGAATGCAGCCGAGCGCTGCACCGTGCGCCGATGCCCCTGCTTTCCGTCGACAACGCCTGTCTCGCCTTCGGTCACGTCGATCTGCTCGATCACGTGAGTTTCCAGCTCGATGCCGGCGAGCGCGTCGCCCTCATCGGGCGCAACGGCTCGGGCAAGTCCAGCCTGTTGCGGGCACTTGCCGGCCAGGCGGCGCTCGATGATGGCACGGTCTGGCGCCAGGCCGAAATGGTCACCGCCTACGTGCCGCAGGAGCCGGACTTCGATCTCGAGCGCGACGTGTTCGAGACCATCGCCGACGGCCTGGGGGGCGCCGCCAGGCTGCTGGTCGATTACCACGCCGCGATGCTGGCGGTCGCCGAGCATGCCACGCCGGAGGCACTGGCGCGGCTCGACACCCTGCAGCACGCGGTGGAAGCGGCCGAGGCCTGGCGCCTGAACCAGCGCGTCGAACAGGTCGTGGCGCGTCTCGGACTGGATCCGGCGGCGAAGGTTTCCAGCCTCTCGGGCGGCGGCGTCAAGCGCGTGGCGCTGGCGCGCGCACTGGTCGCCGAGCCCGACCTGCTGCTGCTCGACGAGCCCACCAACCACCTCGACCTCGACGGCATCCTGTGGCTGGAGGAGCTGATCCGCGACTTCCGCGGTGCGGTCATGGTGATCACCCACGACCGTGTCTTCCTCGACAACGTCGCCACCCGCATCATCGAGCTCGACCGCGGCAAGCTGGCGAGCTACCCGGGGCGCTTCTCCGACTACCAGCGCCGCAAGGCCGAGGAGCTCGAAGCCGAGGAGAAGGCGGCCGCGCGCTTCGACAAGTTCCTCGCCCAGGAAGAGGTGTGGATCCGCAAGGGCGTCGAGGCCCGCCGCACCCGCAACGAGGGCCGCGTGCGCCGGCTGGAGGCGCTGCGCAACGCGCGCGCCGCGCGCCGCGACCGCCTCGGCAACGTCAGCCTCGCGGTGGATACCGGCGACAAGAGCGGACAGATGGTGGCCGAGCTCACCCACGTCAGCAAGCGCTACGGCGACAAGGTGGTGGTGCGCGACTTCTCCACCCGCATCCTGCGTGGCGACCGCATCGGCTTCATCGGCCCCAACGGCGCCGGCAAGACCACGCTGCTGAAGCTGATCCTCGGCGAGGTCGCGCCCGACGAGGGCACGGTGCGCCGCGGCACCCGGCAGACGGTGGCCTACTTCGACCAGCTCCGCGCCCAGCTCGACCCCGAGCTGCCGCTCACCGAGGTCATCAGCCCGGGCTCGGACTACGTGGAGATCGGCGGCGAAAAGAAGCACGTCATCGGCTACCTCGGCGACTTCCTGTTCGCGCCGCAGCGCGCGCGCTCGCCGGTCAAGTCGCTGTCCGGCGGCGAGCGCAACCGCCTGCTGCTGGCGCGCCTTTTCGCGCGCCCGGCCAACGTGCTGGTGCTCGACGAGCCGACCAACGACCTCGACATCGAGACCCTGGACCTGCTCGAGGAGCTGCTCGCCGGCTACGACGGCACGCTGTTCCTGGTCAGCCACGACCGCGCCTTCCTCGACAACGTCGTCACCCAGGTGATCGCCGCCGAGGGCGACGGGCGCTGGGGCGAGTACGCCGGCGGCTATGGCGACTGGCAGCGCGTGCAGGCCAGGCGCGCCGAGGAGGCCGCCGCGCGCGAGAGCGCGAAGCGCAGCGCAGCGCCCGCCGACAAGCCGCGCGCGCCCGAGCCCAAGGCCGCCAGCCGGCCGGCGAAGTTGTCCTTCAACGAGAAGCGCGAACTCGAGGCGCTGCCCGAGCGCATCGCCGCGCTGGAGGACGAGCAGGCCGCGCTGCACGCGCGCATGGCCGATCCGGCGCTGTATCAGAGCGCACCGCAGGAGGTCGCGCAGATCAAGGCGCGGATGGAGGCGCTCGACGGCGAGATCGAGGCCGCGATGCTGCGCTGGGAGGACCTGGAGTCGCGCGCCGGCGGCTGAGCGGGGCCGGGTTCAGATCACGCCGATCTGCATGAACCAGGCGCCGGCGGCAGCCGCGCCCAGGACCACGCAGGCGTGGAACGCCGCCAGCCAGCGGTAGTTGCGCCCGATCTGCGCCGGGTCGCGATCCGAGATCAGGTACAGGCGCTTGTCCGCCGGCTGCCGCATCACGTGCAGCTCGGGCGCGGCGAGCACCTCGGCCTGCAGGCGGCGGACTTCGCGCTTCGCCTGCGCGCGGGCCAGCTCCCATTCGCGCAGGTCGATCGCGCCGTCGCCGTCGAGGTCGAAGCGGGCGAGCAGCCCAGGGTGGTCGGCCTTCCATTGCGCGAGCAGTTCCCTGACCTGGGTCGCGAAGTCGAAGTCGGCATCCACGCTGCCCAGCGTGGCGAAGTCGCCGAGCACGTACAGGCGGTCGTGGCGGATCAGCGACCACTGGCGGAAGCGCAGATCGTCGCGGCGGATGACGTCGTGGCGCCGCACCAGCATCTCGGCGCCGTCGGGGTCGATCACGCACTGGCCGCTGCCGTCGTCGAGCAGGAAGGAGGCGTCGCTGGTGTCGGTGCTCACCACCCGCCACTTGCCGTCGGATTGCCGGCGCTCGGTCACCAGCCGGTACCACAGCACCGGCAGGCCGTTGACCGGCGACAGCAGCGGCGTGCCGTCGAGCGGCTGGCCGCGGCCCTGCAGTTCGGTGTAGCCCTGCGCCGCCGAGGCGATGCGCGCGGTCGGCGTGTCGGAGATCAGGCGCGCGTGGCGGATCGCCCGCATCCAGCCGAACTGGCCGGTGGCGACCAGCACGACGAGCGCGGTGATCGTGCCCGGGCGCTCGCCGAGGCGCAGCGCGAGCAGCACGGCACCGAACTGGATCGCCGGCAGGGCGAGGTCGAGGCGGACAGGACGCAGATGAACGAGCATGGCTCAGACGCCCGGGCGCGGGCGGCACCGGCTGCGCAGCAGGGGTGCCTGGGTTGGAGAAGGCGGGCAGGGGCGGGCGAGCGGTCGGGGGGGCGACGTTCGAGGGCGCCAGCCGGGCGGGACTTCAGGTGCCGAACAGCGCCTTCAGGTCGACGTCGGCCTTTTCGGCCACGCTGAACTGCAGCAGCGGCTGTTCCGTGTAGCTGAACAGGCGGGCGACGATCAGGTCGGGGAACTGCTCGATGCGCACGTTGTGCAGATTCACCGACTCGTTGTACCACTCGCGGCGGTCGGCGATCCCGTTCTCGAGCGCGGTGATCCGCGTCTGCAGCTGCATGAAGTGCTCGTTGGCCTTGAGCTCGGGATAGGCCTCGGCGACCGCGAAGATCTGTCCCAGGCCGGCGCGCAGCAGGTTCTCGGCGGCGCCCAGCGCGGGCACGTCATGCGCTTCGCGCGCCCGGGCCACGCGCGCACGCGCCTCGGTGACGCGCGCCAGCGTCTCCTGCTCGAACTGCTTGTACTGGCGGCACACCTCGACCAGCTTCGGCAACTCGTCGTGGCGCTGCTTGAGCAGCACGTCGATGTTGGCCCATGCCTTGGCGATGTTGTGCTTGAGCTGCACGAGGCCGTTGTAGGTGACGACGCCGTAAAGCAGCGCAAGGACGATCAGGGCGAGGAAGACCGCAGTGCCGATGCTCATGTCAGGACTCCTGTTTGTTCGGCCGCATCTTATACTCGGGTCCTGATTCCAAGCGTTACGCATGCCACAGCGGCCCTCAATCAGGCCCACCAGAGCGGAAGTCCCCGTCGTGTCCCCCCAGAACCTGTCCTTCCTTCGCCGCCCGATCGTCGTCATGGTGTGCGGCGCGCTGATCCTCACCCTGTCGATGGGCGTGCGCCACACCGGCGGCCTGTTCCTGCAGCCGATGACGCTCGACCAGGGCTGGTCGCGCGAGCTGTTCTCCTTCTCGATCGCGCTGCAGAACCTGCTGTGGGGGCTGTTCCAGCCCTTCGCCGGCGCCTTCGCCGATCGTCACGGCGCCGGCCGCACCCTGGTCGGCGGCGCGCTGCTCTACATCCTCGGCCTGGTGATCATGGCGCACGCCGACTCCGCGCTCGGCCTCAACGTCGGCGCCGGCCTGTTCATCGGCATGGGCCTGGCGGGCACCACCTTCAGCGTCGTGCTGGGCGTCATCGGGCGCATGGCGGCGCCCGAGAAGCGCAGCATGGCGCTCGGCCTGGCGTCGGCCGGCGGCAGCTTCGGCCAGTTCGCGGTGCTGCCGGTGGGGCAGGGGCTGATCGGGATGGTGGGCTGGCAGGACGCGCTGCTGTGGCTGGCCTTCGGCATCGCGCTGATCGTCCCGCTGGCGGCGGCGGTCACCGGCACCAGCGATCGCGGCACCGGCGTGCAGCAGTCGCTGCGCCAGGCGCTGAACGAGGCCATGCGCACGCCGAGCTTCCATTACCTGTTCTGGAGCTTCTTCGTGTGCGGCTTCCAGACCGCCTTCATCATGCTCCACCTGCCCGCCTTCGTCGTGGATGGCGGCATGTCGGCCAACATCGGCATGACCGCGGTGGCGCTGATCGGCCTGTTCAACATCTTCGGCTCCTTCCTGTCGGGCTGGCTGGGGGGCTGCTACAGCAAGAAGTGGCTGCTGGCGTGGATCTACGCGCTGCGCATCGTCGCCATCCTGGCGCTGCTGCTGTTCCCGCTGTCGCAGCTCACGCTCTACCTGTTCGCCGCCGTGATGGGCCTGCTGTGGCTGGGCACGGTGCCGCTGACGTCCGGCCTCGTCGGTCACATCTTCGGCCTGCGCTACATGGGCATGCTGTACGGCATCGTCTTTCTCGGTCACCAGATCGGCGGCTTCCTCGGCGCCTGGCTGGGCGGGCGCATCTTCGATCTCAGCGGTTCCTACCTGATGGCGTGGTGGCTGTCGATCGCGCTGTCGGTGATGGCGGCGGCGCTGTCGCTGCCGGTGCGCGAGGCGCCGCTGCTGCGGGCCGAAGCGCGATGAGCAGGGGGCTGCTGCGCCTGGTGCTGATCGTGCTGGCGGCGCTGGTGCTCGGGCTGCTGTTCGCCGCTTACCAGCATCCCGCGCTGCTGCTCGATTTCGGCAATCTGCTGCTGATGTGCGGCTGAGGATGTGAACGGAGGGCGAGGCCACGCGCGGATTTGGCTATAATTATGGATCACGCCGCACGGCGGCAGGCCCGAGCGTTCGACAGGAGACTTCCGGATGAATCCCTTCAAGGCTTTCGTGATCGACCAGGACGAGAACCGCAAGGTGGTCAGCCGCATGGGCACGCTCGCCCCCGAGCAGCTCGACACCGGCGAGGTCACGATCCGCGTCCATTACTCCAGCATCAACTACAAGGACGCCCTGGCGGCCACCGGCGCCGGCAAGATCATCCGCCGCTTCCCCTGTGTGGGCGGCATCGACCTGTGCGGCGAGGTCGTCGAGAGCGCCGACGCGCGCTTTGCGCCCGGCGACAAGGTCATCGCCACCAGCTTCGACATCGGCGTCGCGCACCACGGCGGCTATGCGGAATACGCGCGCGTGCCGGCGGGCTGGGTGGTGCCGCTGCCGGCCGGGCTGGACCTGTTCGAGGCGATGGCGCTCGGCACCGCCGGCTTCACCGCCGCGCTCGGCATCGTGCGCATGGAAGACAACGGCCTGGCGCCGGCCAACGGTCCGGTGATCGTCACCGGCGCCACCGGCGGCGTGGGCGCGCTGGCGATCGACATGCTCGCGCAGCTCGGCTACCGCGTGGTCGCGCTCACCGGCAAGGAGGCCGAGGGCGACTACCTGAAGATGCTCGGCGCCGCCGAGATCCTGCTGCGCGCCACGATCGACTTCGAAAAGGTGCGCCCACTCGAGGCGGCGAAATGGGCCGGCGCGGTCGACAACGTCGGCGGCCAGATCCTGCACTGGGTGCTGGCGACCATGAAGCAGGCCGGCACGGTGGCGAGCATCGGCAACGCGGCGAGCTTCAACATCAACACCACGGTCTTCCCCTTCATCCTGCGCGGCGTGAGCCTGCTCGGGGTGGATTCGGGCTACATGGGCTTCCCCACCCGGCAGCGCGTGTGGGACCGCCTGGCCACCGACCTCAAGCCGCGCCACCTCGCGGCGATCACGCGCACGATCGCGTTCGACGAACTCCCGGCGGCCTTCGACGATTTCATCCACGGCCGCGTCAAGGGTCGCACCGTGGTGCGGATCGGCGCCTGATCCCGACGCGCTGACGGGCACGGGATGACGATGAGCGAAGACGAGCGCCTTCCCCGCATCCTCGTGGTCGACGACTCGCGCATGGTGCGCGCGTCCATCGTCAAGCACATCCGCGGCCGTTTCGAGGTGCGCGAGGAGGCGGACGGCGAGGCGGGCTGGGAGGCCCTGCTGGTCGATCCGGGCATCGAGCTCGTACTTACCGACATCGGCATGCCGCGGCTCGACGGCTACGGCCTGCTCGAGCGCATCCGCGCCTCCAGGGTGTCGCGCGTGCGCGAACTGCCGGTGGTGATCATCTCGGGCGACGAGGACGAGTCGGCGCGCGAGCGGGCACTGGGCCTGGGGGCGAACGGCTTCGTCGCCAAGGGCTCGGGCAGTGTCGAACTGCTCTCCACCCTGAGCTCGCTGCTGAGGCTGTCGCGCGCGCAGAGCGAACTGGCGCGCAGCCGGGCTGCGCTCGCGCAGAACAGCCCGGTGGATCCCGAGTCGGGCCTCGTCACGCCCGCATATCTGGCGCATCGTGCCACCCAGGCAGTCGCCGAGGCGGAGCGGCGGCAGGCCGATACCGCCGCCCTGGTGATGGAGCTCGACCAGTACGACGAGCTCGTCGCGCGTCACGGCAGCCATGTCGTGCAGCTCGTGCTGCGCAAGCTCGGCCGCGTGATCACCGAGCGCATCCGTGCCGAGGACACGCTGTCGCAGCATGCCGCGGCGCAGTTCGCGCTGCTGTTGTCGCCGGGTGCGGACCGCGCGTCGGCCTGTGCCTTCGCGCTGCGCGTCCGCGCCAGCGTCGAGAAGCTGGTGATGGGCTACCGCGAGGAACGCATCCGCGTCACGCTCAGCATCGGCGTCGCCAATGCCCTGGGCGACGGGCGCAACGCCGTGAACGAGCTGCTCGCCCTCGCCGCCGAGCGCGCCGCGCAGGCGCGAGCCGCCGGTGGCAATCGCGTGTTCGCGGACGCCGGTGCGGTCGATGCCGCCGAGATCGAGCGCCAGCTCGCCCGTGTGCCGAGCATCGATCACGTGCTGCAGCAGCTGCGCAGCGGCGCCACGGAGGGTCTGTCGGCCAGGCTCCCGGCGCTGGTCGCCGCCCTGATGCCACTGCTCGAATTGATAGAATCGCAACACCCGGTCGGACTACCGCTCGCCAAGCTAAAGGCACTCCAACACAAGGGCGGAGACGACCACGTCGACGGGGAGGCAACCCGGACCTCCGTCTGAATCGTGCGTGCCTGCCGGCCACGTCGCGCTGTCCCGGCGCGGCGGGACCACGGGTCGCCAAATCTACTCAGGGACCATTGAAGGGAGAGAGGAAGCAATGTCCGACTACAAGCAATTCCACCGCCGTTCCATCGAGGACCGCGACGGCTTCTGGGCCGAGCAGGCCCAGCTCGTGCACTGGAACAAGCCCGCGGAGCAGATCTGCGACTTTTCCAGGCCGCCGTTCGTCAAGTGGTTCAAGGGCGGCGAGACCAACCTGTGCTACAACGCCGTCGATCGTCACGCCGCCGCGCGCCCGAACGACCGCGCGCTGGTGTACATCTCGACCGAGACCAACGAGGAGAAGGTGTATTCCTTCGCCGAGCTGCAGCGCGAGGTCGAGCGCATGGCGGCGATCTACCGGGAACTCGGCGTCAAGCGCGGCGACCGCGTGCTGATCTACATGCCGATGATCGCCGAGGCGGCGTTCGCGATGCTCGCCTGCGCGCGCATCGGCGCCATCCACTCGGTGGTGTTCGGCGGCTTCGCGGCGGGCTCGCTCGCCACCCGCATCGACGACGCCAAGCCGGTGCTGATGGTCAGCTCGGATGCCGGCATGCGCAACGGCAAGCCGGTGCCCTACAAGCATCTGGTGGACGAGGCCTGCAAGCTGGCCGAATTCCCGCCCGCCAAGGTGCTGATCGTCGACCGCGGCCTGGACAAGGGCTTCCCGCGTGTCGAGGGGCGTGACGTCGATTACGCCGAGCTGCGCGCGAAGCACATGGACGCCCAGGTGCCGGTCGAGTGGCTGGAATCCTCCGAGCCGAGCTACATCCTCTACACCTCGGGCACCACCGGCAAGCCCAAGGGCGTGCAGCGCGACACCGGCGGCTACACCGTGGCGCTCGCCGCGTCGATGAAGCACATCTTCACCGGCGGCGCGGGCGAAACCATGTTCTCGACCTCGGACATCGGCTGGGTGGTCGGCCACAGCTACATCATCTACGGCCCGCTGATCGCCGGCATGGCCACGATCATGTACGAAGGCACGCCGCTGCGTCCGGACGCCGGCATCTGGTGGCAGATCGTCGAGAAGTACAAGGTCAGCGTGATGTTCTCCGCGCCCACCGCGGTGCGCGTGCTCAAGAAACAGGACCCGGCCTTCCTCAAGAAGTACGACCTGTCCTCGCTCAAGCACCTGTTCCTCGCCGGCGAGCCGCTTGACGAGACCTCGCACGAATGGATCATGCGCGAGCTGGGCATCCCGGTCATCGACAACTACTGGCAGACCGAGACCGGCTGGCCGATGCTCGCCATCTGCCGTGGCGTCGAGGACAGCCCGATCAAGCTCGGCTCGCCCGCCTTCCCGGTCTACGGCTACGACCTGCGCATCTTCCGCGAGGACGGCACCGAGTGCGGCGCCAACGAGAAGGGCATCGTCGGCATCGTGCCGCCGCTGCCGCCGGGCTGCCTGTCGACCGTCTGGGGCCAGGACGAGCGCTTCGTCAGCACCTACTTCAGCCTGTCCACCGAGCCGGTGGTGTATTCCTCGTCCGACTGGGGCATCAAGGACGACAAGGGCTACCACACCATCCTCGGCCGCATGGACGACGTCATCAACGTCGCTGGCCACCGTCTCGGCACGCGCGAGATCGAAGAAGCGGTGCAGACCCACCCGGCGATCGCCGAAGTGGCCGTGGTCGGCGTGCACGACGAACTGAAGGGCCAGATGCCGATGGCCTTCGCTGTGGTGAAGGACGCCAGTACGGTCGACACCGCCGAGAAGCGCGCCGCGCTCGAGAAGGAGGTCATGAAGAAGGTGGACGAGAGCCTGGGTGCGATCGCGCGTCCGGCGCGGGTGCACTTCATCGGCGGCCTGCCCAAGACGCGTTCGGGCAAGATGCTGCGCCGCTCGATCCAGGCGCTCGCCGAAGGCCGCGACGCCGGCGACCTGACGACGATCGACGATCCGAGCACGCTGGAGCAGATCAAGGAAGCGTTGAAGGGCTGATGAAGCGGGGAAGAGGCGGGCTCAGGTCCGTCTTCGTCCTCAAGCCTTGTGAACGGCCTCGGGCATTACTGCCTGAGGCCGTTCGCTTTGCGCGATCCGAGGCTGCGCACGATCTCGGCATCGACCTCGCGCCATAGCGGGCGCATGCTCCTGCGGATGTTCTGGATGACGCCGGGGACGTCCATCATGCAGGGCACTCGTCTGCCGCGATGTTCGACCGGCCCGCCGATTTGCCGGATGTTCACCCCGAGGCGGGCGAAGTGGCGCACGAGGCGCGGCTCGGCGAGCATGAAAAGAGTGTCGATGCCAGTGTGCAGCGCAAGGGAAACGGCGGCCATGTAGAGCCCGACGGGGATATAGGGAAAGCGCGCGTGCTCGCGGGGCCGGAAGTCCTCACCGTGGACGGCGCCTTCCTCGCGGGTTTCTCCCTTGCGGCGACGATATCTTGCGCATACGGCGAGCCGCGACACTTCCGCGATCCGCCTTCGCGGCAGCCTTGCGGGGTCGATGATGCTCCGATCCAGGACCTGGGCACAGGTGCGTTCAAAGGGCAGGGGGGCGTCCGGAGTGTCAGGGTCCGTCAGCACCAGGCGCGTGCAGCCGACAAGACCCGGGGTTGGTCCCACCGTCCTCATCAGGCAATGGAGACTATGGGTGTCGTATTCGTCGCTTTCCCGCCGGCTCGGTCGTTCGGGCTCGAAGCGCAATTGCTCGCAATAGACCTGATGGCGAATCAGGTAAACAAGGTCGCGCAGCGCGTCGTCCCGTGCAGCGTCGATGCGGAAGTATCTCCGGAACCTGTTGCCGAGATTGGTACGTTCGACGTGCGGCATGGTTGATCGGACCCCGGTTTCGCATGATGCGCCGCAGCGATACCGGGGCAGTTGGCCGGCCCGGGAGCCTTGCGCGGGAGCGGGCTGCAGACAAGTAAAGCCGTTGCCGATCGCCTGGCGCGGTTGCGCTTCGGGAACGGCGCCGACGCCGGAACAATAGTTAAATATAGTCCAAGCGCAGGCATGTGCCGTGTACGTTGTCGGTTGACCGATCTATCTCGAGGCTGCTGTGATGTCATGGCTGCGCTCGATCTTATAGCTGCGCTCGATCTCGCTCACGACCTCCCGCCATAGCGGTCGCATCACCAGGCGCATGTTCCGGATCACGTCCTGGACGTCGATCATCGACGGCACGCGCGTACCACGATGCTCGACCGCGCCGCCGATCTGGGTCACCCGAACGCCGAGCCTCGCGAAATGGCTGGCCAGCCGCGGCTCCGTGAGCACGAACAGGGTGTCGATGCCATGGTGCGCGGCAATTGCGATCGCGCCCATGTAAAGGCTGACCGGTATATAGGGGAAACGGGGACGACCCTGGGAGTCAAAGTTGTCGTCCTCGATGTTGTTCACGTACGAGTGCTCTTCACCCTTGCGCCGCCGGTAGGCCCTGCATACCGCGAGCCGCGATACCTCCGCAATGCGCTCGCGTGGCAGCCTAGCCGGGTCGATGATCGAGCGGTCGAGCACGCCTGCGCACGTACGCTCGAACGGGAGCGGTGCCGCCCGATCGTCCGGATCGGTGAGCACGACCCGCGCGCAACCGACCCCGTGGTGAGGTTTGGTCGCGGTGCGCAACAGGCAATGGATGCTGTGCGTATCGTAGGCGTCGCTTTCGCGGGCATCTTCGCGAACGCGCTCGAAACCCAGATCGACGCAATAGACGTCGTGCCGTATGCGGAGGACTTCGTCATAGAGCTCGTCGTCGAGCGCGGCGTCGATGCGGAAGTAGCCCCGGAATCCGCTCCCAAGGTTCGAGTTGTCAGTCAGCGACATGGTTCACCGGTTGTAGAGGTCGATTCTGCTGGGGGTGAGCGCTGCGTTTGCGATGACGCTGGGAAGGACGATTCGCCAGCCACGAAGCGCCCGGGCTGCCTGCCGGGCAAGTGCGCTGAATTCTGCGGTGCATCCATGAATATTCGCCTTTGATTCACCAGGTGTCGATACGCGGTCAGATGCCGCCTGCGCATGATGGTTCGATGCTCGCGCTCCCGACGGATATGCCCTCTTCGTGGGCGATCAATATATTCATTATCGAGCGCTTCCGCGAACGGGGCCCATGACGGAATGCGCATTGCCTGCGCTTTTCCCTGGATCAGGCAGGGAACGTGGCATACGATGCGGATCGAGTCCACAGGGCCATGGGGTATGGAAGGTCTGATGGCCGACGATTCAAGGAGTGATGATGCGTAAAGTGTCGGTGGCCCAGATCACCTTCTTCCTGTTCCTCTTCCTCGTGATCGTCGCAGGCGGAGCAGGTCTTACCTGGGCCGCCTCGGGCCTCGTCCCATCCGGGGACTTTCGTGGCATCGTCCTGCTCGGAACGGCCGTCGTCCTGATCTATTCGTGTGCGTTCATCGTTTACCGCGTCTTTCTGGCGCTCATGCCGCTTGAGACCGGGGAGGTGGCGCTCGGCTCGCGTCATGAGTTTTCTGCGCAGATCAACACGCTCTTCTACCTGATCTTCTTCTATCCGCTCACCTGCACCCGCTTCGTTCCAGTGCCGGTGATGCGTCTGATCTACCTCGCGCTGGGGGCGAAGCTCGGCGACAACAGCTACAGCGGCGGGGTGATCATGGATCCTCCGCTGACGACTGTCGGGGCGAACTCCCTGATCGGCCACGATGCCGTGGTCTATGCTCATGTGATCGAGGGGCAACGTCTCGGGCTCTATCCGGTCCGGATCGGCAGCGGGGTCACGGTCGGCGCTCACGCCATCATCATGCCGGGCGTGGCGATCGGCGATGGGGCGATCATCTCGTCGGGGGCGGTGGTGACCAAGGGATGTCAGGTCGGCGCCAACGAGATCTGGGCGGGCGTACCGGCCCGGAAGATCGGCATGAGGCAGGATGAACAGGCCGCGACGCCTGGCGGCTGAACCATCCGTTTCGGCGCACGCGGTTTGCTGCTTCACGGCCCGGGAACACGATGACACAGAAGAAGCGGATACTCTTTTTCGCTGAGCCCGCCACGCTTGCCCATGTGGCAAGACCGGTCGTGCTCGCGGGGGCACTCGATGCGCGGGCCCATGAGGTGGCGGTGGCCACGGGGTCCGAGTATCAGTGGATAGTGAGGGATGCTGGGCTGAACATGCAGCCGATGCATGCGATCGGCTCGAAAGCCTATCTCGAAGCGGTCGCCGCCGGGCGGCCGGTGTTTCCCCTGTCCGTGCTTGAGGACTACGTGGCCGAGGATCTGCGCCTGATGCGGGCCTTCGAGCCCGATCTGGTGGTGGGGGACTTCCGCCTGTCGCTGGCGGTCAGCGCGCGGCTGGCGAAGCTGCCTTACGTGGCGATCTCCAATGCCTATTGGAGTCCATTCGCGCAGGTGCGCTTCGAGGTTCCGGTGCACCCGCTCACTCGAATGCTCGGTCCCGGCGTGGTCGATGCGGCTTTCCGCATCGCTCATCCGCTGGTCTTCGCGCTCCACAGCCTGCCCATGCATCGCCTGCGCCGGCGCCACGGCATGCCTTCCCTGGGGCTGGACCTGCGCAGCGTCTTCACCGAGGCCGACCTGACGCTCTTCGCCGACGTCCCGGCGCTCGTGCCGACGCGCGATTCGGGTCAGGCGGGGCGCTACGCCTACATCGGGCCGGTGACGTGGTCGCCCGACTGTCCGCTGCCGGCGGCACTGGAGGAGGACGGCGACGGCCGGCCGCTCGTCTACCTGACCCTCGGCAGTTCGGGCGATCCCGGCCTGCTGGTCGAGATCTCCCGCGCGCTGGTCGCGCTCGACTGCCGGGTGGCGGTCGCGGTCGGGCCGGGTGGAGAGCGTCTGTCGTTTCCCCACGGCGTCGTTGCCGAACGATTCCTTCCGGGGGCGGCGCTTTCTCGACGCGCGAGCTTGGTCATCTGCAACGGGGGCAGCCCGACCACGCACCAGGCCTTGCGCGAGGGCACGCCGGTGCTCGGGATTCCCCAGAACCTGGATCAAATGCTGAACATGCAGTTCATCGTCGCCAGCGGCGCCGGCCTCGCCCTGCGTGCCGACCAGATCACCGCCGACAGGGTGGCGAAACTGACCCGCCGCCTGCTCGACGAGCCGCCCTTCCGGCGCAAGGCGGGCGAGATCGCGGTTGAGTTCACGCGTTACCCGTGCGGCGAACGCTTCGCCGAAATCGTCTGCGGGATGCTCGATGGCTCTTGTCATCGTGAGGGATGAGAACCAGCGCGAACAAGAAAAAGCCCCGCTGCTGCGGGGCTTTCCGGAATGTGTGCGCCCAGCATGGGCGCACTCCTGCGGGTGCAAGTCCCGCCGTAAGTTGATCACAGCAAGCGAAGTGAAGCGCAACTGCGTGAGGGCGACCGAG
>JARRBR010000030.1 GCA_029982755.1 Rhodocyclaceae bacterium
GGTCGCGCCATCGGCGAGCAGGCCGCGGGCGAGGCCGATCGCGCGCTGCTCGAGCTGGCCGCCGCCGATGCTGCCGTGGCTGCCAGCCGCGGTGACGATCATGCGGGCGCCCGGCGCGCGCGGCGTCGAGCCGCGGGTGGCGGCGACGATGACCAGCACGGCCGGGGTGCCGGACCCGGCGAGACGGGCGAGGTGTTCGATCCAGGCGTGCATCGGCGCGTGCTCAGGTGGCGGGCGCCGCGCCCGGGGCGGCGGCCCGTTGCGCACGGACGGCGTCGACCGCATCGAGGATGGCCTCGGGCGTGGCGGGCGCGCGCAGCGGCGGGTTGGTGCGCCCGTCGCCCGCCGCGGCGATGGCGTCGCGGAGCGCGAACCACACCGAGAAGGCGAGCAGCAGCGGCGGTTCGCCCACCGCCTTCGAGCGCAGGATGGTGTCCTCGCGGTTGCGGTTCGGATACAGGCGGACGCGGAAATCCGCCGGGCAGTCGTGCGTCGCCGGGATCTTGTAGGTGGAGGGCGCGTGCGTCAGCAGCCGGCCGTCCGCATCCCGGTACAGCTCCTCCATGGTCAGCCAGCCCATGCCCTGGATGAAGGCGCCCTCGACCTGGCCGCGGTCGATCGCCGGGTTGATCGAGTCGCCGGCGTCGTGCACCAGGTCGGCGCGCAGCAGGCGCCATTCGCCGGTCAGCGTGTCGACGATCACCTCGGACACCGCCGCGCCGTAGGCGAAGTAATAGAAGGGATGGCCACGCAGCGTGGTGGGGTCCCAGTGCAGGCCCGGCGTGGCGTAGAAGCCCTCGGACCACAGCTGGACGCGGGCGAGGTAGGCCTGGCGCAGTACCTCGGCGAAGCCGAGCGCGCGTCCGCCGACATGGACCTGGTCGTCCGCGAAGCGCACCTCGGCGGCGGCGCCGTTGCCCCAGGTGCGCGCGGCGAACTCCGCCAGGCGCAGGCGGATGCGGCGCGCGGCGTCGGCGGCGGCCTGGCCGTTGAGGTCGGCGCCGGTCGAGGCCGCGGTGGCCGAGGTGTTGGCGACCTTGCTGGTGTCGGTGGCGGTGGCGCGCACGCGGGCGAGCGAAATGCCGAGCTCGTGCGCCACCACCTGGCAGACCTTGGTGTTGACGCCCTGGCCCATCTCGGTGCCGCCGTGGTTCACCAGCACCGAGCCGTCGGTATACACATGCACCAGCGCCCCGGCCTGGTTGAGGTGGCTGAGGTTGAAGGAGATGCCGAACTTCACCGGCGTCAGCGCGAGGCCCTTCTTCAGCACCGGGCTTGCCGCGTTGAAGGCGGCGATCGCGGCGCGGCGCGCGCGGTAGTCGCTGTCGGCTTCGAGTTCGGCGACCAGCTCGTGGATCACGTTGTCGGCGACGGCCTGGCCGTAGGGCGTGGTGTCGCGGCCTTCTCCGCCATAGAAGTTGAGCCTGCGCACGTCGAGCGGGTCGCGCCCCAGCGTGCGCGCGATGCTGTCGAGCACGTGCTCGATCGCGATCGCGCCCTGCGGCCCGCCGAAGCCGCGGAACGCCGTGTTGGACTGGGTGTTGGTGCGTGCGAGCAGGGCGCGGATGTCGACGTCCGAGAGGTAGTAGGCGTTGTCCACATGGCACACCGCGCGCGTGGCGACCGGACCCGACAGGTCGGCGGAGAAGCCGGCGCGCGCCACCATCTCGATGCGCAGCGCGAGCACCCGGCCGTCGTCGTCGAAGCCGACCTCGTAGTCGTATTGGAAGTCGTGGCGCTTGCCGGTGATCAGGATGTCGTCGTCGCGGTCGGGGCGCAGCTTGACCGGGCGGCGGAATTTCCACGCCGCCAGCGCCGCCACGCAGGCGAACAGCGCCGACTGCGATTCCTTGCCGCCGAAGCCGCCGCCCATGCGGCGCGTCTCCACCACCACACGGTGGGCCGCCAGCCCGAGCATCTGCGCGACCACGTGCTGCATCTCGGTCGGGTGCTGGGTGGAGCTCCACAGCTGGATGCAGCCGTCCTCGCGCGGCGCGGCGCAGGCGACCTGACCTTCGAGGTAGAAGTGCTCCTGGCCGCCGACCTGCCACTGCCCGGCGAGGCGGCGGGGCGCGGCGGCCAGGCGCGCCGCCGGGTCGCCGCGCACGAGCTGCATCGGCGGCAGCACCAGAGACTGCCGGCGGGTGGCCTCGAGCGGGTCGAGCACGGCGGGCAGCGGGGCGTAGTCGATGACCGCGGCGCGCGCGGCGCGGCGCGCGGCCTCGTGGCTGGCGGCGATCACCGCGAACACCGGCTGGCCGACGTAGTGGACCTCCCCGCCGGCGAGGATCGGGTCGTCGTGCAGGATCGGCCCGCAGTCGTTGGGGCCGGGGATGTCGGCGGCGGTGAGCACGCCGATCACGCCGGGCATCGCGCGCACCGCGTCGAGCGCCAGGCGGACGATGCGGGCATGGGCCTGCGTCGACAGGCCGAGTGCGGCATGGGCGGTGCCGGCGAGCTCGGGCAGGTCATCGACGTACATCGCCTCGCCGCTGACGTGCAGGTGGGCCGACTCGTGCGGGTGCGGATGGTGCGCGGCGGGCGGGTGCGCGGGGCCGGTGCGGGGCGTGCTCATGGCGGCGGCCTCAGGCATCTTCGCCGTGGGGCACAACGGCGCAGGGGTCGAAGGCGGCGAAGACCCGCGTCTGCGCGGGCGCGAGCGGGGCGTCGGCGCGCGTCTCGAGGAAGAAGCGGCGCAGCAGGCCGGCGGCGGCGCGGCGACGGTAGCCGGCGCTGGCGCGCAGGTCGGTGAGCGGATCGAAGTCCTCGTCGAGCGCCTGCGCGGCGAGCGCCAGCGCGGCCTCGTCCCACGGCCTGCCGTCGAGTGCGGCCTCGGTGCGCGTCGCGCGGCGCGGGGTGGCGGCCATGCCGCCGAAGGCGATGCGCGGCGCGTGCACCCTGCCGTCCTCCAGGTGCAGCGCGAAGGCGCCGCACACCGCGGAGATGTCGGAGTCGTAGCGCTTCGACAGCTTCCAGGTGCGGAATCGCAGCCCCGCGGCGGGCAGCGGGACCTCGATCGCAGCGACGATCTCGTCGGCGGCGAGGTCCTTCTTCATGTAGTCGAGGTAGAAATCCTCCAGCGCCAGGCTGCGCCGGCCACGCACGCTGGCGAGCACGACGCGGGCGCCGAGCGCGATCAGCGCCGGCATCGAGTCGCCGATCGGCGAGCCGTTGGCGAAGTTGCCGCCCAGGGTGCCGGCGTTGCGCACCGGCAGCGAGGCGAAGCGCTCCCACAGTTCGCCGAGTTCGGGCCAGTGCCGGGCGAGCGCGGCGAAGGCGTCGGTCAGGCTGGCGCCGGCGCCGATGCGCAGCACGCCGTCCTCCTCGACCACCCGGCGCAGCGCAGCGACCTCCCCGAGGTAAAGGATGGCGTCGAGCGCGCGCAGCTGCTTGTTGACCCACAGGCCGACGTCCGTGCCGCCGGCGAGCATCGTCGCCACGGGATGGCGCGCGCGCAGCTCGAGCAGTCCGGTCAAAGTGCGCGGGGCGAGGAAGCGCGCGCCCTGATGCGCGTACTCCAGCGATTCGCGGCGCCGCAGGGCGAGCAGGTCTCGGCGCAGCCGCTCGCGGTCGAGTGCCAGCGCGGGCAGGTCGAACATGCGCTGCCCGGCCTCGATGATCGGGCGATAGCCGGTGCAGCGGCACAGGTTGCCTGTGAGCGTGCTGCGGATGCGCGCCTCGTCCGGGCGGCTGCCTTCGACCGCGCATGCGTCGTAGAGCGCCCACAGCGACATCGCGAAGCCCGGCGTGCAGAAGCCGCATTGCGAGCCGTGGCAGTCGACCAGCGCCTGCTGCGCGGGATGCAGCCTGCCGCCGGCCTGGGCGCGCAGGTATTCGACGGTGAACACCGCCTTGCCGTCGAGGGTGGGCAGGAAGCACAGGCAGGCGTTGAGGGTGGCGAGCTCGAGCGCGGCATCGTCGCCGCTCAGCGCGCCGACGACCACGGTGCAGGCGCCGCAGTCGCCCTCGTTGCAGCCCTCCTTGGTGCCGGTCAGGCCGCGCGCGCCGCGCAGCCAGGCGAGCAGGCTGGTCGTGGGGGCGACGCCGGCGACTTCGACCGGCTCGCCGTTGAGCAGGATACGGATGGTGTGGCGATCCATCATCGGGTCCGGGGCTGCTGCAGACCCGACGATGGTAGCGCGTTCCGCGGGCGCTGTGCCCGGGGCGTCCGCGGCCGCGCCGGGCGCGAGAGAAGGGGCGGCCACCTTGCGGCGAACGCCCCCGGGGATCGGACCTGCGGTGGCGCTCAGTGCGCCAGCGCGGGCTGGATCGCAGCGCTGGCGGCGTCGCGGCGGCCGCCGTTGAGGAACAGGTTGAGCGTGACCGCGGTGATCGCCGCCAGCAGGATGCCGCTGTGCAGCAGGGGTTCGAGCGCGTGCGGCATCTGGTGGAAGAACTTCGGCGCCACCATCGGGATCATCCCGGCGCCCACCGACAGCGCGACGATGTAGAGGTTGAAGCGGTTGTTGCGCAGGTCGGCGGCGAGCAGGATCTTGATGCCGGTGGCGGCGACCATGCCGAACATCACGAGTCCGGCGCCGCCGAGCACGTACTGCGGCACCGAGGCGATGATCAGCGCCATCTTGGGAAACAGGCCGAAGGCCATCAGGATCGCGCCGCCGGCCACGCACACCCAGCGGCTCTTGACGCCGGTGACGCCGACCAGGCCCACGTTCTGCGAGAAGCTGGTGTGCGGGAAGGTGTTGAGGAAGCCACCGATCAGCGTGCCCAGGCCGTCGGTGCGCAGGCCGCGGGTGAGGTCGTCGCGCGACAGCCGGCGGCCGGTGAGCTCGCCGAGCGCGAGGAACATGCCGAGCGACTCGACCATCACCACCACCATCACCAGGCACATGGTGGCGATCGAGACCGGATCGAAGATCGGCATGCCGAAATGCAGCGGGGTGACCACCGACACCCAGGGCACGTCGGCGAGGCCGTCGAAGCTGACCTTGCCCATCGCGATCGCGATCGCGAAGCCGACGCCCATGCCGACCAGCACTGCGACGTTGGACAGGAAGCCGCGGCCGAAACGGGTGACCGCCAGCACCACCAGCAGCACGAGGCCGGCGATGGCGAGGTATTCCGGGGCGCCATAGGCAGGGTTGTCCACCAGCAGCCCGGTCGCCGCGTCGCGGATGCGGGGCTGTCCGCCGGCCGACCAGTTGATCGCCACCGGCATCAGCGAGATGCCGATCACGGCGATGATCGAGCCGGTGACCACCGGCGGGAACAGCGGCAGCGCGCGCGACACCAGCGGCGCGAACAGGATGCCGAACAGGCCGGCGGCGATGCCCGAGCCGAGGATGGCGTTGATGCCGAGCTCGGGGTTGCCCGCCATCGCGACCATCGGCCCGACCGCGGCGAAGGTGACGCCCATCATGATCGGCAGGCGGATGCCGAAGCGGCCGATGCCGAGCGCCTGGATGATGGTGACCAGGCCGCAGCACAGCAGGTCGGCGTTGATCAGGAAGGCGATCTGGTCCTTGGGCAGCTTGAGCGCGCCGCCGACGATCAGCGGCACCGCGATCGCGCCGGCGTACATCACCAGCACGTGCTGCAGGGCGAGGGTGAACAGGCGCCCGCCGGGCGGACACTGGTCGACGGGGTCGAGCTCGATCGGGCGGCTCGTGCGGGTTTGATCGGACATCGTGGCGTCTCCTTGTCGTTATGGACTGATGGGTCCAGTCTAGGAGCATGCCGTGATATGAAAACCTTTATGGGCTTATAGAACGGATCAGTAGATGCGTATATCCGCGCAGCCTCGCACGAGGCGGGCGCGGGTGCCGCGGCGCCTGCGGCACATCGCGACGTTTCCGGGTTCAGGCGAAGGACAGGCGGTTGCGGCCCGCGCCCTTGGCCTGGTAGAGGGCGGCGTCGGCGCGGGCGACGAGGTCTTGCTGCGTTTCCTGAGGGCGCAGGGTGGCCAGGCCGAGCGACAGGGTCAGGCGGCCGGCGTCGACGTCCCGATGCGCCTCGACGCGGCGCCGGATGCGTTCGGCGAGTTCGACCGCGGCCGGCTGCGGGCAGTTGTCGAGGAGGATCACGAACTCCTCGCCGCCCCAGCGGATCACCGCGTCGCCGCTGCGCACCGACTGGCGCAGGATGCGCCCGATGTCGGCGAGCACGCGGTCGCCCGCGGGATGGCCGAAGCGGTCGTTGACCTGCTTGAAATGGTCCACGTCGCACACCAGCACGCTCAGCGGTTTCCCGCGTGCGAGCGCCTTGCGGTGGGCCTTGGCCAGCAGCTGCTCGCCATGGCGGCGGTTGTGCAGGCCGGTGAGGGCGTCCTGGGTCGCCGCGCGGTGCAGGGCCTTCTCGCGGACGACGCGCGCGGTGACGTCCTTGCCGACGCTGACGTAGTGCGTGATGCGTCCGCGCTCGTCGATGATCGGCGAGGTGCTCTGCTCCAGGTGGTAGGGCGTGCCGTCGGGGCGGCGATAGACGAAGGTGGCGCGGAACTCGCCGCCGGCGGCGAGCGCTTCGCGGCGGGCGGCGTGCAGGCTGGCCTCGTCCTCGCTCTCGCCGGGGCCGAAATCGGCGGCGGTCCTGCCCGCGATGTCCTGCGCCGGATAACCGGTGAGCGTGGCGAAGGCGGCGTTGGCGAAGATGATACGCTCCGCCGCGTCGGTGACCACGATCGGATCGCTGGCGGCGTCGAGGGCGCGCGCGAGCAGGCGGTTCTCGCCCTGGACGCGGACCTACTCGGAGATGTCGCGCTGCACCGAGACGAAGTGGGTGAGCCGGCCCTCGTCGTCGTGCACCGGCGAGATGTTCCAGCGCACGGTGTAGGGGGTGCCGTCCTTGCGGTAGTTGGTCGTGGTGCCCTCGAAGAAGCGGGCTTCGCGCAGGCAGGCGCGCAGTTCGTCGATCACCGCCGGATCGGTCTCGGGGCCCTGCAGCATTGCGAGCGAGCGCCCCCGCAGCTCGTCGAGCGAATAACCGGTCATCGCGCAGAACGCCGGGTTGGCGATCAGGACCCGGCAGCCCGCGGCGATGTCCGCGTCGGTGATCACGATTGCGTTCCAGGCCTGCATCACGGCCGCCTGGAACAGCCTGAACTCATGGGTGCTCATGACTGCGCGGATCGCAAAGACCGCAATGCTAGCAGCCGTGCGTCCGCTCGCCGGACCCTTTGCGATTGCGGTCGTGCCGTCGGTCACGGCCGCAATCGCGGGGCGGACTCAGCCGGCGGCGGCGATGAGGCCGTGGGTCTCGAGCTGGACCTCGTCGCAGTTGTGGCCGGGTCCGCTGCGATCGACGACGAGGAAGTCGGAGACGCCGTCGAGGGCGAGCAGCGGGTGGTGCCAGACGCCGGTGGCGTAGTTGACGCCCTGGTCGCCGCGGGCGAGGAAGACCGCGAGGTCCTCGACCTGGGGTGGCGCGCCCGCGGGCGCGACCACGACCAGGTAGGGCCGGCCCGACATCGGGATGAAGGCCTGGGAGGCGAGCGGGTGGCGCTCCATCATGGTGACGGTGAAGGGCAGTGCGCGCGGCTGGCCGCGGAAGATGGAGACGATGACCCGCCCGTCGGGCCCGGGCTCGATGCGGGCGAGGTCGTGGTAGCGCTCGGTGTTGCCGGCGTTGATGGGGAAGTGCCGGGCGGCCTCGCTGGCCTCGATGACCTCGCCGTAGGGGGCGAAGGCCTCGCGGGTGAGCGGCTGGACCTCGAGGGGGCGGGGCGTCAGGGCGGACATGGCGACGCTCACTTGGCCTCGACCTTGCCCCACAGGCGCAGTCGCGAGACGCCGCCGTCGGGGAAGATGTTGAAGCGCACGTGGGTGATCGGCCCCAGTTTGGCGACTTGTTCGGTGAAGCTGTGGATGGCGTCCATCTCGAGCTTCTGCTCGGGGAGCAGGGTGTGCCAGAACATCGACTGGGTGGTGATCGAGCGGTCGGTGCCGCCGGTGACGTAGGCCGCCTGCAGCGAGCAGCGGTCGGGGTAGTTGCCCTTGAAGAAGGCGGTATCGACCTCGATGCGCTCGACGGTGCCGGGGGCGCCGAGCTCGATCACGCACCAGTCGTTGCCGGGCTCGCGGCGGCGGCGGGTCTCCCAGCCGTCGCCCATGTTCATGCCGCGCCCGGGCAGCAGCAGGGCCGAGGCCGAGGAGCCGAAGCTGGCGTCGTTCCACGACAGCGCGCGGCCGCCGTTCTCCATCGCGATCAGATCGACCGTCTCGCCCGCAGCGGCCTTGGCGGCGAGCGTGCCGACCGGTCGGCCATAGACGCGCAGGCGGGCGATGCCACCGTCCGGATACATGTTCACGCGCAGGTGGGTCCACGCCGCGGTGCTCGTGCATTCTAGGATGTGGTGGCTGTTGGGGCCCATCGGCGTGGCGGGCAGGATCTCGGTCCAGGCCGCGGCCTGCAGCGCTTCGACCTCGTCGGTCTCGGACACGCAGGCCTCGATGGAGACGGCCGGCGGGTAGTTGCCGGTGAAGTGCGAGGTGTCGACGTCGAAGCCGCGGATGACGCCCTTCACGCCGAGCTTGACCAGCGCCCAGTCGTGGCCGGCGACGCGCTTGCGACGGGATTCCCAGCCGTCCATCCACTTGCCGTTGGTGTCGAACTTGCCGGGGACGAACTGAGCGGGTTCGGGGTTGAGCATGCGGCTGACTTCGGCGAAGAAGTCGTCGGAGGCGGCAAGCGCCTTGGCGCCCAGGCGCGGGTTGGCGAGGTCGACCGAACGCAGCGCCCAGTCGGGCAGCTCGGCAGCGGGGGCGAAGACGGGGGCGCCGGGGGTGTGGCTGGCCATGGGTGTTCTCCTTCTTGGGGGGCGTTACTTGGGGTTGTAGGGGTGGTGCGCGATCCAGTGGCGGGCGACGTCGATGCGACGGCACACCCACACCCGGTCGTACTTCTCGATGTGGTCGAGGAAGTGCTGCAGGGCCTTGAAGCGGCCCGGTCGGCCGAGCATGCGGCAGTGCATGCCGATCGACATCATCGCCGGGCGCTCCTCGCCCTCGGCGTACATCACGTCGAAGGCGTCACGCAGGTACTCGAAGAACTCGTCGCCGTGCGAGAAGCCCTGCGGCAGCGCGAAGCGCATGTCGTTGGTGTCGAGCGTGTAGGGCACGATGAGGTGCGGCACGGTCTCGCCGCTGGTCTTCTGCACTTCGGTCCAGAACGGCAGGTCGTCGCCGTAGTAGTCCGAGTCGTACAGGAAGCCGCCATAGTCGGCCACCAGGCGGCGGGTGTTCGGCGAGTCGCGCCCGGTGTACCAGCCCAGCGCGCGCTCGCCGGTCAGGCGCTCGATGATCTCCATGCCGATGCGCATGTGCTCGCGCTCGACCGCTTCCGGCACGTTCTGGTAGTGGATCCAGCGCCAGCCGTGGCAGGCGATCTCGTGGCCGAGCTCCCTGAAGGCGGCGGTCACTTCCGGGTGGCGCTCGAGCGCCATCGACACGCCGAAGACGGTCAGCGGCAGGCCGCGGCGTTCGAACTCGCGCAGGAAGCGCCACACGCCCACGTGCGAGCCGTACTCGTAGATGCCTTCCATCGACAGATGGCGCTCGGGGTAGCTGGCGGCGTTGAACAGTTCGGACAGGAACTGCTCGCTGCCGGCGTCGCCGTGCAGCACGCAGTTCTCGCCGCCTTCCTCGTAGTTGAGTACGAACTGCACGGCGACGCGGGCGCGGCCGGGCCAGTTGGCGTGCGGCGGGTTGCGGCCGTAGCCGACGAGGTCGCGGGGGTAGGCCTTGTTCGAAGTCATGTCGTCCTTCCTCGGGTCAGGCGCCGGCCGCGAACATTGCGTCCAGGCGGAAGCGGGCGATCTTGCCGATCTCGTTCAGGCAGGTGCGGAACTCGGTGTCACGGTCGTTGGCGAGCCGCGCCTCGACACGGTCCATGATCTGCTGGCGGGTGAGGCCCTTGACCGCGACCACGAAGGGAAAGCCGAAGCGTGCGCGGTAGTCCTGGTTGAGCTGGCGCAGGCGCTCGAGTTCTTCCCTGCTGCACTGGTCGAGCCCGGCGCCGCGCTGTTCGCCGGTGGAGGCGGTGGTCAGCGTGCCTTCCTCGGCCTCCTTGCCGGCCAGCTCCGGGTGGGCGCAGATGAGGCCCAGTTGCTCCGTCGGGTCCGCGGTGTCGACCACCAGGCTCATCGCGGCATGCAGCGCGTCGATGCTGGTGAAGGGGCCGGCGCTCCAGGCGCGCTCGGCGATCCACGGCGAGTGCTCGAAGATGCCCTCGAGGCGGGCGACGAAGGCGTCCAGCGGCAGGCGCGAGAGTTCGGCGAGCGCTTCGCCGCTGCGGTCGATGGTGGTGGTGGGGGTGCTCATGGCTGTCTCTTCCTGTTGTCCTTGGCGTGGTGCCCGGTCGGCGCCTTCAGTCGGCCGTACGGGCGCCCTGGGCGAACCAGATCGCGATCTTTTCGCGTTCTTCCTCGGTGATGCCGGTGAGGTTGCCGAGCGGCATGTAGCCGCTGGCCACGGTCTGTGCGCTCATCACCGCGTTGGCTGCGATCTGCTCGGAGGTCTGCAGCATCACGCCCTTGGGGGGCTGGGCGAAGCCCGCGTAGGTGGGCTTCTCGGCGTGGCAGGCGATGCAGCGCCGTTCCATGATGGCCCTGACGGTGGCGAAGCTGACCTTGTCGCCGCTGGCGTCGACCTGCTTCGGCGCCATCAGCACCATCAGCAGCGCGATCAGCGCCACGCCGGCCGCCGGCAGCCACCACTTCACCTGGCCGCGGTGGCGCAGCACGAAGAACTGGCGGATCAGCACGCCGGCCACCATCAGCGCGCCGAGCACCAGCCAGCCGTTGGCGTTGGCATAGGTCATCGGGTAGTGGTTGCTGATCATGATGAACAGCACCGGCAGCGTGAAGTAGGTGTTGTGCACCGAGCGCTGCTTGCCGACGATGCCGGGCATGGGGTCGACCGTCTCGCCGCGGCGGATCTGCTCGACCATCTTCTTCTGCCCGGGAATGATGTGGAAGAAGACGTTGGCCGCCATCATCGTGCCCAGCATGGCGCCGACGTGGATGTAGGCGCCGCGGGCCGAGAACACCTGGTGCAGCACGTAGTTCGCGACCATCACGAACACGAACACGATCGCCGCGAGCAGGCCGTCCTTGCCGATCATGTTGCGGCACAGGAGGTCGTAGAACACCCAGCCCACGACGAGGAAGGCGATCGAGATGCCCACCGCGGCGGCCGGCGACAGCGCCATCACCTGGCTGTCGATCAGGTAGCTCGAGGCGCCGATCCAGTACACGATGGCCATCATGCCCATGCCCGACAGCCAGGTGGTGTAGGCCTCCCACTTCGACCAGTGCAGGTCCTGGGTGAGCGGCTCGCCCTTGGGGCCGGTGAGGTATTTCTGGCTGTGGTAGAACCCGCCGCCATGCACCGCCCACAGTTCGCCGAACACGCCTCGCCCGGCGTCCGCGGGCTTCTTCGGCGGCTTCAGTGAGTTGTCGAGCATCACGAAGTAGAAGGAGGCGCCGATCCAGGCGATGCCTGCGATCAGGTGCAGCCAGCGGACCAGCAGGTTGGCCCAGTCGAGCAGATAGGCTTCCATGATCTGTTCTCTTTATCGGTTTGCGTGGAAGCCGGGCTCAGCTGCCGCGGTAGGTTGAGTAGCTCCACGGCGACACCAGCAGCGGCACGTGGTAGTGCTGGTCGACCTTGGCGATGCCGAAGCGCAGCGCGACCTCGTCCACGAACGGCGGCTCGGGCAGGTCCAGGCCCAGCGCGCGGAAGTAGTCGCCGGCGGCGAAGACGATCTCGTACTTGCCGGCCTCGAGCGCGGCGCCCTCGAGCAGCGGCTGGTCGCAGCGGCCGTCGTGGTTGGTGACGGTGCGCGCGACTTCGCGGCGCCCGCCGTCGAGGCGATAGACGGTCACGGCGATGCCGACGCCGGGCTTGCCGTGGGCGGTGTCGAGTACGTGGGTGGTCAGGCGTCCCATGCTGTTGTCTCCTGGTCTGGTGCGGATGTGGGGATCGTGTGAGGCGCAGTGTAAGTCGCCACCGTGTTAACGGATCGCATATGTTCTTATAAGTGATATATGCTCTTGCGTATCTATCGCCGACGGGTGGCATTCTCCCCGGGCGCAGAACCACAATGACGACACGAGGAGACCCGACATGAGCCTGCGCCGCAGCGACGACCCGCTCGACACCTATCTGCTGCGCATCTTCGTGCTGCTGATCACCGAGCGCAGCGTATCGCGTACCGCGCTGCGCATGAACCAGTCGCAGCCGGCGGTGAGCGCGGCGCTCAAGCGACTGCGCGAGATCCTCGGCGATCCCCTGCTGGTGCGGGAGAAGGGCGGCATGGTGCCGACCGAGCGCGCGCTGGCGCTGATGTCGCACGCGAAGGGTGCGCTGGCCGAGATCGACCGCATGATCGACGCGCCCGAGACCTTCGAGCCGCACACCACGCGCCAGGAGTTCCGCGTCGGCTCGCCCGACTACCTGGCGCCGGTCTTCGTCGCCGGCGTGGCCGAGCGTTTCCGCCGCGAGGCGCCGGGTGCGCGCCTCACGCTGCACGCGCTGAGGCCGAACTTCGATTTCGAGCGCTCGCTCGCCGAGGGGGACCTGGACGTGGTGATCGGCAACTGGCCCGAGCCGCCGCACCGCATGCACCTGTCGATGCTGCTCGAGGACGAGATCGTGTGCCTGGTGGCGGCCAGCCACCCGTGCGCGAAGAAGGGGATGACGACCGAGGACTACATGCGCGCCGCGCACGTGGTGCCGATGCCTTATTCGATCAGCCAGCGCGGCGTGATCGACGGCGTGCTGGCGTCGATGCGCATCAACCGCGACGAGCGGGTGGTGGTGCAGTCCTTCACCGCCGCGCCCTACCTGCTGCAGGGCACCGACCTGGTGTTCACCACCACGCGGCATTTCGCGCAGTTCTACGCCAACCTGCTGCCGCTGGCGATCGTGCCCTCGCCGATCGCCTTCCCGCCGATGCGCTTCTACCAGCTCTGGCACGAGCGCAACCACCACTCGGCGGGGCACCGCTGGCTGCGCCGGCTGCTGTCCGACTGCGGGCGGCGCATCGTGCCGCCGCCGGCCTAGAGGATTTTCAGCGGTCGATCGGCACCAGCATCACCGGGATGTCGGCCTTCATCGTGACCTTGTGCGCCACCGAGCCGAGCAGCAGTTCGCCGATCGTGCTGTGGCCGCGCGAGCCCATGACGATCACGTCGGCGAGCACGTGCTTGGCGACGTCGAGGATGCGGCGCGAGGGGTCGCCCTCGAGCGCGCGCACGCTGGCGAGCACGCTCCTGACGTCGAGATCGGGGTGGGCCTCGGCGAAGACGTCGATGCGCTGGCGCAGCAGCGCCTCGGCCTTCTTGTGCCCGGCGAGCTTGATCTCGTCCATCTTCTCCTCGCTGATGAACTCCTCGTAGGGCAGGCTGCTCGAAGGCAGCGTGACCGTGACCGCATGCAGGCGGGCATTGAACTTCATCGCCAGGCCGACGGCGTGGCGAAACACCGCGGGCGAGCGCGGCGTCAGGTCGGAGGCGTACAGGATGGAGCGGATTTCGTAGCTCATGGGGGTCTCCCGGTGTCGGTGGCGTGGTCCGCCCATGCGCGTGGCGGGGGGCGGTGAATGTTCTTGCCGTTCGGGCCGGCGACGCTTGCGCAGGCCTCGGCGACGAAGTTTAGTGGGCCTGCGCGCCGCTTCGCAGCGCCCGCCGGGCGATAGCCCTTATACGGAATCGATGATGTTCCACCCCGCGTACAGCCGGCTTGCGCCCGCGAGCGCATGCACGGATCATGGCCCGTCCGCCGCCTCGCCGGCCTGACCGAACCGAAGGAGAATGCCGATGATCGACCTCTACACCGCCGCCACCCCCAACGGGCACAAGATCTCGATCGCCCTCGAGGAACTCGGCCTGCCCTACTCGCTGCGCGTGCTCGACCTGTCCGCCAACGAGCAGAAGGAGCCGTGGTTCCTCGCCATCAACCCCAACGGCCGCATCCCCGCGATCGTCGACCACGACGAGGGCGACTTCGCGGTGTTCGAGTCGGGCGCGATCCTGATCTACCTCGCCGAGAAGACCGGCCGGCTGATGCCGCAGGACCCCAAGGGACGCTCGCGCGTGCTGCAGTGGCTGATGTTCCAGATGGGCGGCATCGGGCCGATGATGGGCCAGGCCAACGTGTTCTACCGCTACTTTCCGGAGAAGATCCAGCCCGCGATCGACCGCTACCAGGGCGAGGTCAGGCGGCTCTTCCGCGTGCTCGACGGCCACCTGGCGAAGAACGAATACCTCGCCGGCGACTACTCGATCGCCGACATCGCCAACTGGGCCTGGGTGCGCACCCACAACTGGTCGGGGGTGACGATCGACGACCTGCCCAACCTCAAGCGCTGGCGCGACCAGATCCGCGCCCGCCCCGCGGTGCAGCGCGGCATCGAGATGCCGCCGTCGAGCTTCGACCGCGACGGCGACTCCGAGGAGCAGGCGCAGGCCTTCTCCGCGAAGGTGCGCAGCATGGTCGAGACCGGGCAGTCGCGCAGCGGCGGGGTTTGAGCGCGCCGGCCCCGGCCACTGAACGACGAAACGACGAAAGAACGAATCCATACACGGGAAACCGCATGAAGCTCTACGTTTCTCCGCGCGCGCCCAATCCGCGCCGCGTGCAGATGTTCATCGCCGAGAAGGGCATCACCGGCATCGAGGAGGTGGTGGTCGAGATCGGCAAGGACGAGCACCGCAGCTCCAACTATCGCGCCAAGAGCCCGCTCGCCAAGGTGCCGGTGCTCGAGCTCGACGACGGCCGCTATCTCGGCGAGACGCGCGCGATCTGCAGCTATCTCGAAGGCCTGTATCCCGAGCCCAACCTGATGGGCGAGAGCTTCGAGGAGCGTGCCTTCATCGAGATGACCGACCGCCGCATGGAGCTCTACCTGTTCGGCACCATCGCCAACTGCATCCGCCACACCCATCCCGGACTGGCGCCGCTCGAGCAGCCGCAGTTCCCCGACTTCGGCCGCTCCCAGGGCGAGAAGATGCGCGAGGTGGCGCGCTGGCTGGACGGCGAGCTCGCCAGCCGGCCCTTCGTCGCCGGCGAACGGTTTACGATCGCCGACATCACGGCCTTCTGCGCGATCGAGTTCGCGCGCGGGCTGATGAAGTTCAGGCCGGGGGCGGAAGGCATGGCCCACCTGCAGACCTGGCGCGACCGCATCGCGGAGCGGCCGAGCGCGAAGGTCTGAGCGCCTGGCGGGGGCACCGCGGGCCGTCCCGCGGGCGCCCCGATGGCGGCGCCCGGCGCGGCCTCATGCGCGATCCGGTGGCCGTGCCTCGAAGGCCTCGATCGTGGCCGGGTGATGGAACAGGAAGCCCTGGAATCCGGTGCAGCCATTGCGGAGCAGGATCTCGAACTGGGCGGCGTTCTCCACGCCCTCGGCGATGACGCGCAGGCCGAGCGCATGCGCGAGCGCGACGATGGTCCGGATGATCGCCAGGCTGTTCGGGTTGGCCGGCAGGTCGCGGACGAAGGAGCGGTCGATCTTCAGTTCGTCCAGCGGCAGGCGCTGCAGGTAGGCGAGCGAGGAGTAGCCGGTGCCGAAATCGTCGATCGAGAAGCGGATGCCCAGCGCGCGCAGGGCGTGCATGGTCTCGATCGCATGTTCCATGTCGGTGATCAGCATCGATTCCGTCAGCTCGAAGACCAGGCGGTCGGGCGGGCATCCGGTGCGCTCGAGCAGCGCGCGCGCGTCGGCGACGAAGTTCGGCGCGTAGATCTGCGTCGCGCTGACGTTGAGCGACAGGCGCAGTGCGCCGAAGCGGGCGTCGCCCGCCCACTGCGCGAGCTGGATGCAGGCCTTCTCCAGCAGGATGCGCCCGAGCGCCGGCATGCAGCCGCAACGTTCGGCTGCCGGAATGAACAGGTCTCGCGGCACCAGGCCGCGGCCGGGATGGCGCCAGCTCGCGAGCGCCTCGACGCCGGTGAGCCGGCCCTCGCCATCGCACTGCGCCTGGTAGTGCAGTTCGAACTGATCCAGCGACAGGGCTGCGCGCAGGTCCGCCTCGAGTTGCAGCCGTTCGGAGACCGTGCTCTGCATCACCGGGTCGAAGAAGCGGACCTGGTTCTTGCCCTGGCGTTTCGATTCGTACATCGACAGGTCGGCGCTGCGCATCAGCGCCTCGACGGTCTGCGCATGGTCGCGGAACATCGCGATGCCGATGCTCGCCGTGCACACGTAGCGCTGGTTGCCGATCGGGTAGGGTTCCCCCATCTTCGCGCGCAGCGTCTCGGCGAGGTGCTCGGCCGCGGCCGCGGCGGCGATCTCGTCCGCCGGCAGCTGCTCGATCAGGACCACGAACTCGTCGCCGCCGAAGCGGGCGACGGTGTCCGTCTCCCGCACCGCCGCGCGCAGCCGCGCCGCCGCCAGGGTCAGCAGCTCGTCGCCGGCCTGGTGGCCGAGCACGTCGTTGATGTTCTTGAAGTCGTCGAGGTCGATGAAGATCAGCGCGCCGCGCCAGCCGTCGCGGTCGGCGTGCGCGAGCGCCTGGTGCAGGCGGTCGGTCAGCAGGCGGCGGTTGGCGAGCGCCGTCAGGTGATCGTAGAACGCGAGGGCGTGGATCTCCGCCTCGCTTTCCTTGGCCCGCGTGATGTCGGTGAAGCAGCCGACGTAATGGGTGACGACGCCGCGCTCGTCACGTACCGCGCTGATGGACAGACGCTCCGGATACACCTCGCCGTTGCGGCGCCGCTTCCAGATCTCGCCCTCCCACAGGTCCTTGTGCTCCACCTCCGCCCACAGGTCGTGGTAGAAGGCCGGGTTGTGGCGGTCCGAGTGCAGGATGCTGGCCGGCCTGCCGATCACCTCGCCGGCGGGGTAGCCGGTGATCTCGGTGAAGGCCTTGTTGACGCGCAGGATGCGGGCGTCGGCATCGGTGACCATCATGCCCTGCTGGGACTCGAAGGCGATCGCCGCGATGCGCCGCTCCTGCTCGAGCGTGGCGCGATGGGTGACGTCCTGCACGATCAGCACCACGGTGCGCGGTACGTCCTCGCCCTCGATCGCCTGGATGCGGCCCTCGAAGATGCAGTGGCCTTTCGGTGTGTCGAGCGCGTATTCGACGGCCATCGGCGTGCTCGAGCGGATGGCATCGCGGATTGCGCCCAGCAGCTCGGCGGCGACCGGCGCCGGCAGCACCTCGTGCAGATGCCGGCCGAGGAACTGGCCCGTCTCGCGGTAGAGCAGACTTTCGTCGTGCGTCATCGCTTCCAGGTAACGCCCGTTCTCGTCGAGGACGAACAGGATGTCGGGCACGGCGCCGGCGATGGCACGCAGATGCGCCTCGCGCTGGCGCAGGGCCCGCTCGTTGCGCAGGCGGGTGTCGAGATCGTGCAGCAGCGCGCCGAGCAGGGCGGTCGCGGCACCCATGATCAGCAGGTAGGGCAGGCCGAGCGCCGCATAGACCGATGCCACGCTCTGCGACGGAACCAGCCCGATCATGAGGATGGACAGGGCGTGGAGCAGGGCCCCGAACACGAACAGCGGCAGTGGCTGGCGCGACAGCCGGCCGCGCGTCCATGCCGCACGGTAGGCGAGGCCGAGCGCCACCGCGACGGCGATCAGCACGGTGCCGACCAGCATGCCGTCACCGCCGAGCGAGATCCGGTAGGCACCAGCGATCGCGCCGGCGATCAGTCCGGCCAGCGGGCCGCCGAACAGCCCGGCCATCGACAGCAGCACCGAGCGCCCGTCCACGATGACGCCCGGGGCGAGGGTGATCGGAATCATCATGCCGACGAGGCACACGGCTCCGAAAACCACCCCCGACGCGATCTCGGCGACCCGCGGCCTGGGCGCGAGGAAACGGATGCACAGGCCCTGCAGCAGGCTGAGCGCCAGGAGCAGGGCTGCGATCTGGATCAGTTCGAGGATCATCGACGGGCGTGAGCCGGGTTGAGCGTGTGCAGGCTGCGCAGCCTGTCCGTCCAGCTTAATGCAGCCGGAGGGCTCGAAGCGTAGAAAAAAACACGCCGGCGGCAAAGTCCGGCGTCCGGCTCATCCCTTGCGCGCTGCGGGCTGCAGCCCGCAGGGCCGGGGCCGGTACGCTGCTCAGGCGTCCGGGCGGTAGGGCTTGCCCAGCGACACCGGCGAGTTGAGCCGGATCGTGCCGGCGTTGCGCGAGATCGCCACCAGCACGACGATGGTCGCCCAGTAGGGCAGCGAGGACAGCAGCTGCGAGGGGAAGTCGATCTGCAGCCCGGAGCCCTGGATGAAGAGCTGGGTGATCATGACGCCGCCGAAGAGGTAGGCACCGATCATCACCCGCAGCGGCCGCCAGGTGGCGAACACCACCAGCGCGAGCGCGATCCAGCCGCGGCCGGCGACCATCCCTTCGGCCCACATCGGCGTGTAGAACACCGACAGGAAGGCGCCGCCGACGCCGGCCATGGCGCCGCCGAACAGCACTGCCAGATAGCGGATGCGGATCACCGGATAGCCGATCGCGTGCGCCGAGGACGGCGCCTCGCCGACCGCGCGCAGCACCAGCCCGGCGCGGCTGCGATGCAGGAACCACAGCAGGCCCCAGAACAGCGCCCAGGAGAAATACACCAGCGCCTGCTGGTTGTAGAGCGCCTCGCCGATCAGCGGCAGGTCGGCGATGAAGGGGATTCGGATCGGCGGCACCACCTGCAGCGCCACCGCCTCGTAGGGCTTGCCGACGAAGGCCGCCAGGCCGACGCCGAAGATCGCCAGCGCCAGGCCCGAGGCCACCTGGTTGGCCATCAGGGTGAGCGTCAGCACGCCGAACAGCAAGGCCATCGCCATGCCCGCGCCCATGCCGGCCGCCACGCCCAGCCAGGGGTTGCCGCTCTCGTGGGTGACGGCGAAGGCGGCGACCGCACCCATCGCCATCATGCCTTCGGCGCCCAGGTTGAGTACCCCGGCCTTCTCGTTCACCAGCAGGCCGAGGGCGACGATGATCAGGGGCGTGCCCGCCACCACGGTGGCGAACAGCATCGAGGTGAAGAGGCCGGCGTCCATTCCCCGCTCCTCCTCAGTGGCCCTGGGCCGCGCGGTGGCGCAGGCGGAGGCGGTAGTTGATGAACACGTCCGCGCCCAGCAGGAAGAACAGCAGCATGCCCTGGAACACCATCGAGATCGAGCTGGGAAGGTTCAGGTACTGCTGCGCCTGCTCGCCGCCGATGTAGAGCAGCGCCATCAGCAGGCTGGCGAGCAGGATGCCGAAGGCGTTCAGCCGCCCGACGAAGGCGACGATGATCGCGGCGAAGCCGTAGCCGCTGCCCACCTTGTCGGTGAGCTGGCCCATCGGCCCGGCGACCTCGCCCATGCCCGCCAGCCCGGCGGCCGCGCCGCCCAGCAGTAGGCCGACCCAGATCATGCGGTGGGCGGAGAAGCCGGCGTAGCGCGCGGCGTCCGGCGCCTCGCCCGCCACCCGCATGCGAAAGCCGGCGTAGCTGCGGTTCATGAAGGCGTAGCCTGCGACCAGCACTGCGATCGCGATCGGGAAGCCCAGATGCAGGCGGGTGTTCTCCAGCACCACCGGCATCAGCGCCGCCTCGCCGAACATCTTCGTCTGCGGGAAGTTGAAGCCGTCCGGGTCCTTCCACGGCCCGAACACCAGCCACGACACGAACAGGTTCGCCACATACACCAGCATCAGCGACACCAGGATCTCGTTGGCGTTGAAGCGGGTGCGCAGCAGCGCCGGGATCGCCGCCCAGGCCGCGCCGCCGAGGGCGCCGGCCACGATCATCGCCGGCAGCAGCAGGGCGCTCTCCGAGCCGTCGAAATGCAGGGCCACCCCGGTCGCCGCCACCGCGCCGAGCATGAACTGGCCCTCGGCGCCGATGTTCCACACGTTGGCGCGAAAGCCTATCGCCAGCCCGATCGCGCACAGCATCAGCGGCGTGGCCTTGAGCAGCAGCTCGGAGAGGCCGTACAGGTCCTTGACCGGGTTGAGGAAGAAGATGCGGAAGCCTTCGACCGGGTCCTTGCCGAGCGCCGCGAACACCAGCATGCCGCCGGCGATCATCAGCACCACCGCGAGCAGCGGCGACAGGAAGGACATCAGCCGCGAGGGTTCGGCGCGGGCTTCGAGTTCAAGCATTCGGGGACTCCGCGCGCTTCGTCGGCGGCTGGGATTCGTAGGTTTCGGCGCCCGGCCACAGGCCGCTCATCCACACGCCGATGTCTTCCACCGTGGTCTCGGCAGCGGGGCGGGTGGGCGACAGCCGGCCCTTGGCGATCACCGCGATGCGGTCGCAGATCTCGAACAGCTCGTCGAGCTCCTCGGAGATGACCAGCACCGCGCAGCCGCGGTCGCGCAGATCGATCAGCGCCTGGCGGATGAAGGTGGCGGCGCCCACGTCCACGCCCCAGGTGGGCTGGGCGCACACCAGCAGCCGGGGCGCCTGCAGGATCTCGCGGCCGACGATGAACTTCTGCAGGTTGCCGCCCGACAGCGACTTGGCCGCCGCGCCCGGGCCGCCGCACTTGACGTTGAAGCGCTCGATGCAGCGCCGGGCGAAGTCGCGCGCGTGCTCGAAGCGCAGGAAGCCGCCGGCGAGGAGGTTCTGGCTGTGGGCGGCGGTCAGCAGCGCGTTGTCGGCGAGCGACATGGCGGGCACGGCGCCGCGGCCCAGGCGCTCCTCGGGCACGAAGGCGAGCCCCAGCTTGCGCCGTTGCCCCGGGTTCAGGCGGCCGGCCTCGACGCCGCAGATCTGCACCGGGAATTTCTCCGCCAGCACCTCCTCGCCCGAGATCGCGCGCAGCAGCTCCTGCTGGCCGTTGCCCGACACCCCGGCGATGCCGACGATCTCGCCGGCGCGCACGTCGAGGTGGATGTCCTTGAGGTCGGTGCCGAAGGGGTCTTCCGACGCATGCGACAGGCCGGCCAGGCGCAGGCGCACGTCGCCGTCCGCCTTCGCCGCGCCATGCGCGCAGCGCGGCAGGTCCTTGCCGATCATCAGCCGCGCCATCGAGGCGGGCGTCTCCTGCGCCGGGATGCACTCGCCGGTGACCTTGCCGCCGCGCAGCACGGTGGCGGAATGGCACAGCTCCTGGATCTCGTCGAGCTTGTGGCTGATGTAGAGGATCGAGCAGCCCTCGGCCGCGAGCTGGCGCAGGGTCTCGAACAGCTTGCGCACCGCCTGCGGGGTCAGCACCGAGGTCGGTTCGTCCATGATCAGCAGGCGCGGGTTCTGCAGCAGGCAGCGGATGATCTCGACACGCTGGCGCTCGCCTACCGACAGCGCATGGATGTGGCGGCGCGGATCGACCGGCAGGCCGTAGCGTTCCGACACCGCGGCGATGCGCTGCGCCAGTTCGTCCAGCGCCGGCTTGCCGGGCAGGGCGAGCGCCACGTTCTCCACGACGGTCAGGGTCTCGAACAGCGAGAAGTGCTGGAACACCATGCCGATGCCCAGGCTGCGTGCGTGCGCCGGGTTCGCGACCTCGACTTCCTCGCCCTCCCAGTAGATCCGTCCTGCGCTCGGGCGGGTGACGCCGTAGATGATCTTCATCAGCGTCGATTTGCCGGCGCCGTTCTCGCCCAGGATGGCGCGGATCTCGCCCGGCTGCACCGCCAGGTCGACCTGGTCGTTGGCGACCACGGCCGGATAGACCTTGCTGATGCCCTTCAGCACCAGGCGAGGCGTACCAGCGGAGGGCGTACCGTGGGGTGGGCGTCCGGTCATGGTGGATGCGGAAGGGTGGGCGGTAGGACGACGGGGCGTGGCAGCGGGCGTGCGCGGCGTGCGGCGAGCGCCACTCAGGCCCGCAAGATACGCGCCGCAAGGGGGCCGGGCAAGCCGGAAAAACCGCAGTCGATTTCGAACCGCCACGGGGCGTCGGATTAGCTTTGCTTATGTGGGGGCGACAAATGTTCGAATGGACGTTCTAGGCTTGGCTGATACAATGCGCTTCGTTGATGTTGCGATGCAGCATTCCGCTGCCGCGTGCCGCCGTCCCGGGACATCCGGCGATCGGGGATCGCGGGGATGTCCATGCATCCCGCGGACCCTTGGGCACGCCTCGCGCCGAAGCCATTATTCCAAGGATAGAAACCATGAGCTCCACTACCACCACCGCCGTCCGTTCGCTTTCGCTCGCCGCCCTCGCGGCCATCTCCTTTGCGGGCGCGATGCCGGCCGCGCACGCCCAGTTCGCGGGTGCCATCCAGGTCGCGCTCGCCGCGCCGGCCGATCATGTCGCGGCCGTCCCGGCCGAACGCCCGCTGGCGGTGATGCTCGACCAGCCCACCGGCGGCCGCTTTGTCTATCTGCCCGAGCAGGGCTGGACCTTCGCCGACCGCCAGGTCGATGCCCCTGCGGCAACGGTCGCCGATGCCGGCCAGCCGGTGAGCCTGTTCATCGACGAGCCGACCGGCTTCGTCTTCAACTACGTCGTGGACCAGGGCTGGGTGTTCGCCGGCAAGCTCGACTCGGTGCGCTGAGTCCCGGCGGCGGCGCGCTGGCCAGTTGGCCGCCGCGCGCCTGCCCGGCCGATGTCTCACTCGCCGCGCCCCGGCGGCTTAGCCGGCGCGGCCGAGGCCTTCAGCGTCGGTGCCGGGGCGCTGTCGTCCCGAGGGGGCGTCGCGCCCTCCGCATGCCGGGGCGCCTCGTCCTGCAGCGACAGCGCCTGCGCGCGCTTCAGGTCCTCGGGCGTGAGCTTGAGCGCGATGCTGTCGCGCTCCTGCGCCCCGTCCAGGTTCAGCGCCGCCGCGGCGCGGTTGAACCAGACGTAGGCCTGCATCGCATCCTGCTCGACGCCGACGCCGCTGCGGTGCAGGCGGCCGAATTCCACCATCCCCTCCGCATCGCCGGCGCGCGCCGCCGCGCCCAGCCAGTGCGCGGCGAGTTCGTAGTTCTGCGGCGTGCCGACGCCGTTCTTGTACAGCCTGCCCAGATGGATCATGGCGCCGGTGTGGCCGTTCTCGGCCGCGCGCCGGAGCCAGTCGACCGCCTCGCGCGTGGCCTCCATGCCGCGCTCGGGGTCGAGCAGCGCCGCGCGCGCGACGCGGAACTGCGCGTCCGGGTCGCCCTGGCGGGCGGCTTCCAGGGTCGGCGCCGCGAGCGGCGCATGCGCCGGGTCGTCCCCGGCATGCCCGCCGCCCAGCACCACGAACAGGCTCGCGCCGACGATCGCGAACAGCAGCATGACGGAGGCGGCGGCGACCGCAAGCGGCCACCGCTGTCGCCCGCCATGCGTGCCGCCGGGTGCCAGGAAGCGGTGTCCGCAATGGTTGCAGCGATACGGGTGCAGGTTGGCGTGGGCGGTGCGCTCCTCGTGCGAGCGCCAGCGCGACAGCCGGGTTTCGCGCGAGCCGCAGGCCGGACAGGCGATCACGGGCGGCGTGCTCATCGGCTTGTGTCCCCTCAGTTCTTCCACAGCCAGACGATCGTGATCACCGCGACCGTCAGGATCAGCGTGCTGCCGCCGACCGCGGCGACGACCGGATTGTCGAGCAGCACGTTCCTCGGCGCCGGGCCGTAGAAGCGATGCACGCAGGACATACAGCGATACGCGAGTTCACCCTTGTGTTCGCGCTTCTCGTCCTCGGAGCGCCACGGGGAGGGACGACAGTCGGTGCCGTCGCAGCGGGGACAGGTGGGCATGGCATCTCCTGGCTCCGGAGGCTCGTCGCGGCCGGCCGGCATGGTGGGTGCTGTAGTCGTAGGGGATTATAGAAGCAAAAAAGGCAGGCCTCCGAAGGCCTGCCTTCCTGTCTTCCATGCGCCGGGTGGTGTGCCCGGCGACGGAGGCGCGTCCTCAGCCGCAGGTCCCCACCGCGCCGCAGGCGGTGCAGAAGTCGCAGCCATCCTTGCGGATCACGGTGTGGTTGCCGCATTCGGTGCACAGCGCGCCCTGCATCAGCTTGGGCTCGCTGTCGTCGCGCGGCGACTCGAGGATGCCCATCTCGCGCGTCGGGTAGCCCTTCTCGTCGAGCACGCCGAGCATGGCGTAGCGGTGGATGATGAGCTGGGCCAGGTAGGCCACCGTGCTCGGCCAGTTCTGCTGGCGGCGGGTGCCGGGCACGAAGGCCATGAAGTCGCCCAGCGGCTCGGGGTAGTCGAGCAGCTTGCGCAGCTTCATGCCGATCCACGCCGGGTCCATGACGCGCATGTCGAGCGACAGGATGCGGGTCAGGCCGTCCAGCGCACGCGGGTAGTTGCCCGACAGCCACACCGAGTACGGGCGGGTGACGCCGTCCGGCAGGGTGATCTCCTTCAGGCCGAGCACGAAGTCTTCGCCGGTGGCCGGGTTGTAGATGTCCACCGTCCACGACAGCGTGCCGTCGGTGCCGGTCTTGGGCTCTTCCAGGCTGAAGAGCGTGTCCAGCACCGGGTTGTGCTCGTCTTCCTTGTCGAAGACGCCGAGCTTCTCGCAGCGGTAGCGCACGACCTGGGCGAAGGCGGACACGGTGCCCGGCATCAGCTTCTTCTCGCCGTGGGGCGGGAAGGGCATCTCGAAGGACTTCTCGCCGACGTTGCGCGCCAGGGTGTCGAGCTTGAGCTTGAGCCAGGCGCGGTCGTTGGCGCGCATGTCCATCGACAGGGTCTTGGCCACGGCACCGAGGCCGCGCGGCTGGTCGGCGCCGTTGACCCACACTTCGAACGGGAAGCTGCCGCCGTTGTTGCCGACCTGGCCGACGAAGAGCGCGAAGTCGCCGGTCGGGGTGTTGAGCATGTAGGTCCACGCCATGTTGCCGTCGGGCATCTCGGGGCGGCCCGGCCAGCGCAGGCTGGCGAGCACCGGGGCGGGCAGGCTCTTGATCGACAGGCGCTTGTTGGCGTCGACGAGCTCGACGTCGTGCGGCTGCTTCTGCTCGGTGGTCGGGGTGACCGACAGCACGGAGCCGAGCACGCTGTTCGGACGGTAGGTGGCGAGGCCCTTGAGACCGGCCTTCCAAGCGGTGAGGTAGAGGTCCTCGAACTCGGCGTACGGGTAGTCCTCGGGCACGTTCACCGTCTTCGAGATGGACGTGTCGATGTAGGGCGCGACCGCGGCGACCATGTCCTTGTGCGCCTGCGCGGAGATCTCCAGCGCGGTGACGAAGGATTCCGGCAGCTTGTCGACGTTGCCGCCGAGGTGCTTGTACAGGCGCCAGGCGTAGTCCTCGACCGCGTACTCCTTGAAGGTGCCGTCGGCCATGCGCTTGCGGCGGGTGTAGGTGTAGGAGAACGGCGGCTCGATGCCGTTGGAGGCGTTGTCGGCGAAGGCCAGGCTGATGGTGCCGGTGGGTGCGATCGACAGCAGGTGCGAGTTGCGGATGCCCTGCTTGCGGATCCTGTCCTTCACCTCGGCGGGCAGGCGCGAGGCGAAGTTGCCGCCCGACAGGTACAGGTCGGCGTTGAACAGCGGGAAGGCGCCGCGCTCCTTGGCGAGGTCGGACGAGGCCAGGTAGGCGCGGTTGCGCATGTACTCGGAGATCTTGCGCGCTTCCTCGCGCGCCGCGGGGGTGTCGTAGCGCTGGCCGAGCATGATCAGCGCGTCACCCAGGCCGGTGAAGCCCAGGCCCACGCGGCGCTTGGACTGCGCCTCGGCGTGCTGCTGCGCGAGCGGCCAGTGGGTGGCCTCGAGCACGTTGTCGAGCATGCGGATGGAGACGTCGACCACCTTGCCGAATCCGGCGTAGTCGAACTCGGCCTTATCGGTGAACGGGTTCTTGACGAAGGGCGTCAGGTTGATCGAGCCCAGGCAGCAGCAGCCGTAGGGCGGCAGCGGCTGTTCGGCGCAGGGGTTGGTGGCCTCGATGGTCTCGCAGTAGTACAGGTTGTTGTCCTGGTTCATCCGATCCAGGAACAGGATGCCCGGCTCGGCGTGGTCGTAGGTCGAGCGCATGACCTGGTCCCACAGCGCACGCGCGCGCACCTTGCGATACACCCACAGGCCGTCGTCGCGCTGGTAGGCGCCGGCGGCCTTGAGCTCGTCGGTCGGCTCGGCCTTGTGCACCAGCTCGACGTCGCCGTCGGCCTCGACGGCCTGCATGAAGGGGTCGGTGACGCCGACCGAGATGTTGAAGTTGGTGAGGTCGCCTTCGTCCTTGGCGTGGATGAATTCCTCGATGTCCGGATGGTCGCAGCGCAGCACGCCCATCTGCGCGCCGCGGCGGGCGCCGGCCGATTCCACCGTCTCGCACGAGCGGTCGAACACGCGCATGTAGGACACCGGGCCCGAGGCGTTGGAGGCGGTGCCCTTGACCAGCGCGCCCTTGGGACGGATCGACGAGAAGTCGTAGCCGACACCGCCACCGCGGCGCATGGTCTCGGCGGCCTGGGCGAGCGCGGTGTAGATGCCGGGACGCCCGTCGACCGCCTCGGTGACCGAATCACCGACCGGCTGCACGAAGCAGTTGATCAGCGTGGCGGCCAGCGTGGTGCCGGCGGCGCTGTTGATGCGGCCGGCGGGCACGAAGCCCTTTTCCTGGGCCTCGAGGAACTTGGCTTCCCAATGGGCGCGCTTGTCCTCGGCTTCGATGGCGGCCAGCGCGCGCGCGACGCGACGGCGCACTTCGGCGACGGTCTGCTCGTCGCCCTTGGCGTACTTTTCGACGAGGACCTCGCCGGAGATCTCCTGCATCGGCAGGTTGGCGGCGGAGGGCTTGGTGTGCTGCGGTGCGGAGGTGCTGGAAGTCTCGCTCATGGTCTTCTTCTTCGTCCTGGGTGAGGGCTGAAAACGGACGAAAGAATAACGCGGAAAACCGGCGGGCGCAAAAAAATAAAAACTATAAAAAACAAGAAGTTAAAATTTTTGCTTGTGTTTTCAATGTTTTGTGCGCACTAGATATAGTAGCTCTGAAACAGGGGTTATCGGCCCCGGATCCCTGTGTTTGCACGGGTTTCAGCCTGCCTGCGCGGCACGAAGACCAGCGGCTGGGCGGGCGGCAGTTCCGGCTGCAGGGTGACGTGCTCGATGCCGAAGCGGGTGCGCAGCAGGGTCCGCAGCGCGCCCAGCGCCGCCGGCCAGTGCGCGGCATCGTCGAGCACGACGTGGGCCGAGAGCGCGGTGCGGCGCGAGTCCAGGCTCCAGATGTGCAGGTCGTGCACCGAGCGCACCTGCCGCACCTCGGCCATCGCCTGGCCGACCTCGGGCAGCGACAGGCCGTCGGGCACGCCCTCGAGCAGGGTGTTGAGCACCTGGCGCAGCAGCGACAGCGTGGAGAACAGGATCAGGCCGCAGATCAGCATGGTCAGCAGCGGGTCGATCGGCGTCCACCCGGTGTACAGGATCACGATGCCGGAGGCGAGCGCCGCCACCGAGCCGAGCAGGTCGCCCATCACGTGCAGCAGCGCGCCGCGGGTGTTGAGGTCGGCCTCGCCACGGGTCAGCAGCCAGGCCACCGCGAGGTTGAGCGCCATGCCGCCGAGCGCGACCAGGATCACCGCCTCGCCCGTCACCGCGCGCGGGGCGAGCAGGCGTTCGACCGCGTGCCACACCAGGCCGCCGACCACGGCGAGCATGAACAGCGTGTTGAGCAGCGCGGCCAGCGCCTCGACCCGGCGCAGGCCGTAGGAGTGGCGGTGGCTGGGCGCGCGCAGCGCGACGCGGGCGGCGATCGCGGCGAGGCCGAGCGACATGGCGTCGGTGAGCATGTGGCCGGCGTCGCCGAGCAGCGCCAGCGAGCCCGACCACCAGCCGGCGATCGCCTCCACCGCGGCGAAGCCAAGCGTGAGCGCGAGCGCCAGCGGCAGGAAGCGGCTGGCGCTGTGGTCATGATGATGATGGCCAGCGTGGTCGCGATGCGCGTGTTCCTGAACGTGCCGGTGCGGGCCCGCGTTGCCGGGTCCAGGCCCCTGGTCGTGCCCCCGCTCGTGGTCATGGTCGTGCCCCGCCGCGTGCGCGTGGGCGGGATGCGCGTGCTCGTGGGCCTTCGGCATCGGATGCTTCCTGTCGATCGGGAGGCCTCGATTATGCCCCCGGTGAGGCATGGGAGCGCTGTCGGGGGAATAGGTAAAACCGTCTAGTCCCCTGCCTCATCTCCCCAATTTTTGTGGGGGTATCGAAAGCCTACAGTGACATCCACGCCAATGGCCCGTGGAGTACCGCAATGAACAAGGCTTTCCAGATCTCCGATTCCGCCGCCCGTGCCGCATCGGCGCCGGCATCGCCCTCGCGGCGCAACTTCCTGCGCGGCGTGCCGGTCGTGACCGCCGCCGCGGCGATGGCGCCCACCCCCGCCATCGCCAGCACCGGCAAGCGCCAGTGGGCGATGCTGATCGACGTGCGCAAGTGCATCGGCTGCCAGGCGTGCACGGTGTCCTGCATCCAGGAAAACGCCGTGCCCGAAGGCAGCTTCCGCACCGTGGTGTCGACCTACAGCGTCAAGCTCACCGACAGCGCCCAGCCC
>JARRBR010000031.1 GCA_029982755.1 Rhodocyclaceae bacterium
CGCCGCGGTCGATGCGGGCTACGTGCCCAACGACTACCAGGTCGGCCAGACCGGCAAGATCGTCGCCCCGCAGCTCTACATCGCGGTCGGCATCTCGGGTGCGATCCAGCATCTGGCAGGCATGAAGGACTCCAAGGTGATCGTGGCGATCAACAAGGATCCCGAGGCGCCGATCTTCCAGGTCGCCGACTACGGCCTGGTGGGCGATCTGTTCCAGGTCGTGCCGGAACTGACCGGCGCGCTCTGATCGCGCACGACCTCAGCCACGGGCATGGATCTTCCCGCCACGCTGTTTTCCGGGGCAGGGCAGGGAGTGATGCTGGCACTCGCGGTGCTGGGCCTGTACCTGACCCTGCGCCGCGCGCCGTGGGGACGCCTGCGTGCGCCCGGGCAGCTGAACCTGCTGCTCGGCTTCGGGGTGGGCTTGATGCTGATCTGGAGCATGCGGGCCGGGGTCAAGCCCGGCCTCAACCTGCACATGCTCGGTGCCATGGCCGCGACGCTGGCCCTCGGACCCCGGTTCGCGGTGCTGGCGCTGGGGATCGCCCTGAGTGGGATCACCCTCAACGGTGCGATCCAATGGACCGACTGGCCGATCAACTTCGTGCTCATGGTCCTGATGCCGGTGGCTTTCGCCTACGGCCTCCAGCGTGCGGTTGAGCGCTGGCTGCCGGCGCATTTCTTCATCTTCGTGTTCGTGACCAGCTTCGCCGGTGCGGCCCTGACGGTGATGGCGCAGGGCCTGCTGGCATCCGTTGCGATGGTATTGGCCGGCGCCTATTCCGCCGGTTTTCTCTTCACCGAATACCTGCCGTTCTTCCTGCTGCTCGGATTTTCCGAGGCCTGGATCAGCGGCGCGGTGATCACGCTGCTCGTGGTGTATCGGCCCGACTGGGTCGCCGCATTCGACGATCGCCGTTATCTCCTCGACAAGTAAGTCCGTCTCACTTTTTTCTGGAGCGCCAAGACAAATGAGTAACTACAACGCCCCCATCCGCGACATGCAGTTCGTGATGCGCGAACTCGCCGGTCTCGATGAAGTCATGCAGCTTCCCGGAAACGAGGAAGTGTCGGCCGACCTGGTGGATGCGATCCTCGAAGAGGCGGACAAGTTCGCCAGCGGCGTGCTCGCCCCGCTGAACTGGACCGGCGACCAGGAAGGCGCGAAGTGGAACGACGGCCAGGTGGCCACCGCTCCGGGCTGGAAGGATGCCTACAAGCAGTTCACCGAGTCGGGCTGGACCGCGCTGCCCTGCGATCCCGAATTCGGCGGCCAGGGCCTGCCCAAGCTGCTCGCGACCGCGGTCATGGAAATGTGGAAGTCGGCCAACATGGCCTTCTCGCTGTGCCCGATGCTGACCAGCGGCGCGATCGAGGCGCTGATGCTGCGCGGCAACGATGAGCAGAAGAACATGTATCTGCCGAAGATGATCGCCGGCGATTGGACGGGCACGATGAACCTGACCGAGCCGAACGCCGGCTCCGACCTCGCCGCGGTGCGCACCAGGGCCGAGCCGCAGGGCGACGGCACCTACAAGATCTTCGGCCAGAAGATCTTCATCACCTACGGTGAACACGACCTCACCGACAACATCATCCATCTCGTGCTCGCCCGCCTGCCGGACGCGCCTGAGGGCGTCAAGGGCATCTCGCTGTTCGTGGTGCCGAAGTTCCTGGTCAATGCCGACGGTAGCCTCGGCGCGCGCAACGACGTGCACTGCGTGTCGATCGAGCACAAGCTCGGAATCCACGCCAGCCCCACCGCCGTGCTCGCCTTCGGCGACAAGGGCGGCGCGATCGGCACGCTCGTGGGTGAGCCCAACCGCGGCCTCGAGTACATGTTCATCATGATGAACGAAGCCCGCTTCGCGGTCGGCATGGAAGGCCTCGCCCTGTCTGAGCGTGCCTACCAGCACGCACTGCAGTACGCCAAGGACCGCATCCAGGGCACCGACGCCGGCGTCCGCGGCGGCCCGAAGGTCAACATCCTGCATCACGCCGACGTCCGCCGTCTGCTGATGAACATGAAGAGCAAGACCGAGGCGATGCGCGCGCTCGCCTACGTGGTCGGCGCGGCCTTCGACAAGGCGCACAACCACCCGGACGAAGCGGTTCGCGCGCAGAACCAGGCCTTCGTCGACCTGATGATCCCGGTGGTCAAGGGGTGGTGCACCGAGAATTCGATCGACGTCAGCTCCGACGGCGTGCAGGTGCATGGCGGCATGGGCTTCATCGAGGAGACCGGCGCGGCCCAGCACTTCCGCGACGCGCGCATCACGACGATCTACGAGGGTACGACTGCGATCCAGGCCAACGACCTGATCGGCCGCAAGATCGCCCGCGAGAGCGGTGTGACCGTTGCCGCGCTGGTGCAGACGATGCGCGCGGTCGAGGCCGAAGTGAGCGGCGTCCAGGACGAAGCCTTCGCCGCCATCGCACGTTCGCTCAAGGCGGGCATCTCGGCCGTCGAGGAGGCGGTCGCCTACATCCTCGCCACTTACGGCAAGGACATCAAGGCGGCCTCGGTCGGCTCGGTGCCCTTCCTCAAGCTGCTCGGCATCGTCGCCGGTGGCTGGCAGATGGCGCGCGCCGCGCTGGTCGCCAAGCGCAAGATGGAGGCGGGTGAGGGCGATGCCGACTTCTACCGGACCAAGATCGTGACCGCGCGCTTCTATGCCGACCACGTGCTGGCGCAGGCCCCGGGCCTGGCCTACACCGTGGTCAATGGTGCCGCTGGCGCGCTGGCGCTGAGCGAAGCGCAGTTCTGATCGTTCCGGGCCCGACGCCGCCGCGTCGGGTCCGCGGCGCGGAATGAGAAACCGCCGTGGGGCCAAGGCCCGACGGCGGTTTTTTCTTGTTCCGGCGTCATCGCCGGGGCGGGATGCCCGGCTGGGGCCGGGCGCCCGAGGCTTCGCGGTGCTTACTCCACCTTCGCCTTCTCGCGCAGCTCGAGCACGTGACGCTCGACCTTCTGCTGCTGCAGGCGCTGCTGCAGCTGCGGCTTGACCTCGTCGAACGGGGGCGCCTGAACGTCGCGAACGTCGTCGAGCTGGATCACGTGGTAGCCGAAATCGCTCTTGACCGGGGTCGTGGTGTACTTGCCCTTCTGCAGCTTGACCATCGCGTCGGAGAACGGCTTCACGAACATGCCGGGATTGCTCCAGCCCAGCTCGCCGCCACGATCCTTCGAGCCCGGATCGCGCGACTCCTTGGCCACTTCCTCGAACGCGGTACCGTTCTGCAGGCGGGCGATGATCGCCTTGGCTTCGGTTTCGGTCTCGACCAGCACGTGGCGCGGCTTGTATTCCTTGTCGCCCATGCGGCTCTTGATCGCCTCGTATTCCTTCTTCAGGTCGGCGTCGGTGATCGGATTCGCACGCACGTAGTCCTGCAGGTAGGCGCGGATCAGGATGGCCTGACGGGCCATGTCCATCTGTGCCTGCACGTCGGCCTTCTTGTCGAGCCCCTTCTTGTTGGCTTCCTGGCTCAGAACCTCGCGGCGGATGAGCTCCTCGCGCACCGCGTTCTTGAGCTGATCGTTCTCGGGCACGCCCTGCGCGCGCTGCTCGGAGAGCATCGCCTCGGCCATGGCCGAGGGAATGTCGACGCCATTGACCTTGGCGACCGGGTCGGCCGCGAGGGTGGGAAGGGCGAGGAAACCGGCCAGCAGGGCTACGGCGAGACGGCTCGGGAAAAGTTTCATGGAGATTCCTTCAGTGTGCTTGTTTGGCGGCCTCTGTGGCCGAAAGCGCGCGGATGGCGAGAGCATGGATGTCCTTCTTCATCATGTCGCCCAGCGCGTCGTAGATCATACGCTGTCGATGAACTCTGCTGCAGCCCTCGAAAGCAGGAGAAACAACAAATACCCGATAGTGGCCCCCGCCGTCGCGTGCGCCCGCATGTCCGGCGTGCAGCGCGCTGTCATCGTGGATCTCGAGCGCGTGGACCTCGAAGCGAGCGTTCAGGGTTTCGCGGATGCGCGCCACCGTTTCCGCGCTCACGGCAGGGTCTTCCGGAAGGGGCGGACGGTGGTGCGGGCGAACACGCCGTGGCGCACGTAGGCGTCCTCGCGCAGCCAGGACTCGGCGCTGGCGAGAGAATCGAACTCGGCGACGATCAGGCTGCCGCTGAAGCCGGCCGGGCCGGGGTCGGGCGAATCGATCGCCGGCATCGGGCCGGCGAGCAGCAGGCGGCCTTCGTCGCGCAAGGCCTCGAGACGGGCGACGTGCTCGGGACGAACCGCGAGCCGGGTTTCCAGCGTACCGGGAGCGTCCTCGCCGATCAGTGCGTAGTACATCAGTTGTTTTCCTCTTCCATGTGACGGGAAAGATAGAAGCCCTGGGCAAGCACGAAGGCAAGCATCAGACCCATGCCGCCGAACATCTTGAAATTGACCCAGGTCTCCTCGCTGAAGTTGTAGGCGACGTAGAGGTTGAGCAGGCCCATTGCGATGAAGAACCCGGCCCAGGCCAGGTTAAGGCGGCTCCAGATCGGCTCGGGGAGCTTGATCTGCGCCTCGAGCATCTTGCGGATCAGGTTGCGCTGCAACAGCCAGGCCGAGCCGAGCAGCACGACACCGAACATCCAGTACAGCGCGGTCGGCTTCCACTTGATGAAGGTGGGATTGTGGAAGAACAGGGTCGCGCCGCCGAAGACGACGATGATGGCGAGGCTGACCCACAGCATGGTGTCCACCTTGCGATGCTTGGCCCACACCAGCGCGATCTGCAGCATGGTCGCGAGGATGGCGACGAAGGTGGCGATCAGGATCGGCGCCTGCGACACGGCGATGCCGTCACCGAGCCAGCTCGAGGCGAGCGCGTGGGCGCCTTCCGGGTTGGCACCACCGATCTTGTAGGCGGCAAAGAAGAGGATGACCGGCAGGAGGTCGAAGAGGAATTTCATGATTTGCGCGGAGTACCTGATGCGGGACGGCGCATTCTATCGCTTCCGCCGCTCGCGGCCGCGACCGGCAGGCAGAGCACCGCACGCAGCCCGCCGCCCTCGCGCGGCAGCAGGTCGAGGCGGCCATGGTGGCCACGCATGATCCGCTCCACGATCGCCAGTCCCAGCCCGGCGCCCTTGGTGTTCGTGCGCGCCTTCTCCAGCCGGGTGAATGGGCGGCGCAGGCGCTCCACTTCGTTCTCGGGGATGCCGGGGCCGCGGTCGGCGACCTCAATGCGGGCGAACTCGCGGTCGAGGTCGAGCTTGATGTCCAGGGGCTGATCGGTGCCGGCGTAGCGCAGGGCGTTGTCGATCAGGTTGGCGATCGCACGACGGATCGGCAACGCGCGCGCCGACGCGATCAGCGCGTCCGGCAGGTCGAGGTGGACTTCCACGCCCCGCAGGCGATAGGGTTCGGCGACCTCGCGCACCAGGGCGGCAAGATCGGTCGGCTCGAGCGCTTCCTGCGAATCGCCGCGACCGAAGTCCAGGAACTGGCCGATGATGCGGTCCATCTCCTCGATGTCGGTCACCATCGCGGTGACCTCGCTGTCGGGCGCCCCGGACATCTCGATGCCGAGGCGCAGTCGTGCGAGCGGGGTGCGCAGGTCGTGCGACACCCCGGCGAGGATCAGCGCGCGGTCCTCGTCCATGCGTGCGAGGTTGCTCGTCATCTGGTTGAAGGCGCGGGCGACGATCGCGATCTCCTGCGGGCCGCTTTCCTCCAGCGGCGGCGGTGTCTCCCCGCTGCCGACGATGCGCGCCGCGCGCGCGAGCTGGCGCAGCGGGGCGCTGATGCGCGCGACGATCAGATACGCGCCGAGCAGTGCCGCGAGCAGGGCGCCGCTCCCCCAGGCCAGCCAGTCGAAGCTGTCCGGGTTGTCGATGCGCTCGGGCGGCAGCATGACCCAGTACTCGTCGTTGGCATCGTCCGGATCGAGACGGAAGCTCACCCAGAAGCCATCCAGCGTCTTCCAGCGCGAGGCGAAGCGGGTGTGGTCGCCGAGCTGGCGCCGCACGTCGGCCATCAGCAGCTGCAGCGGCCGGGTGTCGTCCAGCGGCACAAGCTCGTCGGTGGCCTCCGCCGGATAGATGCGGATGCCCTCGAGGGCGGCGAGGTCGATCAGGAGGTCGATCCGGCGATCGAAATCGGCGTTGATCAGTGCGGTCCGGGTGAGGTTGACCACCGACACCACCATCTGCGCCACGTCGCGTGCGCGCGCCGGCTCCTGGAAATAGCGGAAGATCTGCGACCAGATCCCGAGCGCGAGGATCAGCAGCAGCGCGACCAGCAGGAAGGTCTGCCACAGCAGGGTGCCGGGCAGCCAGGATCGGCGGCGGGCAGGCGGCGGGGACGCAGGCCCGGACGGGGCCTTCGCGGCTTGCGTCATGCTGGATGCTTCAGTCAGTTGCCCTCGGCGTCAGCACTGCCGCTCGCGTCATCGATCGCATCGGCGGGAGCCTTGTGGTCGTCCGGCACGAACACGTAACCGAAGCCCCACACGGTCTGGATGTAGCGCGGCTTGGCCGGATCGTCCTCGACCAGCTTGCGCAGGCGCGAGACCTGGACGTCGATCGCGCGGTCGAACACGCCGTACTCCCGGCCACGCGCGAGTTCCATCAGCTTGTCGCGCGACAGTGGCTGGCGGGGGTGGGTCAGCAGCACCTTCAGCAGCGAGAATTCGCCGGTCGTGAGCTGGATCTCCTCGCCGTCGCGGACCAGCGAGCGCGTGCCCAGATTGACCTTCACCCGCCCGAACACGACGATCTCGTCCTCGGGTGTGGGCGCGCCGGGCAGGGTCTGCGGCTGGCGACGCATCACCGCCTGGATGCGGGCGACGAGCTCGCGCGGGTTGAAGGGCTTGGCGAGGTAGTCGTCCGCACCCATCTCGAGGCCGACGATGCGATCGACGTCGTCGCCCTTGGCGGTGAGCATGATGATCGGGATCTGGTCCTCGGCCCCGCGCAGGCGCCGGCAGATCGCCAGGCCGTCCTCTCCGGGCAGCATCAGGTCGAGCACGATCAGGTCGTAGTGCTCACGGTGCAGCGCGCGATCCATCATCGGCGCGTCGCCTACGGCCTTGACCGCGAAACCCTGCTCCTGCAGGTAACGGGACAACAGCTCGCGCAAGCGGGCGTCATCGTCCACCACGAGAATCCGGTAGCGTGTTTTCTGGTTCATGTCCGAGATGCTAGCCTGAGACGCGGGCCCTTGCCAGCGTGTCGATGGGGCGCCCGCGAACGCTCCGGGTAACCCTTCGTAAGTGCGTTGCGCGCACGCAATATCGACTTACAAATCCCCGTCCAGCTTGCGATTTCGAGCTTCCGGCGCACGGTCGATTGCCGTATGTTCGGGGTGTCTGTTCGTCCGATCGAGGCGATCTTCCCATTGCCTTACAAGTTCAAGCGGTGATTGTGTTGTCGATGATGCGTTTCCTCTCGTCTCCTGGCGAAAGTCCTGGCCAACCGCCCTCGGTACGCGGCCTCGTTCAGCGTTTCGCGGTGAAGGGCGCCGGGGTCGTGCTGCTCGGGATCGCGGTGCTGGCCGCGCCGCTCGCTCATGCGCAGCCCGGCCGCGGCCTGTTCGCCAGCGAGGAGCAGGGACGATCGGGCGCCGAGCTGCGGCGCAAGGACTGGCGCAACACCCTGGATGGGCAGGGGCGTGCGGACGAGCGTGAGCAGAAGCGGCGCAAGATGAGCGAGGAGGAGCGCAGCAATTTCCGCCAGCATCTGCGCGATGCGGCCCGTGGCGCCTACCGGGACGACGCCCCGCCGCGCAAGGGACGACGCTGACCGTCGGGCGGGCGTGCCCGGCCCGGACCGCGTCGACATGCCGCGGGCAGCTGAACCGGCGGGCGCCGCCGCTCCATACCTCGACACCGCTTTCAGCGCCAGCCGGTAGAATACCGGCCCCATGAACATCCTCTCCATCGAAACCGCCACCGAGCACGGCAGCGTCGCGCTGTTGCATGACGGCGAGCTGCTCGTTCGCCGCATCCAGGGCGCGGCGAACCACTCCGAGGCGGTCCTGCGCGACCTGCGCGAACTGCTCGGCGAGGCCGGGATCACGATTTCCCAGCTCGACGCCGTTGCCTTCGGCGCGGGACCCGGGGCATTCACCGGCCTGCGCCTGGCCTGCGGCGTGGCGCAGGGTATCGCGCTCGCCGCCGACCTCGGGGTCGCGGCGGTCGGCAGCCTGCAGGCGGTGGCATTGCAGGCCGGTGCGCCACGCGTCTTCGTCGCCAACGATGCGCGCATGGGCGAGGCATATCACGCGGCCTTCGAGCAGGACGCCGAAGGCGTGCCGATGGCGCTTGGTCCGGCGGGCTGTTGCGCGCCGCTCGAGCTCGAACTGCCCGCCGGCGACTGGTTCGCGGCAGGCTCCGCATTCAAGGTCTGGCCACAGGAACTGGAGGCGCGCTTTGTCGGGCGCCTGACCGGCTGCAGGCCCGACATGATGCCCGGCGCCGAGGAGGTCGCACGCCTCGGGGCGGTGGCGGTGGCACGCGGCGAATTGACGCGTCCCGAACTGGCTGCGCCCCTCTACGTTCGCGACAAGGTGGCATTCACCACGGCCGAGCGGCTTGCGCGCGGAGGGCGGGCCTGATGCCCGAGCTGTCGTTCGCGGCGATGGGCGCAGACGACCTCGAGTGGGTCGCCGCACACGAAGCCGAACTGCACGCACACCCGTGGTCGCGCGGCAATTTCGTCGATGCGCTCGCCGCCGGCAACGACGCCTGGATCATGCACCGTGCGGACGAAGCCGTCGGCTACGCGATCGTGCTCAACGTCCTCGACGAGTCGCATCTGCTCGACATCGGCGTGGTCGCGGCCGAACAGGGCAAGGGACTGGGGCGGGCATTCATGGACTGGCTGTGCGCATGCGCGCGACAGCGCGGCGCTGCAAGCTTCTTCCTCGAGGTGAGGCCTTCCAACGTTGCCGCACTGCGCTTGTACGAGCGTTGCGGCTTTGTCGAGATCGGCCGGCGACGCGGTTACTACCCGGCCGTCGGCGGCCGCGAGGATGCGATCGTGATGAGGCTGGCGCTCTGATGGCGGCGCGCATCTCGTCATGGCGAGACGCCGCGCTGCGCGAGATGGGCCTGGGGCCGATCTGGCGGCGGCGCGATCGCCAATCCGAAGCGCTCGATCAGGCCGAGCCGGTGGTCCAAGCGCCGCTGCCCGCGGAGGTGCCGGTGGCCGATGCGCGGGATGCGAGCTCGGGGACGGCTGCGCCACCGGCACCGGCCGTCGCGCGGAGGCCCGCGCCGCGCCCGGAGGTGCCCGTTGCGGCCACGCCGCCCGCGCAGGCCTCCCAACCCGCGCGCCCCGCCGCCTTTCAACCCGCAGCCCCCGACCAGGCCGCACGCATTGCGCGCATCCAGAGCCTGGACTGGGACGCGCTCGAGGACGACATCCGCGCCTGTCGCGCATGCGGATTGTGCGAGCGTCGCAAGCAGGCCGTGCCCGGGGTGGGCGACCGCGGGGCGCGCTGGATGTTCGTGGGCGAAGGGCCGGGCGCGGAGGAGGACCAGCGCGGCGAACCCTTCGTCGGCCAGGCCGGGCGCCTGCTCGACAGCATGCTCGCCGCGCTCGGCCTGGAGCGGGGCAGGGACGTCTATATCGCGAACGCGGTCAAATGCCGTCCGCCGCACAATCGCACGCCGGAGCGTGTCGAGGTGGCCGCCTGCCTGCCCTACCTCGAACGCCAGATCGCGCTCGTCAGGCCGCGGCTGCTGGTGGCGCTCGGCCGGCCGGCCGCCCAGGCGCTGCTCGATCGCGAGCTCGCGATCTCCGCCGCGCGCGGCAAGCGCTTCGAGCGCGAGGGGGTCCCGGTCGTGGTGACCTATCACCCGGCCTATCTGCTGCGCAACCCGCAGGACAAGGCGAAGGCCTGGGAGGATCTCTGCTTCGCACGCCGGCTGATGGCGGGCGAGGCCTAGCGCGCAGCTGGGCCGACTCTGGTCGGGGCGGCGGACAGCCGGCTCAGGGCCGGCGACGCTCAGTGCAGTCTGTCTTCGAGCAAGGCGACGTTGTCGAACTCGCGCTGGTTCTGTTCGTGACGGCGCTTGACCAGCCACATCGTGCCGGCCACGAACACGCCGAACAGCACGATCACGACGTTGATCGACAGGCCGAGCATGATCAGCAGCGCGTAGGTGCCGGTCATCACCAGGATCGACAGGTTCTCGTTGAAGTTCTGCACCGCGATCGAGTGGCCGGCTCCCATCAGGATGTGGCCGCGGTGCTGGAGCAGGGCGTTCATCGGCACCACGAAGAAGCCCGCCAGGCCGCCGACCAGCACCATCAGCACCATCGCGATCCAGGCTTCGGTGACGCCCACCATGGTCATCACCACCAGGCCCATCGCGATCCCGAGCGGGATCACCCGCACCGCCCGCCGCAGGGAGATGTAGCGCGCCGCGAGCACCGAGCCGGTCGCCACGCCCAGCGCCACCACTCCCTGCAGCATCGACGCCTGCGAGAGATTCATGCCGAGATTGTGCTCCGCCCACTTGATCACGATGAACTGCAGCGTCGCGCCTGCACCCCAGAACAGCGTGGTGACCGCGAGCGAGATCTGACCGAGCTTGTCGCGCCACAGCAGGCGCAGGCAGTGGTTGAAATCGTGGATCAGGTAGAGCGGATTGCTCTTCAGCGGCTTGTGGTCGACGCCGGTGTCGGGGATGTAGGCATTGAAGATCGCCGCCGCCAGGTACAGGGCGCCGATGACGAAAATGGCCGCCTCGAAGGGCGTATCGACCAGCGGCAGGCCCAGTTCCATCAGCGAGGCCGTCACGTCGTTGCGGATCATGATCCCGCCCAGCACGGTGCCGACGATGATCGCCGCCACCGTGAGTCCTTCGATCCAGCCGTTGGCGACCACCAGCAGGCGGTGCGGCAGGTACTCGGTGAGGATGCCGTACTTGGCGGGGGAGTAGGCCGCCGCGCCGAGGCCGATCACCGCGTAGGCGAACAGCGGATGCGTACCCAGGAACAGCATCAGGCAGCCACCGATCTTGATCGTGTTGCTGATCAGCATCACCCGCCATTTCGGCATCGAGTCGGCGAAGGCGCCGACGAAGGCGGCGAGCGCGACGTATGACACGGTGAAGAAGAGCTTGAGCAGCGGCTCATATTCCGACGGGGACGCCATGTCCCGCAGCATTGCAATCGCGATGATCAACAGGGCATTGTCGGCAAGCGCAGAGAAGAACTGCGCCGCCATGATGATGTAGAAGCCGAGCGGCATCGCGGGGGTCGGATGATGGGGGTGGAGCGCGGTTTATAACATGAAGCGGTTTGCGCGGTGATGATCTTCCTCAAGATGCCGGTGTGTGCGTCGCAGGCGCTTTGCGATGCGGTTTGCGGCGGGTTCGCGGGGCTCTGCGCGGGGTGGATCGGCGCCCCGATGCTGCGTGGTTTCACGAAGTCCAAAAATGGGCCAGACTGTGCTTTAATTCGAAAAATAAATCGTACTTATCCACATCATGGCAGATCGCAGACTCCAGGTATTCCACGCGGTGGCGAAGCACGGGTCCTTCACCCGCGCCGCGGAGCACCTCCACATGACCCAGCCGGCCGTCACTTTCCAGATCAAGCAGCTGGAAGAGCATTTCGACACCCGCCTGCTCGACCGCGGCCACGGCAAGATCACCCTGACGCCCGCCGGCGAGCTGGTGCTGGCCTACGCCGAAAAGATCCTCGGCCTGTCGGCCGAGCTGGATTCCCGCGTGTCGGAGCTCACGGACGAACTCGCCGGCCAGCTCAAGATCGGCACCAGCACCACGATCGCCGCCTACTGGCTGCCGCAGATGCTCGAGGGCTTCAAGCGCCGCTACCCGGGCGTGCTGCCGCGGGTCGTGGTGGGTAACTCCAAGCTCACCGAGGACCGCGTCGCCGCGCGCGACCTCGACATCGGGCTGATCGAGATCGCCACCGAGCAGCACACCATCGAACGCCGTTCCGCCGCGCGCGACGAACTGCTGGTGATCTGCAGCCCGGATCACCCGCTGGCCAAGTTCAAGCAGCTCACCGCCCGCGACCTCGTCGGTCATCCCTTCATCGACCGCGACCCGGGCAACGGCGTGCGCCAGATCGCCGACGAGTTCTTCGAAGCTGCCGGCGTCGCCGGCAGCGAGATCACGCTGTGCGCAGAACTGGGCAGCCTGGCCGCGATCAAGCAGCTCGCTGCGGCCGGGCTCGGCTTCGCGATCGCCTCCCGGCGCGCCATCCGCCGCGACGTCGAGGAAGGCAAGCTGGTCGCCATTCCGCTGCAGCCGCGCATCTACACGCCGCTCGAGGTCATCGTGCCGCGCGACAAGTTCCGCTCGCGCCTGATCACCGCCTTTGCCGACTACGCCTGCGAGGAGTTCGCGCGCATCGCCCGCGAGGAAGAAGGGGCCTGAGTCCTTGTCGCGGCTCATCATTGACGCTGTGCGCGGAGCCTTCTGATGGCCCGCAGCAAGACTGCCTTCATATGCACCGAGTGCGGCGCACAGGCCGTGCGCTGGCAGGGCCAGTGCCCGCAGTGCCAGGCCTGGAACACCCTGGTCGAAACCGTGCTGGAGCCGGCGGCGCCGGCGGCGGGCAGCCGCTTCGCCGCGCTCGCGGGCGAGACCAGCCGCCTGCAGCCGCTGTCGGCACTGGAGCCGCGCGAGGAACCGCGCCAGCCGACCGGTCTTGATGAGTTCGATCGCGTGCTCGGCGGCGGCCTGGTCGCCGGCGGGGTGGTGCTGATCGGCGGAGACCCGGGGATCGGCAAATCCACACTGCTGCTGCAGGCGCTGTCGAACCTGGCCGGCATGGTGGATAGCGGTAGCGGCGAGCGGGCTTCGCCCGCCTCGACGCGGAGCGCTACCGGCTCGATGTCCGGGTCGCAGGGCAGCACCGTCATCTACGTCAGCGGCGAGGAATCGGGCGAGCAGGTCGCGCTGCGCGCGCAGCGCCTGCAACTTCCGCCGTCGCCGCTGCAGATGCTGGCCGAGATCAACCTCGAGCGCATCCTGCACACCCTGCGCGAGGCGCGCCCGCGCGTGGCGGTCATCGACTCGATCCAGACCGTCTATTCCGAGACCCTGCAGTCGGCACCGGGCTCGGTCGCGCAGGTGCGCGAATGCGCGGCGCAGCTCACCCGCTTCGCCAAGCAGAGCGGCACCAGCCTGATCCTGGTCGGCCACGTCACCAAGGACGGCACGCTCGCTGGTCCGCGCGTGCTCGAGCACATCGTCGACACGGTGCTGTACTTCGAGGGCGACACCCACTCCAGCTTCCGCCTGATCCGCGCGTTCAAGAACCGCTTCGGCGCGGTCAACGAGCTCGGCGTGTTTGCGATGACCGAGCGCGGCCTGCGCGGCGTGTCCAACCCCTCGGCGATCTTCCTGTCGCAGCACTCGCAGCAGGTCGCCGGCAGCTGCGTGCTGATCACCCAGGAAGGTACCCGCCCGCTGCTGGTCGAGATCCAGGCCCTGGTCGATTCGTCGCAGAGCCCCAACCCGCGCCGGCTGTCGGTCGGCCTCGAGCAGACGCGGCTGGCGATGCTGCTGGCGGTCATGCACCGCCACGCCGGCATCGTGTGCTTCGACCAGGACGTGTTCGTCAATGCGGTCGGCGGGGTCAAGATCGCCGAACCGGCGGCAGACCTCGCGATCCTGTTCGCGATCGTGTCCTCGCTGCGTGACCGCCCGCTCAAGCGCGGGCTGGCGGTGTTCGGCGAAGTCGGCCTCGCCGGCGAGATCCGCCCCGCGCCGCGTGGCCAGGAGCGGCTCAAGGAGGCTGCCAAGCTCGGCTTCGACACCGCCATCGTGCCGCGTGCGAATGCGCCCAAGCACCCGATCGAGGGCTTGAACGTGATCGCGGTGGAACGGGTGGAAGAGGCAATCGAGCAGCTGCGCGCGCTCTAGCAGCGCCCGCTGCAACCGGGGGCATGCGCCCGTGACACGGGGATGGCGGGTCACGGCGGTGTTTCGCGGCTGCCGCCGCGCCTAAAGCGGGCGGTGCAGCCAGTGCCTGAAGCCATCCAGCGCCGCCATCAGGTTCTGGCGGGCGCCGGCGGCCAGCGGCGTTCCAAGCTCCCACGCCGCGCCGCGGATTGCCATCAGCCAGCACGGGGGAGGGGGCTCGCCCTCGATCTCGCGGTACACCTGCAGGATCGCCGGCGGCGACACCGCATGCGTGGTGAAACTCTCGTCGCGGGCGGGTTCGATGCGGTCGATGGAATAGGGCGCCGGCGCGGTTGCCGAAGCGTCGACGAACAGCACCCGCTCCCGCCCTTTCAGATCCAGCGCATGCTCGACCTGGAGCTGGAAATCGGTCAGGCATTCGACGCCGGGCAAAGCCATCGCCTCGACCGCCTCGACGAACAGCGGCCCGAGCGCATCGTCGCCTCGGCTCGGGTTGCCCCAGCCGAACACCAGCACCGGCGCGGTCATTGCTTGTACTTCCGGTCCAGCTCCGTGCCTTCGGCGTCGACCAGGGCGACCTCCAGCGGCATCTTGCCGAGCGCGTGGGTGGCGCAGGACAGGCAGGGGTCGTAGGCGCGGATGGCGACTTCGATGTGGTTGAGCAGGCCCTCGGTGATCTCCCTGCCGTCGAGGTACTTCTTCGCGACCTCGCGCACCGCGGTGTTCATCGCCTGGTTGTTGTTGGTGGTGGAGACGATCAGGTTGGCCATGGTCACGAGGTCGTCGTCGCCCACCTGATAGTGGTGGAAGAGGGTGCCGCGCGGCGCCTCGATGACGCCGACGCCCTCGCGCCGGCGCTCGCCGCTCGTCATCAGCTCGGTGCCGGAGAGGTCGTCGTCCTGCAGCAGTTCCTTGATCGTCTCGGCGGCGAACAGCATCTCGATCATGCGCGTCCAGTGGTAGGCGAGCGTGGCGTGCAGCGGCTTGCCGCCGGCGTAGGCGACGAGTTCGCGGCGTTCATGTTCGGCGAAGGGTGTCGGGATGCTGTCGCAGTTCTGCACGCGGGCGAGCGGCCCCACCTTGTACCAGCCGTTTTCCGGCCCCATCGACGTGAAGTAGGGGAACTTCATGTAGCTCCAGGGCTTGACCTCCTCGGTGATCAGGCGGTCGTAGGTCTGGTAGTCCACCTGGTCGAACAGGATCCTGCCGTCGGCATCCCTGGCGCGCAGCACGCCGTGGTAGAGGTCGAGGCTGCCGTCGGGCGCGACCATGCCCATGAAGTTGGAGCGGAAGGTGCCGAAATGGTCGTACAGCGCGGGGTTCTGCTGGTGCAGTTCCTTGATGATCTGCACCGCCTCGCGGCTCCAGGCGATCATCTGGTAGACGTCCTTGAGCAGGTCCTTGCGCTCGTCGGCGGTCAGCGAACGATTGACGCCGCCGGGCACCGCGCCCGTGCCGTGCACGCGCTTGCCGGCGGTGAGGCGGATCACCTCCTGGCCGTATTTGCGCAGCAGGATGCCCTTCTTCGCAATCTCGGGGTACTTCTCGGCAACGCCGACGATGTTGCGCCGGCCGACCTCGGAGTCGAAGCCGAACAGCAGGTCGGGCGAGGACAGGTGGAAGAAGTGCAGCGCATGCGACTGCAGAATCTGGCCGTAGTGCATCAAGCGGCGCATCTTGTCGGCGGTCGGCGTTACCTTGGTGGCGCCGACGATGAGGTCGAGCGCCTTGCTCGCGGCGAGGTGGTGCGAGACCGGGCAGATGCCGCACAGACGCTGCACCATCACCGGCACTTCCCAGTACGGCCGGCCCTGGATGAAGCGCTCGAAGCCGCGGAACTCGACGATGTGCAGGCGCACCTGGTGCACCCTGTTGTGCTCGTCGAGCAGGATCGTGACCTTGCCGTGGCCTTCCACGCGCGACACCGGGTCGATGGCGACGCGGCGCAGGTTCTCGCTGGCGACGGTGGCGGTTTCGAGTTCGAAGCTCATTGCATGTGTCCTCGGCGGGCGCGCTCGGCGTCGCGCCGCATATCGGTCAGTCGTAGTGCAGCAGGCCGTGCCCCAGCGCCGGGTCCTTGCCTTCGATGTGCTGCGTCAGGAAGGCCCAGATGGCGTCGCCCGAGGGTGGGCAGCCAGGCAGGAAGTAGTCGATCTTCACCACCTCGTGCACCGGATGGACCTGGTTGAGCGGCAGCGGCAGCTCGGGGTCGTTCGGGATGGCGCTGCCGACGGCCAGCCCGTGGCCGGTGCGATACACCATCTGCAGGATGTCGGCGAGCTCGAGGTGGTTGCGCTGCGCAGGGAGGCCACCGTTGACCGCGCACGCCCCGAGCGCGATCAGCACCTTGCAGTTGGCGCGGAACTCGCGCAGCACATGGACGTTCTCGGCGTTGCACACGCCGCCCTCGATGAGGCCGATGTCGCACGGGCCGCAGTGCTTGATGTCGGTGATCGGCGAGCGGTCGAACTCGACCAGCTCGAGCAGCGGCAGGATGCGCTCGTCGATGTCGAGGAAGGACATGTGGCAACCGAAGCAGCCGGCGAGCGAAACGGTCGCCACCTTGAGCTTGCGCGGGGTGGCGGCGGCGCTGGCGCTCGAGGTGTCGTTCAGGTTCTCCTGGGCCATCATCCGGCCTCCTTCTCGTGCGCGTCGTTCGCGAGCGGAGCGGCCTGTGGTTCGCGCTTCGTGCCCACGGCGCTGATCGGATTCAGGTCGTAGGTCCGCGCGCCGATCGGCACCGCAAACCCCACCCGCTTCTTCAGGATCACCCCGACCGGGCAGACCTCGGCCGCGCGGTCGGTGGAGGCGAAGTCGGTGTCGGCGAGCCGCCCCGTCTCGCTGTTGACGATCAGATGCGACTTCGTACCGCGGCCGGCGAGCGCGAACACGTCCTTGCCGTCGACTTCTCGGCTGGCGCGCACGCACAGCTCGCACATGATGCAGCGGTTGAATTCGAGCAGCACGTCGGGGTGCGAGGCGTCGACCGGGCGGTCGGGGTAGAAGTGGTCGAAATGCGGCGTCAGCATGCCCATCTCGTAGGCGGTGGCCTGCAGCGCGCAGTCGCCGCTCTTCTCGCACGAGGGGCAGAAGTGGTTGCCCTCGACGAACAGCAGTTGCAGCAGGGTGCGGCGCTTGGCATCGAGCTCTTCCGTCCGGTTCTCGACCTCCTGGCCGGCCGAGGCGCGCACGGTGCAGGCGGTGGCGAAGCGTCCGCCGATCTTCACCGTGCACAGCTTGCACGAGCCATGTGCCGCGAAGTCCGGATGCCAGCACAGGTGCGGGATGTACTTTCCGGCGCTGGCGGCGGCCTGCATCACCGTCTGGCCTGGGGTGAAGGGGATTTCTTCGCCATCGAGCAGGAATGAGTCGTTCATGGCTGCAAGTCCTTTGTCGGAGCGGGCGTGACCGGGGAGGGCGCGACCGTTGCCGCAGCAGTGCCGCCATGTGGGCGGGAGCGCTCTTCGGCCAGCGCCTCGCGGTTGTCGCCGAGATGTGCGCCGGCGTCGTCGCGACCGGTCATCCGCCGCGCCTGGGTGAGCGCGGCGTCGAGGTCGAAGGCCGGTTCGTACTCGGGCGAATGCAGGCGGCGCTCGAAGGCGGGACGGAACTTGGCGAGCATGTCGTGGAGCGCGATCGTCGCCGTGTTGCCGAGGCCGCAGTGGCTGGCGCCCTGCATCAGGCGATGCATCTTCGCCATCTCGTCGAGGTCGTAGGGCGAGCCGCGGTCGGCGGCGAGCTTGTCGATCAGGCGCGCATTGACCGCGGTGCCGACCCGGCATGGGGTGCAGAACCCGCAGCTCTCGTGGGCGAAGAAGTGCAGGAAGTTGCGCGCCACCTCGAACATGTCGCGCGAGTGGTCGAACACCATGATCGAGCCGCCGGTAGCGACGTCCTCGAAGGCGATGCGGCGACCGAAATCGTCGGCTGCCAGGCAGTGGCCGGCGGCGCCGGCGCTGGTCACCGCCTGAGTGTCTCGCGCACCGGCGGCCTCGAGCACCTCGGCGACCGTGACGCCGAAGGGAAACTCATAGATGCCGGGGCGCTCCACGTCACCCGACACCGACAGCAGCTTGGTGCCGGTCGAGGCTGGCGTGCCGATGGCGCGGAACCACTCGCCGCCATGCACCGCGATGAGTGCCGCGAGGGCGAGGGTCTCGACGTTGTTCACCGTGGTTGGCTGGCCACGGTAGCCGTTGGTGACCGGGAAGGGCGGGCGGATGCGCGGCTTGCCGGGCTTGCCCTCGAGCGACTCGATCAGCGCCGACTCCTCGCCGCAGATGTAGGCGCCGGCGCCGAGGTGGATCTCGATGTCGAAGGAGAAGCCGCGGCCCAGGATGTTGCGCCCGAGCAGGCCCTGTTCGCGACGCTGGGCGAGGCGGGTCTCCAGGCGGTCGAGCAGGTAGCGGTACTCGCCGCGCAGGTAGATGAAGCCCTTGTTGGCGCCGATCGCCATGCCGGCGATGCACATGCCGTCGACCACCATGTCGAAGTAGCTCGCCAGCAGCACGCGGTCCTTGAAGGTGCCGGGCTCGCCCTCGTCGGCGTTGCAGATCACGTAATGCGCGTCGCCCCAGGCGTCGCGGCAGGATCGCCACTTGATGTCGCTGCCGAAGCCCGCACCGCCGCAGCCACGCAGCGCGGAGCGCTCGATCTCACCCAGGATGCTCGTCGCCCCACGGTCGAGCGCAGCGGCCAGCGCCGCGCCCGGCGCCAGACCATGGTCGAGCAGCACGTCGCGGCGGCGGATGTTGTCCTCGACGTGGAACCGCTCCGGCGGCCAGTCGCCGACCGGTACGCGGCGGCGGATCAGGTGCGCGATCTCGTCGATGCGCTCGGGCGTGACGCGGGTGATCGTGCGCCCGTTGGCCAGCACCGCCGGCCCCTGGTCGCACATGCCGGTGCATGAGGTGGTGTCCACGCTGACCAGGCCGTCCTCCGACACCTTGCCCGGCTCCAGCCACAGCTTGTCGCATAGCGCCTTCATCAGCGCCTGGTTGCCGAGCATGCGGTCAGTGATGTTGTCGGAGAACAGGATGCGGAATTCGCCCGCCGGGCGGGTGTGCAGGAAACTGTAGAAGCTCGCCGTGCTCTCGACCCGCGCGCGCGGCACGCCGAGCGCCTCGGCGATGGCGCTCAGCGTGGCCGGTGGCAGCCAGCCCGCGTGCGCCTGCGCCTCGATGAGGATTTGCAGCAGTTGCAGCGGATCCCGGCGATGTCGCGCGAGGATGCGTTCCAGTTCGGGTGTGGCCACGGGCGGCTCCCGATCGTTGCCTGCGGAGATGCCGCCATTATGACTCCATACAATGTGTGGGTGTCATGACAGCCGCCACACCCCTCAACTCAGGTCACCACGGTGGCCGCCTCCATGCCGCTGTGGCGGCGGATAGCGGCGATCTCGTCAGCGATGCGGATCAGTTCGCCCAGCGCCTGCTGCACCGGCTGGTCGTGGAGCGCCGGGTCGGCCTCGTAGCGTTCCAGATACACGCGCAGCGTGGCGCCCTCGGTGCCGGTGCCGGACAGGCGGAAGACGATTCGGCTGCCGTCGACGAACAGCAGGCGCACGCCCTGGCGGCTGCTGACCGAGCCGTCGACCGGGTCGGTATAGGCGAAGTCGTCGGCGGCTTCAATGTGAAGGCCTGCCCCGCACTCGCGGCCGGCGAGCGCGGGCAGGTTCGCGCGCAACTCGGCCATCAGTGCGTCGGCACGCTCGGTGGGAATGCCCTCCCAATCGTGGCGTGAGTAGTAGTGGCGGCCGAAGCGCGCCCAGTGCGCGCGCACCAGGTCTTCCACCGAGCGCCCGGTGGTGGCGAGCAGGTTGAGCCAGAACAGCACCGCCCACAGGCCGTCCTTCTCGCGCACGTGGTTCGAGCCGGTGCCGTAGCTCTCCTCGCCGCACAGCGTGGCCTGGCCAGCGTCGAGCAGGTTGCCGAAGAACTTCCAGCCGGTGGGGGTCTCGTGGCAGGGGATGCCGAGCGCCGCTGCGACCTTGTCGGCGGCGCGCGAGGTCGGCATCGAGCGCGCAATGCCGGCCAGCCCGGCGCGATAGCCGGGCACCCGGGTGGCGTGCTCGGCGAGCACCGCCAGGCTGTCGGACGGGGTGACCACGAAGTCGCGGCCGAGGATCATGTTGCGGTCGGCGTCGCCGTCCGAGGCCGCGCCGAAGTCGGGCGCATCGAGGCCGGACATCGCCGCCATCAGCTCGGCGGCGTGCGCCGGGTTGGGGTCGGGGTGGTGGCCGCCGAAGTCCTCCAGCGGCTCGCCATTGACCACGGTGCCGCCCGGCGCGCCGAGCATCCCCTCCAGGATCGCGCGCGCATAAGGGCCGCTCACCGCGCTCATCGCATCGAAGCGCATGCGGTGGCCGGCGGCGAACCAGGCGCGCATCGCGTCGAAGTCGAAGAGCTGCTGCATCAGCTCGGCGTAATCGGCGACCGGGTCGATCACCTCGACGGTCATGGCGCCGAGCGTGCACGTGCCGAGGGTGTCGAAGTCGAGGTCCTCGCCCGCGCTGTCGATGCGGTACTCGGCAATCTCCAGGCTGCGGGCGTAGATCGCCTCGGTGAGCTTTTCCGGTGCGGGGCCGCCGTTGGCGGCGTTGTACTTGATGCCGAAGTCACCGTCCGGCCCGCCCGGGTTGTGGCTGGCGGACAGGATGATGCCGCCGAAGGCGCCGCGGCGGCGGATCACCGCGCTCACCGCCGGCGTGGACAGCAGCCCGCCGCGGCCCACCAGGACCTTGCCGAAGCCGTTGGCCGCCGCCATGCGCAGGATCGTGCGCACCGCCGTGCGGTTGTGGAAGCGGCCGTCGCCGCCGAGCACGAGGGTCTGGCCCTCGTGCCCGGGCAGGGTGTCGAACACCGCCTGGACGAAGTTCTCGAGGTAATGCGGCTGCTGGAAGACGGCGACCTTCTTGCGCAGGCCGGAGGTGCCGGGGCGCTGGCCGGCGAAGGGGCGGGTGGGAACGGTGTGGATGCTCATGGTGTGCTGGCCTCGGCGGGAGGCGTCGGAGTCCGGAATGAAGGATGGAGGGCTACGGGAGCTTGGCGCAGGCGGTATAGCCGATCTCGAAGCCGACGTCGAGTGCCGCCGAGGCGCCGAGCAGCGCTGCATGCGGCGAACGGATCACCGAGGTCGGGATCTGCGCCAGATAGGGCTGGAAGCGGCCTTTCGCCTCGAAACGGGTGCGGAAGGCGGAGTGCGCGAAGAATTCACCGAGGCGCGGCACGACGCCACCGCCGATGTAGATTCCGCCGCGTGCGCCCAGGGTCAGGGCGAGATCGCCGGCGACGGTGCCGAGCAGGGCGCAGAACATCGACAGCGCCTCCATGCAGTACGGACAGGCGGCAGCCTGCGCGCGCGTGCTGACTTCCTCGGCCGACACGGGGACGACGGGAGCGCCGTCGAGCGCGCGCAGCGCGTCATGGAGTGCGACCAGGCCGGGGCCGGAGAGCACCCGTTCGGCCGATACATGGCCGTGGCGCATGGCGAGCCAGGCGACCACCTGTGTCTCGCGCGTGGTGCGTGCGGGCAGGCTGACATGGCCGCCTTCGCCCTGCAGCGGGACCGGGCCGCCGGGCGCCGGAATCAGGCCGGAAATGCCCAGGCCGGTACCCGGCCCGAGAAGACCGAGCGGCGCACCCGGCCGCGCCTCGCCGCCCCCGATGCGTTCGAGCGCGTCCCCGGCCAAGCCGGGGAGAGCCATGGCGAGCGCGGTGAAGTCGTTGATCACGCGCAGGCACCGCAGCCCGAGCGTCGCCCGCAGCACCTCCACCGAGAACCGCCAGCGCCCGTTCGTCATCGCCACCGCATCGCCGCTCACCGGGGCGGCGATGCCGAACGCGGCCACGGCCGGCAGGGCGGCGCCGGTTTCCGCAAGCCAGGCCCGCACGGCCTCGGCCGGCCCGTCGAATGCGGCGCAGGACAGGCTGCGCAGGGCGAGTGGTTCGCCGCCCGGCCGCTCGATGAGCGCGAAACGCGCATTCGTACCACCGATGTCCGCGATCAGGCGCGGATAGGCCGTTGAGGAGGGGGGCGGGCACATCACCATGCTTGAACGTGGATCAGGGGGAGGGCGGATGCGGACGAACGGACACTGGATGAGGCGTCAGAAGACCGCCATTCACGAGCGCGTCGCGAATCGGCGTCAGTCCTTCCAGCGCGCCGCAACGCAGGTGCAGGACATCCGTTCCAAGCGCGGCTTCCGCCTCCGGGTTGATGCGGATCATCCGCCCACCGCTGCGCTCGGCGAACTGGCGCACCGTGATGACATGTCGTCCGGCGCCGATCTCTATCGTCAGCGGCCTGCGGCCCTGGTCCCGCCGCCAGGCCTCGAAACGCGCGAGTTGCTCCGATGTCCTCTCGCCCAGCCACTGCCAGTCGTCGAACATCAGGATGTTTGGGCGCGCGATTCCGCCGCAGTGCGGGCAGCGCGGCGGGGCGTTCAGCAGCCTGCATGCCTCGAGATCGACCTCCGGTTCGAAACCATCGGCGGGCCAGATGGCGCCGCGGCAGCCCTGCAGGCATTGCAGATGATGGATCGAGCCGTGGACCTCGACCACGCACCGGTGATCGACGCCCGCCTTCTGAAAGTGGCCATCGACGTTGGAGGTGAACACGAAGATCCCGCCGGGAAGCGCTGCAGCGAGCTCGCGCAGGATGCGGAAACCCGGATGCGGTGTCGTACGGCGATAGAGTGCAAGGCGGTGCCCGTAGAACCCCCAGGCCAGCATCGGATCGCGCTCGAACACGGCGGGATTGGCGATCTCCTCGAACGCCAGGCCGGCGCGCCCAAGGGCCGGATAGGCACGCCAGAAGCCCTCGCGGCCGCGGAAATCCGGCAGCCCCGAGTCCACGCCCATGCCAGCGCCCGCCGCGACGAGCAGGGCAGGGGCATCACCGATCCAGCGCGCGGCTTGCTGGACGAGCGCTGGGAGCAGGGCAGTTCGGGTCAAGGCGTGGCTCGTGGGCGTGGGGTGATCGGCTGGGCCGCGTGCATGTACGTTACCGGGAGGAACGGGATCGATGCAATGTGCGGATCGAGGCCCGGCCGGCGGCAGCCATTCACCCGGCCGCGGGCAGCGCGCCATGTCGGGCGCCGATAAATTCGATGCGGGCGAGGGGGCGAGATTAAGATGCGCGCCGGGATGGTGAAGAAGGTGGCCGCATGGGGTGGCTGCCTGACGGGACTGGGGGCGTGTTGATCATGGAAGTGGTGGCCGTCATCGACTTCGAGACCACGGGGCTGTCGCCCGCACAGGGCGATCGGGCGACCGAGATCGCGGCGGTGATCGTGGAGGACGGACAGGTGGTGGATCGGTACCAGAGCCTGATGAACGCCGGCGTGCGCGTCCCGGCGTACATCGAAGCGCTGACCGGCATCACCAATGCGATGATCCGCAGCGCACCGCCGGCGGGCGAGGTGATGCGCGAGGTCTCCGATTTCATCGGCGAGATCCCGATCGTCGCCCATAACGCGGCATTCGACGCGAAATTCTGGGATGCCGAGCTCGCGCGCATTCAGCGCGCGCGGAGGCAGGATTTCGTCTGCTCGCTGCTGCTTTCACGGCGGCTTTTCCCGCTGGCGCCCAGCCACAAGCTCGGTGCGCTGGTTGAGTACGCACACCTTCCCGTGGCCGGGCGCTACCACCGCGCGCTGGCCGACGCCGAGATGGCCGCGAGCCTGCTGCTACGGCTGGAGGAAGAGCTGCGGCTGCGCCATCAGGTGCACGAGGTGTCGGTCGAATTGCTGCGGCGGATCCAGCGCGCACCGAAGGGGCAATTGCAGAAGCTGCTTGCGCGGACGGTCGGCACATGATCGAGCGCCTCGATCGCGGGCCGGCCCATGCCCGGGAGGACAGCGAGCGTCTCGGCGTACCACTCGGGGCGATGCGCCGGGCGCGTGAATAGACCCTTGCGGGTTTTCCTGCCTCCTTGTCTTTTCCCTTTTGTCCGATGAAACGGCCGGCTTACCACCGGCCGCCATATTGATGCTTCAGATCGCTGTATTCTCGCGCGATGAGGCTGCGGGAAACTTTATTGCGTGAAAGGACCCGGAGCGAATCGCTTCCTCAACCCGGAGCGTGGTCGGCATTCTTGTCCGCCCCTCTCCTGGCCGGGGGAAGTGTGCCCCTTATTCGCGCCGCTTCGGGAAACAATGCCCGAAGCAGACATGAAAATGCCCGGACGCATTTGGGTGCATCCGGGCATCTTCTTTCACAAAGGCTTTCTTTCAGATCGCGAAATCTTCGCGGTTCCTGCCGTCCAGCCAGCGCGGCGCACGGCCACGACCAGTCCAGGTTTCACCCGTCTCGGGGTTGCGGTATTTGGCTGCGACGGTTTTCCCGGGCGTCTTCGGCTTGCCGAACAGCTCGTCGGCGGCAAGATCGTAGGTCTCGATCAGCTCCCGTGCCTTGCGAAGCGCGTCCTCACGTTCGGCTTTCTTGATCTGGGCAATCTGCTGTTCAAGGGCTTCTTTTTGCGCGAGGAGTTCTTGAAGTGTGGTCATCGATATCTCGTGGTGTACGAACGAATAAGCTCCAGCAATGGAGCTGTGCAAAAGAATAACACCATGAAGCGGTAATCGCGGGAATATTCCCGCGCGGAAACCCGCGCCCTACGCCGCATTACTGTTCCGCGTTCTGAATCGTTTCGTCCCGATCGGGTACGGACGCTGCTTGTCCTGATTCCGACGGGCGCACGATTGCCGTCATCGGCTCAATTCGGGCGCCTGTACTTGACCGCGATGATGCGGTCGGTGCGCACCGGGTCCGGGCGGCGCTATAGTGCGGCCTTCTCTTTTTTCCGGCTGCAGCCCGGGTGGCTCCTGCGCATCCTCGCCCTTGGCGGGACCGGCAGGGCCTGCCGGATGGGCCGGACGCTTCATCGTTCGTGAGCCAGCCGATGTCCGCACGCCCCGTTTCACCCGCCCAAGCCCGCCTCCCGGTCGGCAACCCCCAGTCGAGAAGGCCGCCGCCCGTCGAATACCGGATCCGTCCAGCCAATCCGGGCGCGCACCTGTTCGAGGTGAGCTGCACGGTCCACGAGCCCGATCCCCAGGGGCAGGTGTTCAGCCTGCCAGCCTGGATCCCTGGCAGCTACATGATCCGCGAGTTCGCGCGCAACATCGTCAGCCTGTCCGCGCAGGCCGATGGCGAACCCTGCGCGCTGGTAAAGCTCGACAAGCACACCTGGCGCGCGCGCTGCCGGCCCGGGACCAGGACCTTGACCCTGCACTACGAGGTCTATGCCTGGGACCTGTCGGTGCGCTCGGCACACCTGGACACCACGCATGGCTTCTTCAACGGCACCAGCGTGTTCCTGGCGGTCGCAGGGCGTACGGAAGAACCCTGCGTCGTCACCATCGACAGGCCGGAAGCCGACGCGTGCCGCCACTGGAAGCTGATCACCGCGCTGCCGCCCGAGCACGGCCGGCCGGGCGAGGCGTGCCGTTTCGGCCGCTTTCGTGCCGCCGATTACGACGAACTCATCGACCACCCGGTGGAGATGGGCGAATTCACCCTGGCTCGCTTCGAGGCCGCGGGCGTGCCACACGACGTCGCGCTGACCGGCCGCCACGATTGCGACCTCGATCGCCTGTGCGCGGACCTCGCGCGCATCTGCGAATGGCAGATCGGCCTCTTCGGCAAGCCCGCCCCGGTCGACTACTACGTCTTCCTGACCATGGTCGTCGGCGACGGCTACGGCGGACTCGAGCATCGCGCCTCGACCGCCCTGATCTGCAGCCGCGGCGACCTGCCGTGGAAGGGCATGGAGGGGCTGCCCGAGGCCTACAAGACCTTCCTCGGGCTGTGCAGCCACGAGTACTTCCACACCTGGAACGTCAAGCGCATCAAGCCCGCGGCGTTCACGCCCTACGACCTCGGCCGCGAGAACCATACCCGGCTGCTGTGGGCGTTCGAGGGCTTCACCTCCTACTATGACGACCTGGCGCTGGTGCGCAGCGGGGTGATCGGGGTGGACGATTACCTCGAACTGCTCGCCAAGACGATCTCGAACGTGATGCGCGGCAGCGGACGCCTCAAGCAGAGCGTGGCGGAGTCCTCCTTCGACGCGTGGACGAAGTACTACCGCCAGGACGAGAACGCGCCCAATTCCATCGTCAGCTACTACGCCAAGGGGGCGTTGATCGCGCTCGCGCTCGACCTGCAGCTGCGTGCGGGCAGCGAGGGACGCGCCAGCCTGGACGACGTGATGCGCCTGCTGTGGCAGCGCCACGGCCTGACCGGCGTCGGCGTGCCCGAGGACGGGATCTATGCCGCGGTGCGCGAGGTCGGCGGCGACGGCCTCGGCGCCCGGCTGGCGCGCTGGCTGGAGCGCACCGTCGAGGGCCGCGACGATCTTCCGCTCGCACGCCTGCTCAAGGCCATGGCGGTGACGCTGGACGCCTCGGTCGCGAGCGCGGCGCCGGTGCTCGGCTGGAAACTCGGCGGCAACGGCGAGGCCAAGGTGCTCAACGTCTACGACGGCGGACCGGCGCAGGCGGCGGGGGTGTCGGCGGGCGACGTGGTGGTCGCCGTGGACGGGCTGAAGGTGGCGGGGGCGAAGGCGATGGACGACATGCTCGCCAGGCGGCGCGCCGGCGATGAGCTCACGCTGCACGTCTTCCGGCGTGACGAGCTGATGAGCTTCCGCCTCGTGCTCGCCGCCGCGCCTGCGGACAAGTTCAGCCTCAAACGCGCCGACCGTGCCCGGCCGGAAGCGCTCAAGCTGCGCAAGGGCTGGCTCGGCGGCTGAGGGGTGGCTGGCGGGTGGTGAGCGCGCGCCGCATGCGGCCGGCGAGCCGCCTCATCCGGCGCTCGCGCTGCGCGGAAACAGCTTGCCGCGCCAGTAGCGCCAGGCGAGGAAGGCGAACAGTCCGCCCATGATCAGCCAGAAGCCGACGCCCTGCCAGAATGCGATCGGATCGGTGGCGAGGAAGTAGTCGCGGGGCGGGCGCACGAAGTGGATGCGTCCGCTGGCGAGCGCCTGGCCGATGATGGCGAAGGCGGCGAGGGCGGGCGTGAACCAGACCAGCAGGCCGGCGCCGACGATCATACGGTCGAGCAGCGGGGAGGGCCTGCTGCGCGGCTTGTAGACGCTGTCCACCCCGAACCAGATCGCCAGCAGGAGGCCGATGGCCGCGGCCAGGGGCCCGACGGCCATCGCCCCGCCGAGCAGGGTGGCGGCGGCCATGAAGGCGATGCCCTCCATGCGCACGATCTCCGGCCACAGGCGCTCCAGTTGCGAGAACAGCAGCCAGGATGCGGGCAGGGCGACAAGGCCGACCAGGAGGCCGAACAGGGCCTTGCGGCGGGCACGGTCGCCGGGCGGAAATGGTGCCGGAGCGGGGGAAGGGGTGGCGGTCGGCGGTACGGGGTGGTGGGGCATCGGGCACGGGCAGCACGGATGCTGCGGTTTTCCTTGTCTGGAGATTGATCAGGGCGCGAGTGTACTACGTCGCCCGCGTGCTGCCGGCGCCTTCCCCGGCCATGCTTCAGCCGAAATAGCCATGGACGAACCAGTTCTCCGGCGCGTCCAGCGCATGGAAGACCCAGCACAGGGCGTGGTGCTCGTCGTGCGCCAGATAGTAGTCGCGGCGCACCGCGCGACCGTCCCACCAGCCGGTCTCGATCCGTTCGGCCTCGCCGATCAGGGACAGGCGGGCCGGAGAGACCGGTCTGGGTTCGGGCAGCAGCCACAGCGGTCGCGGACCTTCGACGGGATCGGCGGTGCGCCCGGGGTGGTCGCGGTATCGCGGACGGGGCGGCGGGCGGGTGGGCCCGGCACCGGCTTCGCAGACCATCCACGCGGCCTCGGGACGATGATCGGCCTGCGCGGACAGGCGATAGACCCCTGCGTGACCCAGCCGTGCCTGCAGGCGCGCGAGCAGCAAGGCCGCATCCGCGCGGGCTGCCGGATCGCCGAAGAGGTCCGTGCTGCGGGCCGCGGCAGGGATCGGCCGCTCGGCCAGCACCCGCAGGGCGCCGACTTCGGCAGCCAACCGTATCGCCGCCAGGTGCTCGCGCGCGATCAGCATGAACCGGGCCTCGTCCTGGCTGGGCTGGCCGAACACCAGGGTCAGTTCAGTGTGGGGCGGAGAGGCGTGCTCCAGCACCAACGTACACAGATCCACCGCCGCATGGCGGGCCTGCAGCCAGGCCGCCAGGCTGGCGAACAGGCGGCGGGCGGCGAAGAGCAGGGCGTCGGCGTGAGCGGTGGGCACGGGGAGCACGAGGCCGTGATCGAAGCGGGGCGGCGGCACGAACCAGGGACGGGGATCGGCGATCTCGCCGCGGGCGCGGGCCACCGTGCGGCCGGCGGCCTGGGCCTGGCGGCGGGCGAGGCCGGCGGCCGGCAGGCGG
>JARRBR010000032.1 GCA_029982755.1 Rhodocyclaceae bacterium
CCCTTGGCCATGGCGTTCTCCGTTCAGTGCGGTTGCTTACAGCTTCTCGCCGCGGGCGCGAAGCTCGGCAACGACGACGTCGATGCCTTTCTTGTCGATCGTGCGCAGACCGGCGTTGGACACGCGCAGGCGGATCCAGCGGTTCTCGCCTTCGCTCCAGAAGCGGCGGCTCTGCAGGTTGGGCAGGAAACGACGCTTGGTCTTGTTGTTTGCGTGGGAAACGTTATTTCCCACCATCGGTGCTTTACCGGTCACTTGGCAGACGCGAGCCATACGATGCTCCAGGGAATTCTGATTGCGGAAAACGGAAGAGGATAATGCATGAGTCCGGCCCATGGCAAGCCCCGCGCTCCAATTCGCGCGTTGGGCCGATGGCCGGCGGCGGTGCGTCAAAGCAGCCCGCGTTCGGCGAATGATACCGGAGAACCATGCGCCGGCACCACGAAGTGGTCGAGCACGCGGACGTCCACGAGGTTGAGTGCGTCCTTCAGTGCGCGGGTGAGCAGCTCGTCGGCGGTGCTCGGCTCGGCGGCGCCCGAGGGGTGGTTGTGGGCGAAGATCACCGCTGCGGCGTTGTGGGCGAGGGCGAGCTTGACCACCTCGCGCGGATAGACCGAGGTCTGTGTGAGCGTGCCGCGGAACAGGTCGACGGCAGCGATCAGGCAGTGGCGGGCATCGAGCAGCAGCACGCAGAAGGTCTCGTGCGGCAGGTGGCCGAGGTGCAGGCGCAGCCAGTCGCGCACGACCTGGGGCGCGTCGAACAGCGGCCGCTCCTGCAGGGTCTCGCGCAGCGCCCGGCGCGACAGTTCCATGACCGCCTGCAGTTGGGCATACTTGGCCGGTCCCATGCCGGGGACTGCGGCGAAGTCGTCCGCACCGGCGTTGCACATGTGGGTCAGGCTGCCGAATCGGGACAGCAGGGCGCGTGCCAGATCGACCGCGCTGTGGCCGCGGATGCCGACGCGCAGGAAGATCGCCAGCAGCTCCGCGTCCGAAAGTGCGGCCGCGCCGCGTGCCAGCAGCTTCTCGCGCGGACGCTCGTCCGCCGGCCAGTCGGTGATCGCCATGATGTGTCGGGCTCCTCGCGCGCGCCGCGCGCGCTTTTATTCCAATGGCATGGTTTGCCGATTATAAGTGATTGTCATGAGCGTGTTGAAGGGTCGCAGGATCGTTCTCGGAGTCAGTGGCGGCATCGCGGCCTACAAGGCGGCGGAGCTAGTCCGCCTGCTGGTCAAGGCCGGCGCCGACGTGCATGTGGTGCTGAGCGAGGGAGGGGCGCGCTTCGTCACCCCGGTCACCTTCCAGGCGCTGTCGGGCAACACCGTATGGACCGACCTGTGGGATGCGCGCATGCCGAACAACATGGCGCACATCGATCTCGGGCGTGATGCCGACGCCATCCTGGTCGCCCCGGCCACCGCCGATTTCCTCGCCCGCCTGGCGCAGGGGCGGGCGGACGACCTGCTGAGCACGCTGTGCCTCGCGCGCGACGTGCCCCTGATCGTGGCGCCGGCGATGAATCGCCAGATGTGGGAGGCGCCGCCGACGCAGCGCAACCTCGGGCTGATCCGCGCCGACGGCGTCACGGTGTTCGGCCCGGCCGCCGGCGACCAGGCCTGCGGCGAGGTCGGCATGGGGCGCATGCTCGAGCCCGAGGAGCTGTTCGAGCGGCTGGAGGGCTTCTTCGTGCCCAAGCTGCTCGCCGGGCGCAAGGTGGTGATGACCGCCGGGCCGACCTTCGAGGCGATCGACCCGGTGCGCGGCATCACCAACATCAGCTCGGGCAAGATGGGCTATGCGCTGGCGCGCGCCTGCGCGCAGGCGGGGGCGGAGGTCGTGCTGGTCAGCGGGCCGGTGAGTCTGCCCGTGCCGGCGGATGTGCGCTGCGTGCCGGTCGCGAGCGCCCTGCAGATGCGCGCCGCGGTGCTCGACGCGCTGCCGGGCGCGCAGGTCTTCATCGGCGTGGCGGCGGTGGCCGACTACCGGCCGCTGGAGGCGGCGGAACACAAGCTGAAAAAATCCGCCGCTACGCTGACCGTGTCGCTGACGCCCAACCCGGACATCCTGGCCGAGGTGGCCGCACGCGAGGACGCGCCGTTCTGCGTCGGCTTCGCGGCGGAGAGCCGTGATCTCGATGCCTATGCCGAGGGCAAGCGGCGCAACAAGCGCCTGCCGCTGCTGGTCGGCAACCTGGTCAGCGACGGCATGGGCGGCGACGACAACACCGTGATCCTGTACGACGATACCGGCCGCCATCCGCTGCCGCGCGCGCCCAAGGCCGAGGTCGCGCAGGGGATCGTCGCCCATCTGGCCCGCCTGCTGGGCGCTTGAGCGGTCGCATTCGCGCCGGCCGCACGAGGACGAAACGCATAGATGTCGCCCGCTGCCGTCATGCGGTGGGCGTACTGGGAGGACCGAGATGCACCGAATCGACGTCAGGCTGCTCGACGAGCGTCTGAAGACCCATCCGCCGGCCTATGCCACCGAAGGCGCTGCAGGGCTGGATCTGCGCGCCTGCCTGCCGGGGCCGATCACGCTCCACCCCGGCGAGACCACGCTGATCCCGAGCGGCCTGGCGATCCATCTGGCCGACCCCGGGCTGGCGGCGATGGTGCTGCCGCGCTCGGGGCTGGGGCACAAGCACGGCATCGTGCTGGGCAATCTCGTCGGCCTGATCGACTCCGACTACCAGGGCCAGATCTTCGTGTCGGTCTGGAATCGGGGGCGGGCGAGCTTCACCATCCAGCCAATGGAACGCATCGCGCAGCTGGTGGTGGTGCCGGTGCTGCAGGTCGGCTTCAATCTCGTGGACAGCTTCGACGCCAGCGCGCGCGGCGCGGACGGGTTCGGCAGCACGGGCAAGCACTGATGCACGTCGGCATCCCGACCGGCGTGCATGTGCTGTGCGAGCGCGACGGCCGGCTGCTGCTGATGCGGCGGGCGGGAACCGGCTTCTTCGACGGTCTGTACAGCCTGCCGGGCGGGCATGTGGAGCCGGGTGAATCGGTGCGCATGGCGGCGCGGCGCGAACTGCGCGAGGAGACCGGGCTGGAGGTGGCGCCGTCTGACCTGGTGTTCATGGGCGTCGTGCATCGGCTGTCGGACACCAATCGCATCGACTTCTTCGTCCGTGCCGAACGCTTCGCGGGCGAGCCGCGCATCCTCGAGCCCGCCAAGTGCGACCGCCTGGAGTGGCACGATCGCCGCGCCTTGCCGGCGGATACGGTGGCCTATGTCCGGGCCGCGCTGGAGGCGGGTGATCCGGCCTGGGTACTTGAGCTCGGCTGGGGGGACGGGGCCGAGCCCGCGTGATCGGGCGGATTTCACCAGGGGCCTTGCGGCGGATGGTGATCGGAGCGGGCCGGATCCTGTTCAGGCCAGGCCTGGGTTCCTATAATTTCGCGCTGGACGATCACCATTGACGATACGCGTCAGCGCGAACGGGAGATGCAGATGAAGGCTTGGAACAGACTGGTCCTGCTGTGTGCGGCGGGCCTCGGCCTGCCCCTGGTTGCCGCCGCGGCGGAGCTGCCGAAGGTCGATCTGGCGCGCGCCGCGGAGATCAGCGGCGGGCGCTGCGCGCTGTGCCACGGGCCGGACGGCGACAGCTCTTCGCCGCTGTATCCGCGCCTGGCCGGGCAGCATCATCAGTACATCGCCAAGCAGCTCGGCGACTTCAAGTCGGGCCGGCGCAAGAGCGACACCATGAATGGCATGGCGCAGGACCTGACCCCCGAGGAGATGCTCGCGCTCGGCGTCTATTTCGAGCAGAAGCCCACCAAGCCGCGCGACGCGCGCGACGCGGAGCTGGCCGCGGTCGGCCGCTTCATCTTCCATCGCGGCAACGAGTATTCCGGGGTGGCGGCCTGTGCCGGCTGTCATGGCGACAAGGGGCTCGGCACCGAGCAGCTGCCGCGCCTGGCCGGGCAGGTGCCGCGCTACATCGAGGCGCAGCTGAAGTCCTTCAACACCCGCGCGCGCACCAACGACAACGAGATCATGCATTCGATCGCCTCCAGGCTTTCCGAGCTCGAGGTCAAGGCGGTCGCGCTCTACATCAGCACGCTCGACTGACGGCTGCATCGATTGCACCGGCTCGTGGGGCTCTGTCCCGCGCGCAGAAACGAAAACGGGGTCTTCGCGACCCCGTTCGTTCGAGAGGGGGGCGCAGGGGCCCCTTTTTTCATGGCGTGGCGATGCGCATCAGGCCAGCATGTCGGCCCAGATGTTGCGCGCCCAGGCCAGCGCCGCCTTGCCTTCGAGGTCGTTGGCCATCGCCGACACCCCGCCCGCGCCCGCGACCGGCATCGGCTGCTTCTTCGCGGAGTCGAACTGGTGCACCGAGGCGACGTGGATCACGTTCCTGGCGTCCACGAAGCTGTAGCAGGTGTTCATGACCACCGGCGTCGGGTTGGGCGGGAGACCTTCGAACAGGTTGAGGATCGCGGCAGCGGCCACCTTGGCGTGCTGGTTCGCCATGTGGCCCGACTTCGGCATCGCCGGCGCCGGGAACAGCGCGTCGCCGAGGACGTGGACGCCGGGCATGCCCTTGGCCTCGAGCGTCAGCCAGTCGACATCGACCCAGGCGTCGTTGATCAGCGGCAGGCCGGTGGTGGCCGCGATGTTGCCGGCCCGCATCGGGGGGATCACGTTCAGCACGTCGGCCTTGATCGAATCGAACTCGAGCTCGGCGGTCAGGGTGTCGGCGTCCACGCTCTGCAGCGCGCTGTTGGGTACGTACTCGAGCAGCGCGCCGTAGCGCTCGAAGGCCTGGGTGAAGAGCGCCTTCTTCGACTGGATCTCGCCGTTGGCATCGAGTACCAGCACCTTGGACTTGGGCTTGGCTTCGCGCAGGTAGTTGGCGACCAGGCAGGCGCGCTCGTAGGGGCCGGGCGGGCAGCGGTAGGGGGCGCGCGGGATGTGCATCGCGAACACGCCGCCGTCGGGCATGGCCTCGAGCTGCTTGCGCAGCAGCACGGTCTGCGGCCCGGCTTTCCAGGCGTGCGGGATGCGATCCTCCTTGCCCTCCAGTCCGCCGATGCGGCCGGGCAGCAGGTCGATGCCGGGCGACAGCACGAGGCGGTCCCAAGCGATCGTCCCGTGCTTGGCGGTGGTGACCGTCTTCTTGTCCACGTCGATCGCGGTCGCCTCGTCGGTGATCAGCTTCACCCCCCACTTCGACTTCAGGTTGTCGTAGCTGATCGTGATGTCCTCGATCCGCTTGACGCCGCCGATGACGAGGTTGGAGATCGGGCAGGACACGAAGGTGGTGTTGCGCTCGATCAGGGTGACGTCCACAGCGCCATTGCCCCACATGCGCAGGTACTTGGCCGCGGTGGCGCCGCCATAGCCGCCGCCGACGATGACCACGTGGTGGCGCGCCTTTGTGGTGGTGGCCATCGCATGGCCGATGAAGCCGGGGAGGGCGCCCGTGCCGGCCGCGGCGACCGCTGCCGATTTGAGAAAATCGCGTCGATTCAGCATCTTGCTCGTCTCCGTCGTCATTTCTGTGCCGCGAACCAGGTGGTGATCAGGTCGAGCTGCTCGTCGGTATAGCCAACGACGATCTGGTGCATGATCGTCGCCGGCTTGTCGCCCGAGCGGTAGTCGGCGAGCTTCTGCAGCAGCTTCTCCTTCGGCTCGCCGGCGAGCGACTCCATGCCGCCCAGGCTCTTGCCGTTGGTCCCGTGACAGTTGGCGCAGGTCGCCGCAAGGTTGCGCGCGAGATTGGGGTCCTGGGCGTGGGCGGCGCCGACGAGGCCGGCGATGCCGAACGCGGCGATGGCGATGTTCAGCTTCACTGTTGTGCTCCTCTTCCTGGGTATGGCGAAGGGCCGTGGGCGCGCCCCTGCGGGCAGCATCCGGAGTCCCTGCGATCGATGCAGGGCACGAGTATAGCCCGCACATGTGGCGCAAACGACCCTGCGCCGTGCTTCCACGAGAAGCGGATTGCCGTTGGCATGAGGTTTGCTGCGTGGCACAAATATTAGTACTTGACTATATGAGTCTATAGTTTTAGATTTGATTCAAATCAAAAATGACTGGATCAAAGAGGCTGATATGGACGAGCTGGAGAAGGTCTTCGAAAGCGCTGCCGAGTATTTCAGCCTGCTTTCCGAGCCTTCGCGCCTGAAGATCATGCACTGCCTGTGCGATGGCGAGCGCTCGGTGAACGAGGTGGTGGAGGCGTCCGGGCTCAATCAGGCCAACGCCTCGCGGCATCTGAACATGCTGTACCGCGCGGGCGTGGTCGGGCGGCGAAGGGACGGGGCGCAGGTGATCTACCGCCTGATCGATCCGAACTTCACCGAACTGTGCCGCACCGTATGCGTGCGCATCGCGTCCCGTGAGCATCTCAGCACGCCCGAGACCGGCTTGCTGAAGCATGACGACGACGATCAAGAAGACTGAATTTTTGTGCTTTGAGAACACAGAGGGGAGACAAGGCATGGCGATGATCGATGCCCGGCCCGGCCGGGTCAGGCCGGCGCCGGAAAACTTCCTGACCGACGAGCAGATCGCCGCGGTCAAGGATGGACGGCGGGATTTCCTGCGCAAGGCGTTCCTGACCGCTTCGGCGGCGATGGCCGCGCCGGCGGTTGCGCGCGCCGCGGTTGAAGGCGATCCGGCGATCCTGGAACTGCCGCAGTGGTCCACCACGCTCGGCCTGCCGGTCGCGGCCAATCCGTACGGCATGCCGTCCAAATACGAGCGCGGCCTGCAGCGGCGCGAGAGCCCGGGTCTCACCCGGGTCGGCGGCTCGTCGGTGGCGTTCACGCCGCTGCAGGGCCTGTTCGGCATCATCACGCCCTCGGGTCTGCACTTCGAGCGCCATCACCAGGGCTGGCACGACGTCGATCCTTCGAAGCATCGCCTGATGATCAACGGCCTGGTCAAGACCAACGCCGTGTTCACGATGGACGACCTCATGCGCCTGCCCTCGGTGTCGCGCATCCACTTCATCGAGTGCGGCGCCAACACCGGCATGGAGTGGGGCAACGTCGCGGTGCCCACCGTGCAGTACTCGCACGGCATGCTGTCCTGTTCCGAATTCACCGGGGTGCCGCTGAAGGACATCCTCGACATGTGCGGCGCGGACTACAAGAAGGGCCGCTTCGTCCTCGCCGAGGGCGCGGACGGTTCGTCGATGACCCGCACCATCCCCATGGAGATGATCGAGTCGGGCGAGGTGCTGGTGGCCTACGGCATGAACGGCGAGATGCTGCGCCCCGAGAACGGCTATCCGCTGCGTCTGGTGGTGCCCGGCGTGCAGGGCGTGAGCTGGGTGAAGTGGCTGCGCCGCATCGAGGTCGGCGACAAGCCCTGGGCGACGAAGGACGAGGCGGTGCATTACATGGACCTGATGCCCGACGGTCAGCACCGGCAATACACGTCCATCCAGGAGTGCAAGTCGGTCATCACCACCCCCTCGGGCGGGCAGCTGCTGCTCGACAAGGGCTTCTACAACATCTCCGGCATGGCCTGGTCGGGCCGCGGCAAGGTCACCCGGGTCGATGTGTCGACCGACGGCGGCATCAACTGGCGCCAGGCACGGCTGGAGACCCCGGTGCTGTCGAAGGCGGTGACCCGCTTCAACATCGACTGGGTGTGGGACGGCAAGCCCGCGATCCTGCAGTCGCGCGCGGTCGACGAGACCGGCTACGTGCAGCCCACCTACGGCCAGCTGCGCGCGGCGCGCGGCACCAAGTCCATCTATCACAACAACGCCATCCAGTCCTGGAAGGTGGTCGAATCCGGGGAGGTGAGCAATGTCCAGGTTCTCTAAGACGCTGATCGCGCTGCTAGTCGCCGGCGCCGCCACCTCGGCCGCGGCCTGGGAGCGTTACCCCGGCGTCGGTCGCGAGGCCACGCCCGCCGAGGTGAAGGCCTGGGACATCGACGTGCGCCCGGACTTCGCCGGCCTGCCCAAGGGCAGGGGCAACGTCGATGACGGCATGGCGCTGTGGGAAACCCACTGCGCCAGCTGCCACGGCGTGTTCGGCGAATCCAACGAGGTGTTCACGCCGCTCGTCGGCGGCACGACGCAGAAGGACATCGAGACCGGCCGGGTGGCGGCGCTGGTGACCGGCTCCTTCCCCCAGCGCACGACGCTGATGAAGGTGCCGACGGTGTCGACGCTGTTCGACTACATCCAGCGCGCGATGCCGTGGACGGCGCCAAAATCGCTGAAACCCGACGAAGTTTATGCGATCCTCGCCTACCTTCTGAATCTGGCGGAGGTCGTCCCGGCCGATTTCGAGCTGAGCGACGAGAACATCCACGAGGTTCAGGCGCGCATGCCCAACCGCAACGGCATGACCACAGACCACGGCATGTGGCCGGGAGCGTCTCAGGCCAAGGGCGGCATCGGCAACGGCGGCACGCCCGACGTCAAGAACGTGGCCTGCATGAAGGACTGCAAGAAGGAAGTGGTGATCGCCTCGGCGCTGCCCGACTACGCGCAGGATGCCCACGGCAACCTCGCCGAGCAGAATCGTCCGGTCGGCCAGACCCGCGGCAAGCCCACGGGTGCGCCGGGCGAGGCCGCGGGACAGAACGGCGGCGCGGCCGCGGCTGCGCAGCCCGCCGCGGGCGCCGCGGCGACGCTCGCCCTCGCCAACGCCAAGGGCTGCATGGCCTGCCATGGCGTGGCGAACAAGGTCGTGGGCCCCGGGTACAATGAAATTGCAAAAAAGTATCAGGGCCAGGCGGATGCCGCGGCCGGGCTCATCGCCAAGGTGAAGGCGGGCGGCCAGGGGGTCTGGGGGGCGGTGCCGATGCCGCCGCAAGGCCACGTCAGCGACGAGGAGCTCGGGCAACTCGTCAAGTGGATTCTGGAAGGCGCGAAAGCGCAGTAACACCTTAACAAGGAGAGACGGGATGAACCATCAACGCAGGGATACCCTGAAGGCCGGCGGCGGCCTGGGCGTGCTCGGCCTGCTGGCCGCGGCCGGCATGATCAAGCCGGAAATGGCGAATGCGGCCTGGAACCAGACGGCATTCGAGGCCAAGAACATGGATGCGGCGTTCGCCGCCTTCAGCGCCGGCAAGCCGGCCGAGAGCGCCGACGTAGTGATCACCGCGCCGGACATCGCCGAGAACGGCGCCGTGGTGCCGGTCGGCGTGGTCAGCAAGCTGCCCAAGACCGAGCAGATCGTGATCATGATCGAGAAGAACCCGAACATGGTCGCCGCCACCTTCAACCTGCCCGAAGGCACCGTCGCCGACGTGCAGACGCGGGTGAAGATGGGCCAGACCTCCGACGTCTATGCGATGGTCAAGGCCGACGGCAAGTTCTACATGGCCAAGAAGGAAGTCAAGGTCACCCTCGGCGGCTGCGGCGGCTGATCCGGAATACAGAGCAAGGAGAGAAACGATATGGCAAGCCCGATGCGCATTCGCGCCGCCGCCAAGGATGGCGTCACCGAAGTCCGCGTGCTGATGTCCCACGTCATGGAAACCGGCCAGCGCAAGGATTCCGCCGGCGCGGTGATCCCTGCCCACTTCATTACCGAGCTGACCGCCAAGCACAACGACAAGCTCGTGCTGAGCGCCGAGTTCGGCCCCTCCGTGTCCACCAACCCCTACCTCGCCTTCAAGTTCAACGGTGGCGCCAAGGGCGACAAGCTCGTCGTGAGCTGGGTGGACAACAAGGGCGACACCCGCACGGACGAAGTGCAGATCGCCTGAGGCCGCGCTCCGGCTCGTGTCGACGACCCGGGCCGGAGCGGGCGAAGGATGCGGGATGTGTCGACATCCCATGAACGCAGGCAGCAGGGGTGCGACCCTGGAGGAGAGACAATGAAAAAACAACTACTGCTCACCGCGCTCGGCGCCGCGATCGTGCTGACGGCTCCGCTGGCGACCGCGGCGGACGATGAGCTCAATTTCGACGCCTATCGCGAGATGCTCGCGGACGGCAATCCGGCCGAGCTGTTCGAGATGGAAGGCGAGGAGCTGTGGCGCACCGCCCGCGGCCCGAAGAACGCCACCCTCGAGCAGTGCGACCTCGGCCTCGGGCCGGGCGTCGTCGAAGGCGCGGCCGCGCAGCTGCCGCGCTACTTCGCCGACACCGACAAGGTGCAGGATCTCGAATCCCGCCTGATGCACTGCATGGAAGCCCAGCAGGGCATTCCGTCGGCGGAGATCATCAACGGCAGTTTCGGCAAGGGCGAGCGCGGCAAGCTCGCGGCGCTGGTGGCCTATGTCGTCACCCACTCCAAGGGCAAGCCGATCGCGGTCGACCTGTCGCATCCCAAGGTGAAGGAGATGTACGACATGGGCGAGCGTGTCTTCCACTACCGTACCGGGGCGATGGACTTCGCCTGCTCCTCCTGCCACAGCCAGGACGACAAGCGCATCCGTGCCACCCAGTTGCCCAACATCACCAAGCCGGAGGGTGCGGCGGCGGGTTGGGGCTCGTGGCCGGCCTACCGCGTGTCGAACTCGCAGTTCTGGACCATGCAGCACCGCCTGTGGGACTGCTTCCGCCAGCAGCGCACGGCCGAGCCGGTGTTCGCGTCGGACGTGACGATCGCCTTGTCGGTGTTCATGGCGGGCAAGGGCAATGGTGCCGAGGCCCAGTGGCCTGGCGTCAAGCGCTGAGGGAGAGGACGACATGAAGAAACTGTTCATTGCACTGCCCTTCGTGCTGGGCGCGTCGGTCGCGAATGCGGACCAAATTCAGACCAAGGTCGAGCAGATGATGGTGAGCTCGTTCAAGGCCAACGGCATCGCCAGCATCGATCGCCAGAAGCAGGATGCGGTGCAGAAGGCCTGCTCCGGCCTGACGCCGCCCGACGCCGAGACCATGAAGAAGCTCGAGGCCGCGGAGATGGCCACGATCAAGTGGCCGAGCGACGGCAACTTCACCGGCGGCGACTGGAAGGAAGGGCAGAAGATCGCGGCCAGCGGCCGTGGCCTGACCTGGACCGACAAGACGCCCGACAACAACGGCGGCGGCTGCTACAACTGCCATGCGATGGACCCGAAGGAGGTTTCCGAGGGCACCATCGGCCCCAGCCTCGAGGGCTACGCCAAGCTGCGCGGCAACTCGGAAGAGGTCGTGAAGTACACCTGGGGCAAGCTGTGGAACTCCAAGGCCTACAACGCGTGCAGCGACATGCCGCGCAACGGCTATGGGGGCATCCTCACCGAAGAGCAGATCCGCCACGTGATGGCCTACCTGTTCGATCCCGCCTCGCCGGTCAACCAGTAAGTCCCGCCTGAAGGCGGTCCACACGGGCCCGCGGCCTCGGCCCCGGGCCCTTGTTTCATCCCGAGTGCGGCAGGGAGGCTCTGCCACGTCCGCGCTCCCGTTCATGCAAAGGGTTTTCCCATGTCGATGAATCGTCGTGAATTCATGCAGATGCTCGCCGTCGCGGCGGCCGGCGGCATGACGCTGCACTCGAACTTCGCCCGCGCCGAGAAGGCGGCCGAGGCGCTCTACGACCTGCCGCCCTTCGGCAACGTCAGCCTCCTGCACATGACCGACTGTCATGCCCAGCTGCTGCCGATCTACTTCCGCGAGCCCAACGTCAACCTCGGCGTCGGCAGCATGCGCGGCAACGCGCCGCACATCGTCGGCGAAGGCTTCCTCAAGCACTTCGGCATCAAACCGGGCAGCCTCGAGGCGCATGCCTTCACCTATCTCGACTTCGTCGAGGCGGCGAGGACCTACGGCAAGGTCGGCGGCTTCGCCCACCTGGCCACCCTGGTCAGGAAGATGAAGGCCAGCCGCCCCGGCGCGCTGCTGCTCGACGGCGGCGACACCTGGCAGGGTTCGGGCACCGCGCTGTGGACCAACGCCCAGGACATGGTCGATGCCTGCAAGCTGCTCGGCGTGGACGTGATGACCCTGCACTGGGAGTCGAGCTACGGCGCCGATCGCGTCAAGGAGATCGAGGAGAAGGACTTTGCCGGCAAGATCGACATCGTCGCCCAGAACGTGAAGACCACCGACTTCGAGGATCCGGTCTTCAAGCCCTACGTCATCAAGAACATCAACGGCGTGCCGGTGGCCATCGTCGGCCAGGCCTTCCCCTACACCCCGATCGCCAACCCGCGCTGGCAGACCCCGGACTGGAGCTTCGGCATCCGCGACGAGGAGATGCAGCAGGCGGTGGACGCCGCGCGCGCCGAGGGCGCCCAGGTCGTGGTCGTGCTGTCGCACAACGGCATGGACGTCGACCTCAAGATGGCCAGCCGCGTCACCGGCATCGACGCTATCTTCGGCGGCCACACCCACGACGGCATGCCTGCGCCGACGGTGGTCGAGAACGCCGGCGGCAAGACCCTGGTGACCAACGCCGGCTCCAACGGCAAGTTCCTCGGCGTCATGGACTTCGACGTCCGGAACGGCAAGGTCGCCGACTTCCGCTACAAGCTGCTGCCGGTGTTCTCCAATCTGCTGCCCGCCGACCCCGAGATGGCCGCCTTCATCGACCGGACGCGCGCGCCCTTCCTCGAGAAGCTCACCGAGAAGCTCGCCGTCACCGAGGGCCTGCTTTACCGCCGCGGCAACTTCAACGGCTCGTGGGACCAGCTCATCGTCGACGCGCTGATCGCCGAGAAGGACGCCGAGATCGCCTTCTCGCCCGGTTTCCGCTGGGGTACCTCGCTGCTGCCGGGCGACACCATCACCATGGAGCACCTGCTCGACCAGACCGCGATCACCTATCCGTGGACCACGCTCACCGAGATGAGCGGCGAGATGATCAAGACCGTGCTCGAGGACGTGGCCGACAACCTGTTCAACCCCGACCCCTACTACCAGCAGGGCGGCGACATGGTGCGCGTGGGCGGCCTGCAGTACACCTGCGACCCCAACGCGGCGATGGGCAAGCGCATCGACAACATGATGCTCAAGGGCAAGCGCATCGAGCCGAACAAGACCTACAAGGTCGCGGGCTGGGCGCCGGTGTCGGAAGAGGCGAAGGACTCCGGTCCGGCGGTGTGGGACGTGGTCGCCAACTACCTGCGCAGCCAGAAGGTGATCACCCAGCGCACGCTCAACCTGCCGACGCTCAAGGGCATGGACGGCAATCCGGGCGTCGCGATCTGACCCGGCTGTCTGCGTGTCGATGAGGCCCGCCGCCATGTGACAGGCATGGCGGCGGGCCTCGCCGTTTCAGGGCACGCCCGTGCTTGCGGCTTGCGGGAACAGCTTGCAGAAGCGCAGCTCCTCCGGATACGGGAAGAAGTCCTCCACGAAACCGTCGCGGATGCGCTGCTGCGCCTGCTGCCAGAAGTGCGGCGAGAGCAGGTCGCGGTGGTACTTGAGGAAGGCCTTGCGCACGCGCGGCACGCCGAGCAGGAAGGTGGCGAACTCCTCCGGGAACACGTCCATCGGCCCGGCCGAGTACCAGGGTTCGCCCGCCAGCTCCATCTCCTCGTAGGGCGCGGGCGGGATGGCGCGGAAGTTCATGTCGGTCATGTACTCGATCTCGTCGTAGTCGTAGAACACGACCCGCCCGTAGCGCGTCACGCCGAAGTTCTTCCACAGCATGTCGCCGGGGAAGATGTTGGCGGTCGCCAGTTCGCGGATGGCGTTGCCGTATTCCCTGACCGCAGCTTCCATCTCCTCGTCGCTCGCCTGCTCCAGATGGATGTTGAGCGGGGTCATGCGACGCTCGATGTACAGGTGCTTGATGATCAGCTTGTCGGCGTCGATCTCGAACGCGGACGGCGCCAGCGTGCGCAGCTCTTCCAGCAGCTCGGGTTGGAAGCGCGACCGCGGCAGCGCGGCGTAGGAGAACTCCAGCGTGTCCGCCATGCGCCCGACACGGTCGACGTGCTTGACCATCAGGTACTTGCGCTTGACCGTGGCGCGGTCCATGTTCTTCGAGGCGCCGAACACGTCCTTGATGACCTTGAACACGTAGGGGAAGGACGGCAGCGTGAACACCAGCATCACCAGCCCGCGGATGCCCGGCGCGATCATGAACCGGTCGTTGGAATGGCGCAGGTGGGCCACCAGGTCGCGGAAGAACATGGTCTTGCCCTGCTTGCCCAGGCCGAGCATGGTGTACAGCTCGCTCCTCGGCTTGTTGGGCATGATCGAGCGCAGGAACTGCACATAGCCCGAGGGGACCTCCATGTCGACCAGGAAATAGGCGCGCGACAGCGAGAACAGCACCGAGATGCGCCAGGGGTCGAGCAGCACCGTGTCGAGGTAGAGCTGGCCGCGTGCGTTGTGGCGCACCGCGACCGCGAACGGGTATTCCTGGTAGCCGTTGACGGTCTTGCCGATGATGTAGGCGGTCTTGTTGCGGTAGAAGGCCGAGTACAGCACCTGGATCTGGCAATTGACCTCCATCTGCGGCCACTCGCCGAGGTGGGCGAGGGTGGCGCGCATCACGTGGTCGACGTCGCGGTCGAGGTCCTCGAAGCTGCGCTGCCAGTCGAAGTCCTCGACGATGCGGCGGAGGGTGGCGCGCAGCCCGCGGTCGCGCGGGTAGTAGCTCGAATACACCGGCGGGTAGGCCTCGATGTATTCGGTCGAGATCGCCGGGCGCGCGAACAGGTAGTCGTTGTTGAAGTAGCTGCGGTGCAGGATCCTGGTGGTGACCGAGTTGAAGAAGGTCTCGGCCAGTTCGGGCTGGCGGTGGTTGATCAGCATGCCGATGAACTGGAGCTTGACCTGCTGCCAGGTCACGTCGTCGAGCGCGTCGGCATCGAACTCGTCGTGCAGGCGGGCGACGGTCTCGTCGACGCGGTCGTCGTAGAACTGCACGCGCTCGCGCACCGCGTCGAGCTGCTTCTGCCACTGCGCCGCCTCGAACAGCTCCTTGGCGCGGCGCGAGGTGTCGCGGAAGATGCGGTAGTGCCTGTTGAAGCCCTCCACCAGGGCCTGCGCGATCGCATGCGCGACCGGGTTCTCTCCCAATTGCACGTCCATCGAGCACCTCCGCAGGGGGCCTGCCGCATGCGCCTCGGTCGCGGCGGAAAACGCCAGGATCTTAACACCGGCGCCGATGCGGCCATGCTGCACCGCATCGTTTCGGCATGCCGGCCTTTGGGGGATAATCACCGCTCGGTACGGGGTTGCGGTGCGCCCGAGACGCCGTCGCAGCCCTCCCGTTCGTCGCACGACGAGCGTTCCCGTGGCAGTTCATCCACATCCGATCCGCGGACGCGATCCACGGACATCGAGCGAGGGAGCAGACATGAGCGCATCGAAGATCAAGGTACCCGCAGGCGGCCAGAAGATCGTTCCGGGGCAGGCCGTTCCGGACAATCCGATCATCCCCTTCATCGAGGGCGACGGCATCGGCGTCGACATCACGCCGGTGATGATCAAGGTCATCGACGCGGCGGTCGACAAGGCCTACGCCGGCAAGCGCAAGATCCACTGGATGGAGGTCTATGCGGGCGAGAAGTCGACGCAGATTTACGGTCCCGACGAGTGGCTGCCGAAGGAGACCTTCGACGCGCTCAAGGAATACTCGGTGTCGATCAAGGGCCCGATGACCACGCCGGTGGGCGGCGGCATCCGCTCGCTCAACGTCGCGCTGCGCCAGGAACTCGATCTCTACCAGTGCGTGCGCCCGGTGCGCTACTTCAAGGGCGTGCCCAGCCCGCTGAAGCACCCCGAGCTGACCGACATGGTGATCTTCCGCGAGAACACCGAGGACATCTACGCCGGCATCGAGTGGCAGGCGGGTTCCGAAGCGGCGAACAAGGTCATCGGCTTCCTGCAGGAGGAGATGGGGGTCAGGAAGATCCGCTTCCCGCAGGACTGCGGCATCGGCATCAAGCCGGTCTCGGTCGAGGGCACGACCCGCCTGGTGCGCGCCGCGATCCGCTACGCCATCGACAACGACCGCAAGAGCGTGACCCTGGTGCACAAGGGCAACATCATGAAGTTCACCGAAGGCCTGTTCCGCGACACCGGCTACAAGGTGGCGCAGCAGGAGTTTGGCGCGCAGCCGATCGACGGCGGCCCGTGGTGCAAGTTCACGAACCCGAATACCGGCCGCGAGATCGTGGTCAAGGACGCGATCGCCGACGCCTTCCTGCAGCAGATCCTGCTGCGTCCGGCCGAGTACGACGTGATCGCCACGCTCAACCTCAACGGCGACTACGTCTCGGACGCGCTCGCCGCGCAGGTGGGCGGCATCGGCATCGCGCCGGGCGCCAACATCTCCGACCGCTACGCCTGCTTCGAGGCCACCCACGGCACCGCGCCCAAGTACGCCGGGCTGGACAAGGTGAACCCGGGCTCGCTGATCCTGTCGGCCGAGATGATGCTGCGCCACCTGGGCTGGAAGGAGGCCGCCGACCTGGTGATCAAGGGCATGGAGGCGGCGATCGCCGACAAGCAGGTCACCTACGACTTCGCCCGCCTGATGGAGGGCGCCAGCGAGGTCTCGTGCTCGGCCTTCGGCGACGCGATGATCGCGCGCATGTGATCGAGGACGCGACCGCCGGCAGCTGCGCGCCTGCCGCGGATCGCCCGCAGCCCGCCCGCTCCGACCGGAGCCGGCGGGCTTTTTCGTGTCCGGCGCGGCTCGTTCAGCTTTCTGTAAGCCGCTGTAAGCGATAAGTAAGAGTGATGTTCCTATAATCCGCCTACCTTTGCATGACCGGGATTGTTTCTCCCGCGTTCCTGCGACGGCGGTATCTCACACATAACGAGGAGACATGATGGAAAACAACAGCTCAGGCTACTGGCAAGCCGTGCTGGGCCTCCTGACCAAGATCCTGATCATCTGGTTCTTGGTCTCGTTCGGCGCCGGCATCCTCTTTGCACCTGCCCTCAACAGCATCTCGTTGGGCGGCTATCCGCTCGGGTTCTGGTTCGCCCATCAAGGTTCGATCTACATCTTCATCGTGCTGATCTTCTGGTACGCGAAGAAGATGGGCGACATCGACCGCCAGTTCGACGTCCACGAGGAGTAAGAGGAATATGGATCTCCAAACCATCACCTATCTGGTGGTCGGCGCGTCCTTCGCGCTGTACATCGGCATCGCCATCTGGGCGCGCGCCGGCAGCACCAGCGAGTTCTATGCCGCGGGCGGCAGCGTGCACCCGATCACCAACGGCATGGCCACCGCGGCCGACTGGATGTCGGCGGCGTCCTTCATCTCCATGGCCGGCCTCATCGCCAACATGGGTTACGGCGGCGGCCTGTTCCTGATGGGCTGGACCGGCGGCTACGTTCTGCTGGCGATGCTGCTGGCACCGTACCTGCGCAAGTTCGGCAAGTTCACCGTGCCGCAGTTCATCGGCGACCGCTTCTACTCGAAGACCGCGTCGACGGTGGCGGTGGTGTGCCTGCTGACCGCCTCGCTGACCTACATCATCGGTCAGATGACCGGCGTCGGCGTAGCGTTCTCGCGCTTCCTCGGCGTGTCCAGCGACACCGGCATCTACATCGGTATGGGGATTGTGTTCCTGTACGCGGTGTTCGGCGGTATGAAGGGCATCACCTACACCCAGGTCGCGCAGTACATCGTGCTGATCGCCGCCTACCTGGTGCCGGCGATCTTCATCTCGCTGCAGCTCACCGGCAACCCATTGCCGCAGCTGGGCCTGGGCTCCCAGATCTCGGGCACGGAGACTTCGCTGCTGAGCAAGCTCGACCTGGTGGTGAAGGATCTCGGCTTCGACCAGTACACGACCTCGATGCCGGGCAGCATGCTGAACATGTTCATGTACACCCTGTCACTGATGATCGGTACCGCGGGCCTGCCGCACGTCATCATGCGATTCTTCACCGTTCCGACGGTGAAGGACGCCCGCAGCTCGGCCGGCTGGGCACTGATCTTCATCGCCCTGCTGTACACCACCGCGCCTGCCGTCGCCGCGATGGCCAAGCTGAACCTGCATGCCACGGTGAACCAGGCGGTTGGTCTCGAGACCACTGCCAGCGGCAACCTGGTCGTCAACCCCGAGAAGGTGAAGGCGAACGCCGACCTGTACGCGACCGAGAGCAGCCTGCAGTACGAGCAGCGTCCGGAATGGATGAAGCGCTGGGAGAAGACCGGCCTGCTGAAGTTCGAGGACAAGAACGGCGACGGCCGCATCCAGTACTACAACGACAAGACCAAGAACGCCGATGCCAAGGCCAAGGCCGAGGCCGCGGGCTGGAAGGGCAACGAGCTGACGGTGAACGCCGACATCATGGTGATGGCGAACCCCGAAATCGCGCTGCTGCCCAACTGGGTGATCGCGCTGGTGGCTGCCGGTGGTCTGGCTGCCGCGCTGTCGACCGCTGCCGGCCTGCTGATGGCGATCTCGTCCGCGGTCTCGCATGACCTGGTCAAGGGTGTCTTCAACCCGAACATCAGCGACAAGAACGAGCTGCTCGCGGGCAAGATCTCGATGGCGGTGGCGATCGTGATTGCGGGCTGGCTCGGTCTCAACCCGCCGGGCTTCGCCGCCGGTACGGTTGCGCTGGCCTTCGGTATCGCGGCATCGTCGCTGTTCCCGGCGATCATGATGGGCATCTTCTCCAAGAAGATGAACAAGGAAGGCGCCATCGCCGGCATGCTGGCTGGCCTGTTCGTGACCCTGTTCTACGTGTTCGCTCACAAGGGCCTGTTCTTCATCAAGGGCACCGAGTACCTCGACCTGATCGGCGGTGCGAACAGCTTCTTCGGCATCACGCCGGAAGCCTTCGGTGCGGTCGGTGCGATCTTCAACTTCATCGTCGCCTTCGCGGTCGACAAGGTGACCAAGGAGCCGCCCGAGCACATCCAGCACATGGTCGAGTCGGTGCGTATCCCGCGCGGTTCGAAGCTGGTGGATGGTGCCCACTAAGCCCGATTGTCGAATGGGCTGCGTCACCCGGTGCGTTCCGGCCGGGTGACGCGACCGGAGCCCCGCCGGCGGCATTGGCGGGGCTTTTCTTTTGTGGCACCTTGCGGATTGCGGGTTTGGCCGCGTCCAGCGGAGTAGCAAATGATCTTCAATGCAAGCATCGCCCTGAACTGGATCCTGTTCCTCGCCCTGTTTCCGATCGCCTTCTTCTGGTTCCGGCGGGCGTGGAGGATCCTGTTCAAGCGCGACTTTTCCGAGGTGGCGCTCAAGCGCGGCATGCCGCCGCCCAACCCGGCGCGCTACGCTCCATTCACGCTCGCCATCAACCTGATCGGCGGGGTGGTGATCCTATTCACGATCTTCGGCATCGTCACCGGCAGCATGGATTTCGACACCTGGACCGCGACCGCGGGGGTGACGATCTGGATGAAGTTCTTCCTCGATTTCGCGCTCGGCCGCCATGCGCACCCGATCGTGCCCAAGCGCAAGAAGCTCGACGAGACACAGCCCACGGCGCAGAAATGATCGTTCCGCCGGCAGCGGCGTGAGGTCGCCGGCGGCGCGCCGGCGCGACGTCGAGGCGCGGATCAGGGCCGTCCGTCGTGACGGTACCTGCGGTCGAGACGGTTCATTGCGAACACGTAGATCACGATGATCAGCAGATAGACCAGCAGCGAGCCCTGGGCGAACAGATAGAAGCCCAGCGGAAAACCCAGGAAGCTCACCGTGTTGAGCTCGCTGGCGTAGTAGCCGCCGAGAAAGGTCACGCCGAACCAGACGCTGAGCAGGGTCAGGGTCAGGGTCAGGTTGCGGCGCCAGTAGGCGCGCTGGCGTTCATCGAGTTTCATCGGCACCTGGAACAATGGCCCGGCCCCGCAGGGCCGGGTCGTAACGACGATCAGTGCGCGCCGTTGCCGTTGCCTCCGCTGGCGTGGACGCGGGCGAGCTCGGATTGTACGTCCTGCGGCGCGGGCTCGTGGCCGCCGGCTTCGAGCACGAATTCGCTCTCGCCGGCGCAGATCGCCTTGAGCCGGCTCTCGAAGCCTTCCAGCGCCGCCATCGGCACGCGCGCCGAGATCAGCGTCCACCCGGGCGCCGGGCTGTCGGTCGCGGTCAGGCGACCGCGACGCCCGGCCAGTTCCGCGCTCACCTCGCCGAACAGCGCGTCGGCCACCTTCACCTGCACGTCCAGCAGCGGCTCGAGCACGATCGGGCGCGCGGCCAGCACCGCCTCGATCAGCGCATGACGACCGGCGGTGACGAAGGAGATCTCGTTCGAATCCACCGCGTGGTGCTTGCCGTCGGTGATCACGACGCGCAGGTCCTGCAGCGGGAAGCCGGCGAGCGCACCCTCGGCGAGCGCCTGGCGCACGCCCTTCTCGACCGCCGGCATGAAGTTGGTCGGGATGGTGCCGCCCTTGACCTCGTCGCCGAGCTCGATGCCGGCGCCGCGCGGCAGCGGCTCGACGCGCAGCGCGACCTCGCCGAACTGGCCGGCGCCGCCGCTCTGCTTCTTGTGGCGGTAGCGCGCCTCGGCGACGACGGTGATCGTCTCGCGGTAGGGGATGCTCGGCGTGGCGGTGTCGAGCTGCAGGTTCCAGCGCGTGGCGAGCTCCTCGAGCACGATCTTGAGGTGCTGCTCGCCCAGACCGCGCACTACGGTGCGGCGGTGGCGCGCATCGAAGCTGACCTCGAGGCAGGGGTCCTCCTCGGTCAGGCGGGCGAGCGCCTCGGACAGCTTCTGCTCGTCGGCCGGCTTGCGCGTCATCAGCGCCAGTCCGAACACCGGCTGCGGCCAGGCGGCGGGGGCGAGGTGGTAGAAGTCCTCGTCATGCGAGTCGTGCAGCACCGAGTCGCGCTGGATCTCGTCCACGCGGGCGACCGCGCACAGGTCGCCGGGCACGGCGAGCGTGGTCTCGACCGCGTTCTTGCCTTGCATGCGCAGCAGGTGGGCCACCTTGAAGGGCTTGCGGCCGTCGCCGATGTAGAGCTGCGAGTTGGGCGTGACCTGGCCCTGATGGACGCGGAACAGGCCGAGCTTGCCGCGATAGGGGTCGTTGGCGATCTGGAAGACGTGGGCGACCACGTGGCGCTCGGGGTCGAGCGCCACTTCCACCGGCTCGGCCGCGGCGCCTTCGCCCTTCAGGAAGGCGGGGGCGTTGGCCTCGGTGGGGTCGGGCGCGAGCTTGCCGAGGATGTCGAGCAGTTCGCGCACGCCGGCGCCGGTGCGCGCGGAGACGAAGCACACCGGCACGAGGTGGCCTTCGCGCAGGGCCTGCTCGAAGGGCGCGTGGAGCTGCTCGGGGTCGAGCGATTCGCCCTGCTCGAGGTACTTCGCCATCAGTTCCTCGTCGAGCTCGACGACCTGGTCGACAATCGCGTCGTGGGCGGCCGAGGGGCTGGAGAAGGCGGTGGCGGCGGCGCTGTCGGGCGCGAAGAAGCAGTCGACGACGCGGCTGCCGTCCGCTGACGGCAGGTTGATCGGCAGGCACTCGCGGCCGAAGGTGGCGGCGATGGAGTCCATCAGCGCGCCGAGGTCGGCGCCGGCGGCGTCGATCTTGTTGACAACGATCATGCGGCACTTGCCCTTCGCGGCGTCCATCATGCGCCGCGTGCCGCTCTCGATGCCGGCCGCGGCGTTGATCACCACGGCGGCGGTGTCGGCCGCCGGCAGCGCGACCAGGGCACGGCCAGACAGGTCGGGCAGGCCCGGGGTGTCGAGCAGGTTGATCCAGTGCCCGGCCCACTCCAGATGCACCAGCGCGGCGTGCAGCGAGTGACACATCGCCTTTTCCTGCGGGTCGAAGTCGGCGACCGTGTCGCCGCGCTCGACGCTGCCGGCAGCGCCGATCTCGCCGGCGGCGGCGAGCAGGGCCTCGACCAGCGTGGTCTTGCCGCTGCCGGCATGGCCGAGCAGGGCGAGGTTGCGGATGTCGTGTACCGAGCTGGGTGTCATGGTGATCCTCGCTGAGGGTTGAATGCCCTCAAGTGTCCGCCTGCCGCCGGCGGAAGACAATGCGACAGATCAACTCGGCGGGCGCGCGGCGGCGGCCTGGCACCCCCTCAGGCGCTGCGCAGGCCGGCCAGCCGGGTGAGCAGGATCGCCGCCAGCGGCAGCACGAGGCCGAGCACCGTCACGGTCACCAGCAGCGTGCCGAGCTCGCCGTAGTCCGCCGGCGTGGTGATGGCGCCGGTGGCCGCGTCCTTGACCTCGCGTGCGATCGTGTAGATCTGGTTCAGGTACTTGGTGCCGAGCTGCGACGCCGACAGCGCGAGGTTGGTGAAGGACGCCATCACCGCGAAGAAGGTCGCCTTCAGGTGCGGTGGCGCGGAGTTGGCGATCCACGCCAGCATCGGCACCATCGATACCTGGCCGAGCGGGGATTCGAGGGCGGTGTTGGCGATGGCAATGAAGCGCGCATCGACCACGCCGCCGGTGTGCGCCGCAGTCCATTCGTGCAGGCCGTGGAACATGCCGATGATCGGCAGCGACAGCACGGTGGCGGCGATGGTCAGGAAGATCACGATCTGCGCGATCGACTTCTCGGCCATGAAGCGGCGGAACAGGAACAGCCCGGCGAGCGTCAGCGTGCTGGTGATGAGGTCCAGCCGCGACAGGAAGCTCTGGTCGAAGCCGAGCTCGTCGATCATCCACCAGCTCGCCCCGGCGCCGGGGCCGGGCAGGGCGCGGAAGACGAAGATGATGATCACCGTGCCGAGCAGGGTGCGGGCGGCCTCGGGCGACAGCTCGCGCAGCAGGCGGCTGATCATGAAGCCGATGATCACGAACGAGGTGGCGAAGATCAGCTCCTGGCCGTATGCGAAGCCCGACAGCCCGACGCCGATGGTGAGCGCGACGAAGGCCGCGCTGCCGCCCAGGATCCACCAGTTGGGCGCGGTCTTCTCTTCCGGATCGTGGAGCAGGCGGTCGATCTCGGCGCGGCTGCGGCCGAGCGCGGCCAGCCGCCGCGCCTCGCGGCGCTTGAGGAAGCCGCCGAGCAGCACGCCGCTCACCGACAGCAGCGGGATGATCAGCGCGAGCTCGTAGATGCGCAGGTAGATCGCGACCTTTTCCGGCTCGGGCAACGCCTCGGAGCCCTGGAACATCGCCACGTTGGCGAGCGACACCAGCACCGTGCCGCCGATGATCGCCACCCGGCCGAGCATCTGCATGGTGGTGTGCATCAGCCGGACGGTCTCGGCGGGGATCGGCTCGCCGCGCGCGTCCAGGCGCGGCACGGCCTCCACCGTCATCGCGTCGGCCACCGCGTCCTGCATCACGTAGCCGACCGGTGACAGCAGCACCGACAGCACGAACCAGGCCTCGATCGGCATCACCGCGCGCATCGCGTCGGGGCTGCCGATCAGCCCGATCATGATCAGCAGGCTGGCGGCAATCAGGCTGGCGCCCAGGTAAACCAGGCCGGCCTTGTGCCGCCACATCAGGTCCACCAGATGGCCGATCGGCATCTTCAGCGCCCATGGGATGCCCGCCCAGAAGCCGAGCGCGGCGAGGAAGGCGGCCGACAGGCCGAGGTAGTCCTTGACGAAGAAGGTGCCGACGATGCCGGTGAGCCCGGACACGCCCGCTGCGCAATACACCATCAGCGGCGGCAGATAGGAGAGCCGCATCTCGCGGCCGAGTTCGAGCAGGTTGCGGTCGATCCAGCGGTAGATTGCGTTGAGCACTCGGGCTGCCCCTCGTCCTTGGGTCGTGTCGGGTCGGGTTCTGATTCTTCGAGCGGCAGCGCGCGCGCCCGGGCCGGGGTCAGCGTGCGAACAGCCGCTCCACCCAGGGCATGATCCACGGCAGGGACAGCGCGGTGAGCAGACCGTTCAGTCCCATCGCCAGCGCGGCGAAGGCGCCCGCCTGTTCGCTGACCTGGAAGGCGCGCGCGGTGCCGATGCCGTGCGAGGCGATGCCGATCGCGAAGCCGCGCACCGCGTGGTCGTCGATGCGCAGCCAGCGGTAGATGCTGCGCGCGAACACCGCGCCGATGATGCCGGTGCTGATCACCAGCACCGCGGTCAGCGAGGGCAGGCCGCCGATGCGTTCGGCGACGCCCATCGCGATCGGCGTGGTCACGCTCTTGGGTGCGAGCGACATCAGCGACTCGCGGCTGCCGCCGAGCAGGGCGCCGAGGCCCCAGGCCGACAGCGCCGCGGTCAGCGAGCCGGCGACGAGCGCGATCGTCAGCGGCCCGGCCATCGCCTTCAGCCGTGGCCATTGCGCATGGAGCGGGATGGCCAGCGCCACGGTCGCCGGGCCGAGCAGGAAGTGCACGAATTGCGCGCCGTCGAAATAGGTCTGGTAGGGCGTGTCGGTGGCGAGCAGCAGGCTGGCGAGGATGGCGACGCTGATCAGCACCGGGTTGGCGAGCGGATGGAAGCCGCAGCGCTTGTAGACCCAGAACGCCGCCTGGTAGGCGAGCAGGGTCAGCGTCAGCCCGAGTAGCGGGGAGGTCGAGAGATAGACCCAGATTTCTTCGAGGTTCGGGTTCATCGGTCGTCTCCTGCCGGCATCCGGGGCCGTTTGCCGATCAGCGCCTTGAGTACCAGCGCGGTCACCGCCAGCGCGAGGAAGGTGCTGAGGAACAGCGCCACCACCAGCGGCAGCCATTCGGCGGCGATGCGGTCGCCGTAGATCACGATGCCGGTACCGGCGGGCACGAACAGCAGCGACAGGTGCTGCAGCAGCTGTCCGGAGGTCTGGCGCAGATCCTCGCCGGGCCCGCCGCGCAGCAGCAGGGCGAGGAACAGCAGGGCCATGCCGATCACCGGGCCGGGCACCGGCAGGGCGAGCGCGCGGGCGATGACCTCGCCGGCGAGCTGGAACACGAGGAGCAGGGTCAGGGCAGCGATCATGGCGGAAGAGTGGTGGCGCGTGACGGGGTGCAGCTAGCTTACAGCAGCCCGTGGCCCACGGTCCGCACCGCGATGCCCACCACCGCGCCGAGCGCGGCCGGCTTCCACACCGCGGCCACGCGGCGCCCGGCCGAGATCAGCACCGCCACGCCGGCGACGTCGAAGGGGTGGATCAGGAAGCCGGCGCTGGCGTTGAGCGTATCGATCGTGGTCGTGCCGGCCTTGAGCATCTCGTCCATCACCCCCATCATCGCGGTGCCGCCGGCGATGTACTTGGTCAGCGTCAGCAGGATCAGCGCCGGGTCGAGGTCGAAGGCGCGCAGCAGCGGGGTGAGCAGGCCGGTCAGCAGGTCGATGCCGCCGCTCGCGCGCAGCGCCATCACCGCCACCAGCGCCAGCACCAGCATAGGGATGGCACCGACCGAAATCTTGAAGGCCTCGGCACCGGCGCGGTTGATGACGTCGAGCACGCCCTTTGCGTCGTCGGCCACGCGGTGGTGCAGGGTCTCGTCCATCGGCGCCTCCGCGCTCGACAGGCCGCGGCCGAAGAGGTGGTAGGTGGTGGCCGCAGCGGCGATGCCGCCGACCAGCGACAGCAGCAGCGCGGGACCGAAGGCCAGGCCCATCGCCGCCATCGGGAAGGTCACGTTGGCCTGCGCCATCGCCATCACCATCGCCAGCGTGGCGGCGAGATGGCGGTCGGAGGCGCCGCGGCCTTCCATCATCGTCAGCGTGGCCATCGGTGCGGCGAAGCTCACCAGGTTGATCTGCAGCGCTGCGAACACCCCCAGCCCGGTGAGTCCCGCCGGACGCAGCAGCGGCGCGAGCCGGGCCACCACCCAGTCGAGCACGCCGCGCGCCTCGAGCAGGCGCATCAGCGACAGCATCACCACCATGATCGGCAGCAGTACGAAGAGCGAGAGCTCGACCGCCGAGCGGCCGGCCTGGAGGATGATCTGGGTCAGCTGGTCCATGGATCGGGAGCGGATTTCCGCGGGCTGGTGCTGCAGTGCAAAAGAGGCGCCATGATAACGCCCATCGCGTGCCGCATGCCGGCCGCGGCTGTTGTGCCGCCTCAGCTGCCCGGTGATTCCGGTTTGCGGCGGAACACGCTCACGCCGCCGATCACGCCCAGGATCAGCAGGGTGATGCCCGCGGCCTCGGCCAGGGTCGGCCAGCGGCCGTACCAGATGAAGGCGTAGAGCAGGGCAGCGAGGGTCTCGAACACGATCAGCTGACCGACCAGCGCCGCGGGCAGCAGGTGGCTGGCCTGGTTCCACAGCAGGGTGCCGAGCCAGGATGCGGCGAGGCCGAGCAGCAGGCACATCAGCACGAACAGCAGTGGCCGGGGCCCGAGCGGCCATTCGAAGCCCGCGCTGCTGCTCGCCGCCAGGCCGTCCCACAGGCCGTAGCCCAGACCGGCGACGATCGCCACCGGCAGCGTCGCCAGGCCCTGCGCGGTCGCCCACGCGCGCGCCAGCCCGGGGCCGCGCGCGCGCAACCAGCGGCTGTTGCGGATCGGATACCAGGTCCAGCACGCCAGCGCGCAGAACGCGAAGGCGAGGCCGAGGAGGTAGTCGCCGGGGCTGCCGGTCGCGGCGTGCGTGCCGGCGTTGGCGTGCACCACCAGCAGGCCGGCGAGGATCAGCGCGAGGGGCAGGGCGAGGCGGATCCAGGGCGCGCTGTCCTCGCCGCCGCCGCGCCGGCGGTCGAGCAGGTTCGCGCTCACCGCGATCACCACCGGCAGGGTGCCGATGATCAGGGTCGGTACCGGCGCGCCGGCGAGCTGGATCGCGCTCGCCAGCGTGGCGTAGTAGAGCAGGTTGCCGATCAGCGCCAGCTTGGCGGCCTCGATCCAGTCGGCGCGATCGAGCTGGGCGAGCGCCCTGCGGTCGAACCAGGCGAGGCCCACCGCCAGCACGCCGAAGGCCAGGTAGCGGCCGACGGCCAGCATGAAGCCGGGGTAGTCGTGGAGCACCAGCGGGGTCAGGAACACGAGCCCCCACAGCAGGCCGGCGCCGAGCGCGGCGGACAGGCCGGCGAGCATGGCGCTCAGAGCGTCTTGCCGAAGTAGTACAGCGTCAGCAGGCCACCGACGGTGATGATGAAGCGCCGCAGCCAGATCGCCGGCAACTTGCGCGCCATGGCTGCGCCCCAGTAGCCACCCACGGTGGCGGTGACCAGCATCACCAGGGTGTGCGGCCAGGACACGGCGTTGGCGATCACGAAGGTGCCGACCGCGACGCTGTAGATCACCGCCGACAGCCAGTTCTTCAGCGCGTTGATCTCATGCACGTCCTTGAAGCCCTGGATGGCGAGCGCGGCGATCATCAGGATGCCCATGCCGGCACCGAAGAAGCCGCCGTAGACCGAGACGACGAGCTGGAACAGGTAGCCGCCCGGGCCGATGTGTCGCTCGTCCACGCCCTCGGGTGCGGGCTTCCACTTCTTGACCAGGGCCGAAATCTGCGCGCTGAAGGCGAACAGCACGGTCGCGACCAGCAGCAGCCAGGGGATCAGTTTGGCGAAGGCCGCGTTGGAGGTCGCGAGCAGCAGCAGGCCACCCACGATGCCGCCGACGAAGGCCACCACCGAGAGGATGGGCAGGCTGCGGGAAAAACGCTTCAGCTCGCGGCGGAAGGCCCACGCGCCGGCCAGGCTGCCGGGCCACAGCGATACGGAGTTGCTGGCGTTGGCGACCACCGGGGGGACGCCGACCGCGAGCAGGGCGGGGAAGGAGAAGAAGGTGCCGCCGCCGGCGACCGAATTGACCGCGCCTGCGGCAAAGGCTGCGGCGCCGATCAGGGCGATCTCGAAAAGGTCCAGGCCGAACATGGGAGCGGAGTGAATGCAGGGGGGACGATGCGGCGAACGGGCGGCAAGGGCCGCGTCGCACCGGGGATTCTGTGGCGCGGCTGCCGCGGGAGAGGTCGTCCCCCGCGGGGCTGCGTTCTTTGATCGGGCTTGTCTCCTCCGCCCTGAATTGGCCCGGATTCTAACGGAGTCTCATACGGAAAAGTAGATTGCGCGCAAAGTTTTTCTTATTCCCGAGCGGCGCCGAGAAAACGGCGCGCTATGGTTGCTGCGGGCTGGGCGCATGGGGTAATATCCGCGCCCTCAGCCGGTGTAGCTCAGTTGGTAGAGCAGCGCATTCGTAATGCGAAGGTCGGGAGTTCGAGTCTCTTCTCCGGCACCATCCGTTGCAAGAAAAAAGGCCAGTCCCTCGGGGCTGGCCTTTTTCGTGTGCGCCCAGCATGGGCGCACTCCTGCGGGTGCAAGTCCCGCCGTAAGTTGATCACAGCAAGCGAAGTGAAGCGCAACTGCGTGAGGGCGA